>JAICLH010000281.1 GCA_025927495.1 Gemmatimonadaceae bacterium
ATCGAGCACACTGCCCACATCACGCGTGCGCACTTCGACGACGAAGGACACACGATCGTTCTCTTCGGCGAGCCTACGGCGCACCTCGGCGCGAGCGAGTATCTCGCCCGCATCCACGGCCTTGTCGCGGGATCGCCGCCGCCGCTCGACCTGGCGGCTGAGCGGTCCCTCATCGATGCGCTGCTGGAGGCCATCGGCGCCGGACTGGTTCGCTCGGCGCACGATTGCAGCGATGGCGGCCTCGCGGTCGCGCTTGCCGAATGCTGCATCATGAATCGCGAGCTCGAGCGCGGTGCCACCGTCGATCTTTCGGATTGGGCCGCTCTGCCGGAGCGATCCCTGCTCTTTGGTGAGGCACAGGGCCGCGTCATCGTGACCACCACGATGCCCGACACCCTGATGCGCGTCGCCGGCGATCATGACGTGCCGGCGCGAATCATCGGCGAGGTGGGCGCCGTTGGTGCACCGTTGCACATTACGACAGGTCGGTCGCGCATCGTCGCTCCGCTCGCTCGCCTCGACGAAGCGTACTACGAAGCCATTCCTCGCCTCATGAGTCGCTGAAGCCATGTGCGGTATTGTCGGAGTTCACGGTCATGCGGATGCGACGCATCTCGCACAGCTCGGTCTCTACGCGCTGCAGCATCGCGGACAGGAGTCCGTCGGAGTCGTTTCCATTGACGACGCCGGACGTGCCCGCGCGGTACGCAGCATGGGCACGCTCAACGACTCTTTCGGCCAGGAGCTGGCGAAGGTCCCCGGCACGTCGGCGGTCGGCCACACGCGATATAGCACGGCCGGCTCATCGACTATTGAAAACGCGCAGCCGGTCGTCGCGAGGTCGCGTGGCGGGTTCATCACCCTCGCCCACAACGGCAACCTGGTGAACGCCGGCGAGCTGCGCATGAAGCTCGAGGAAGAAGGCTCGATCTTCGCGTCGAACGCGGATTCGGAGGTCGTCGTTCACCTCCTTGCGAAATCGAGTGAGCAACCGCCCGCCCAGCGCTTGGCCGACGCACTCCGACAGGTCGAGGGCGCCTACAGTTTGATTGTTGCCATGGGCGACACGTTGCTCGCGGCGCGCGACCCGCGCGGCTGGCGCCCGCTTGCCATGGGACAGATCGGCGACGCCGTGGTCTTTGCGTCGGAGACCTGCGCCCTCGACATCATCGGGGCGACATACATTCGCGACGTTGCGCCCGGCGAAATCGTCTCCGCCAACGGCAACGGCGTGACATCCATGCAGGCTTTCCCGTCGACCGATTTGCGGCGATGTGTCTTCGAGTACGTGTACTTCGCCCGCCCGGACAGTCGCGTGTTCGGGGGCTCGGTTGATCGCGCTCGCCGGGCGCTCGGACGCCGCTTGGCTCAGGAGTTCCCCGCCCCGACCGCCGATCTGGTGTTCAGTGTTCCGGACTCCTCGAACTCCGCCGCGCTGGGCTTCGCCGAGGAAAGCAATCTGCCCTACGAGCTCGCGCTCATTCGCAACCACTACGTCGGCCGCACATTCATTCAACCAACGCAGGCCGGGCGCGACGCCAAGGTAAAGGTGAAGTACAATCCGGTGCGCGAGGTCCTCGACGGAAAGAGCGTCGTCATGGTCGACGACTCTATCGTCCGCGGCACGACGACGCGCGGTCTCGTGGCGCTCGTTCGGGCGGCGGGCGCACGCGAAGTGCACCTCCGGGTCAGCTCCTCGCCGGTCACGGGTCCGTGCTATTACGGGATCGATACGCCATCGCGCGAAGAACTCATCGCCGCGACGCACACGATTCCCGAAATTGAAGCGCACCTCGGCGTCGACTCCCTCGGCTATCTGTCGCTGGATGGAATGCTGGAATCGGTTCCTTCCGGCCCGCACGGCTTTTGCCATGCCTGCTTCTCGGGTGATTATCCGACGGCCCCCCCGACCGATCCCGAAAAGTTGAAGTTCGGCTGCGGCTGTTGACGTCGCATCTACGGGGGACAACCGGTTTCCAGCAACGAGGGCCCGCTTGACCACCATCCCGCAGAGCAGCGATTCACGCGTCTCGGAGCGCGAGCAACCGGGAGCACAGCCGCAGGTGAAATCGGTCTACTTTTTCGGCGACGGACGCGCCGAAGGTACGAAGGACATGAAGGCCATCCTCGGGGGCAAGGGCGCGAACCTCGCCGAGATGACCAACCTTGGCGTTCCCGTTCCTCCCGGGTTCACCATCGCCACGCCGCTCTGCCTCGAGTATCTGCAGGCGAACGCCACGCCGGCGGCGTTGAAGCCGCAGGTCGAGGATGCGCTAGCCCGCCTCGAGGGCGCCACCGGAAAAATGTTCGGCGATCCCGCCAATCCGCTGCTCGTGTCCGTGCGCTCCGGAGCTGCGGTGTCGATGCCGGGAATGATGGAAACAATCCTCAACCTTGGGTTGAACGACCGCACCGTGCAGGGCTTGGCGCGCGCGAGCTCGAACCCGCGCTTCGCCTTCGACTCGTATCGCCGGTTCGTTCAGATGTACGGCGACGTCGTTCTCGGCGTGCCGATCTCGCAGTTCGAGCATCTGCTGTCCGCAAAACGACTCACCGCCGGTGTAGAGTCAGACGCGCAGCTCGACGAAACTACGCTTCGCAATCTCGTCGAGGAGTACAAATCGCTGGTTCGCGCAAAAACGGGCGCGGAGTTCCCGATGGATCCCATGACGCAGCTATGGGGCGCCATCGAAGCAGTCTGGCGTTCATGGATGCTCAAGAAGGCGGTCGACTACCGCCGGGTGAACAACATTCCGGAAAAGCTCGGGACCGCGGTCAACGTCGTGTCGATGGTCTTCGGAAATCTCGGTGACGACTCAGGCACCGGCGTGGCGTTCACGCGCAATCCTTCGACCGGCGAGCGTCGCTTCTATGGTGAGTTTCTCGTCAATGCGCAAGGCGAGGACGTCGTCGCGGGAATCCGCACACCGCTCAGCATCGACGAGATGGCTCGGCTGCTTCCCGAGGCATACAAGGAGTTGCGCAAGACGGAAGAGCGGCTCGAGCGGCATTTCCGCGACATGCAGGACATCGAGTTCACCGTCGAGCGCGGACGGCTCTTTCTTCTACAGACGCGAACGGGAAAGCGCACCGCGGCCGCCGCGCTCAGAATCGCGACGGACATGGTCGACGAGGGCCTGATCGATCTG
>JAICLH010000318.1 GCA_025927495.1 Gemmatimonadaceae bacterium
CCCGCGAGCGTGAACGAGGTTGCCGACACGATCGGCGCGATCCTCGGCAAGCCGGTAACACGAAGCTTCGAGCCGCCGCGGGCGGGCGATATCCGCGACTCCTGGGCGGACATCAGCGCCGCGCGCGAGGTGCTCGGCTGGAAGCCGACGGTCGATCTCGAGGAAGGTCTTCGTCGCACCGTCGCCTCTCTTGCCTGAGCCGATTCGGATTCTTCGCGTCATTGCCCGGCTCAATATGGGCGGGCCCGCGCTCCACGTGTCGTACCTCTCCAAGGGCCTCCAGACCCGCGGATACGACACCACCCTGATGTCGGGTCGCCTGGCACGCGGTGAGGACACGATGGACTACGTCGCGCAGGAGCTCGGCGTTCAACCGATCGCCGTGCCCAGCCTTCACCGCGAGGTCTCGCCTGCCTACGACGCCGTAGCGGTTTCGCACCTCGTCCGGGAGATCCGCAGGATCCGGCCGCACATCCTTCACACCCACACCGCCAAGGCCGGAGCAGTCGGGAGGACCGCAGCTCTCCTTTCCGGAGAAGCGCGGCCACCCGTGATCGTGCACACGTTCCATGGCCATGTCCTTCGCGGCTATTTCGACCCCATCCGAACGCGCTTCTTCATGGAGACGGAGCGCGCACTCGCCCGGCATACGACGAAGCTCATTGCTGTTGGGCCACAGGTTCGAGACGACCTCGTCGCCCTCACCGTCGCACCTGCAGAGCAGTTCACCGTCATCCGCCTCGGGATCGATCTCGAAGGCCGCGTCCTCGGCGGTGACGACGAACGTGCGGCGATGCGCCGTCTCTTCGGCCTTCCGGAGTCGCGATTCGTCGTGGGATGGATCGGACGGATGACGGCCATCAAGCGCGTTCCGGACGCTCTGCGGGCCTTCCGGGGGCTGCTCGACCGCGGCATCGACGCGGCACTCGTCCTGGTGGGCGACGGTCCAGATCGCGTCGACATCGAACTCGCAGCGGCAAAGCTCGGAGTTGCGCGGAACACGTACTTCGTGGGCTATCAACGCGACGTGCGGCCGTACTACGCGCTGTTCGACACCCTGGTGCTGCCGTCGGCGAACGAGGGCACACCTGTGGTCGCCATCGAAGCACTTGCCTCACGACGTCCGGTCGTCGCGACTCGTGTGGGCGGTGTCCCCGACGTCGTCACGGATGGTAAGGACGGAATCCTCGTCGATCCCGACAACGTTCGGGGACTGACAGATGCGCTCGCGACACTCGCACACGATCCAGCGCTCAGGGAGCGGTACGGTCAAGCGGGTCGCGATGCAGTGGTGCCGCGCTATCGCGTAGAGCGACTCATCGACGACGTCGACTCGCTATACCGGGAACTGCTTACCGAGCGCCGCCTGTCCCTGCCAACTTCTTGAAGGCGTTGAACGCGGGTTTCTTCGCACCGCGCGTCGTGAGGAGCCCGGATTGCCACCCGTTCGGGTTCGGGTCGTCGCGGAGCAGGAACCAGAGCATCATGTCGATGCGCTTGCTTTTCTTCGCGATCCCGAAAGCCTGCGTCAGGTACGCCGCCTGCTTCGCGTAGGAGACGCCGAAGATCTTGTCGGGTGGATTGGTCTGATAGCCGTACTCGGTGA
>JAICLH010000188.1 GCA_025927495.1 Gemmatimonadaceae bacterium
ACGACCGTCGTGCTCGACCTCTCGGGTCACCCGGCCTGGGCGGACGCCGCAGCCAAGATCATGGCGCCGGCGCGCACGCGAGCGCGCGCCGACAGCTCACGCTACCTGGACATCGCCGTGCTGATCGGCCGCACGTGGCGGCCTCCGGCCGAGACGCTCTACCCGTAGCTGTCCGCACGCGGCCGCGATGTCGGTGCCGCGGCTCTTGCGAATCGCCACCTCGACACCCGCGCCGCGCACGGCGCGCGCGAAGCGTGCGATGTCGCGCGGCGACGTGGCACGAAACTCCGGCGCACCGCCCTCGTGCAGCGGGATGAGGTTCACGAACGCGCGACAGCTCTTGGCGAGCCGCGCAAGCTCGAGCGCGTGCGCGGCGGTGTCGTTCACTCCGCCGAGCATCACGTACTCGAAGGTGACGCGCCGGTCGAACGCGCGCGCGGCGGCGATGACGTCGGCGAGCGGATACTTGGTGTTGATGGGCATGAGCTCGCGGCGCAGCGCGTCCGACGGCGCGTGAATGGAGAGCGCGAGGCGGAATTGCTCGTGCCGCTTCGCGAGCGCGACGATACCCGGCAGCACGCCGACCGTGGATACGGTGATGTGCCGGGCGCCGATTCCTAACGCGTCGGACGCGTTGAGGATCGTGAGCGCCACGTCGACCGCGCGCCAGTTCATGAGCGGCTCACCCATGCCCATGAACACGACGTTGGTGACGCGCAGTGGGTCGTCGATGAGCCGCATCTCGCGCACCTGCGCGGCGATCTCCCACGTCGCCAGGTTGCGCTGAAAGCCCATGCGTCCCGTGGCGCAGAACGCGCACTGGAGTGCGCACCCGGCCTGGGACGAAATGCAGAGCGTGACGCGGTCGTCGTCGGGAATGGCGACCGTTTCGATGGCCTGGCCGTCCGGCAGCCCGAACAGAAACTTCTCCGTGCCGTCGCTCGATCGCTGCCTGGCCAGGAGCGCGAGCCGGGGCATCGCGAAGCGCTCGCCTAACGCTACCCGCAGCGCCGCCGGCAGCTCGGTGATGTCGGCAAACGACGCGGCGGGCGTGTGCCAGAGGCGCCGGAGCACTTGGCGGGCCCGGTACGCCGGCTCGCCGCGCTCGGCGAAGAAGGTGCCGAGGGCCTGGAGGGCGTCGGCGGGGGAACGGTCGAGGAGATTGGTTTGAATCACGCAGTAAATCTAGGTGATTTGCGGAGGCGGACGCGTGAGACCTTCATCTCGCGAATCCGCCTCCGTGCGGCTATGAAAGTCCTACGACCGTGAGAGCGGACGAGGCCCGACACGAACGGCCAAGGCGGCCCGGTTTTTTTGTTGCTTCGAAGCCGGCATCTCGAGCAGTTACAAATCAATTCGCTTTGTCCGGCTTTGTCCGGGTGCGTCCGCTATCAAGTCGTAGATGCTCGTCAGACGGCGGAGGCGGACACGTGAGACCAGTTCGGCTTCCGTCCTCCTAATAGCCGCGACCTTCAACTCGCGTTAAATTCAACAGGCCCAAACAGATGACCGAACTCCAGCAGGCGCTTCCGTGAGGTGCACGGCGTGGTTAGTCTTTCAGATTCACCCCCAAGTGACGGAGCACTGGTGTTGCTTTCCGAGCTGCTGTCGGCGGAACGGGTCAAAGTGCCGCTGGCGAGCCGCACGAAAGGCGATGTCCTGCGCGAGCTCGTCGAGCTCGTCGCGCCGTCCGCGGGGCGCCGTGGTGAACGTGCGGATCCGGAGTCCATCCTCGAGTCGGTGCGCGAACGCGAAGCAGTGCTGTCGACCGGTATCGGCGACGGCGTCGCCATTCCACATGGCAAGACGCCGCACGTCGACCAACTGGTACTTGCCGCGGGCGTGGCACACGACCCGGTCGACTTCGATGCGCTCGACGGCAAGCCGGTGCAATTGTTCTTCTTGCTCGTGGGCCCGGAGAGCGCAGCCGGCGCGCACGTGAAAGCGCTGAGTCGCATCTCGCGACTCCTGCGCCGCGAGTCCCTGCGCGCGAGCCTGGTGGCCGCGCAGTCGGCGCCCGATTTCCTCCGCCTGATTCGAGATTTGGAGGTGGCGTGAGCGCGCCGCGTCGACAGCCGCCCACGTTGCGGGCGGCGCGGCGCGGCGTGGGCCGTCGTGTCGCGTCCACACACCGTCGAACCGTATCAACCGAATGACCACGACCAAGACCAACGAGGCGACGACACTCCGAAGCCGCCGCTGCGGCTCACTCCGCGTCACCGACGCCGGCAGCGCTGTCCGGTTAGGCGGCTGGATCCACGGCAAACGCAATCTGGGCGGGCTGGTGTTTCTCGACCTGCGCGACCGCGACGGGATCGTGCAGGTATCGGTGGACCCGGCGCTCGTCGGCGACGCGGTGCGCGACACGGCCGCGACGGTGGGGAAGGAGAGCGTCGTGCTCGTGGAAGGCGACGTCGTGCGGCGACCGCCCGACGGCGTGAACCGCGAGATGGCGACGGGGGAGATCGAGGTCAAAGCGCGATCGGTGCGCGTCGTTGGGCCGGCGGTGACGCCGGCGATTCCGGTCGCGCGCGCCAAGGGCGAGGCGCTGCCGTCGGAAGAACAGCGCCTGCGCTATCGCTACCTCGACCTGCGCCGGCCGGAGCTGCAGCACAACATGATTCTCCGCCATCGGCTGCTGCAGACGGCGCGCCGGTTCCTCACGAGCGAAGGCTACCTGGAGATCGAAACGCCGATCCTCACGAAGCCGACGCCCGAGGGTGCGCGCGACTACATCGTGCCGAGTCGTCTGCACAAGGGGGAGTTCTACGCGCTCCCGCAGTCGCCGCAGCTCTACAAGCAGCTGCTCATGGTGTCGGGGTTCGACCGGTACTTTCAGATCGCGCGGTGCTTCCGCGACGAGGACCTGCGCGCCGAGCGCCAGCCGGAATTCACGCAGATCGACATCGAGGCGTCGTTCGTGGAGGCGGCCGACATCATCCGCCTAACGGAGGCGCTGTTCGTCGAACTGTGGCGCGAGGGCGGCCGCGAGATCGCGGCGCCCTTCGAGCGGCTCAGATACGCCGACGCCATGGAGCGCTACGGCAGCGACCGGCCGGACCTGCGCTACGCGCTCGAGCTGTTCGACGCGACCGACGTCTTCGCCGCCACCGAGCTCGGCATCGCGCGGTCGGCGATCGCGGCCGGGGGACGCGTGCGCGGCATGCGCGTGCCTAACGGTGCGACGTTGTCGCGCAAGCAGGTGGATGAGCTCGAGTCGCTCGCCAAGGGCGCCGGCGCCGGCGGCCTGCTCCGGCTCAAGCGCGAGGGCAGCGAGCTCACGGGCCCGCCGGCCAAGTTCCTCGATGCCGGCGCGCGCGAACGGCTGGCGCTCGCCGATGGCGACCTGGCCCTCTTCGCCGCGGGCCCGGACCGCATCACCAATCCGGCGCTCGACCGCGTGCGCCAGGACGTGGCACGCGTGATGCGCCTCGTCCCCGACGGCGTGCTGCGCTTCCTGTGGGTGACCGACTTCCCGATGTTCGAGTGCGACGCCGCGACCGGTGCGTTAGGCCCGACCCACCACCCGTTCACGGCGCCGCACCCCGACGACGCCGCGCTGCTCGACACGGATCCGCTCCGTGCGCGCGCGCAGGCGTACGACGTCGTGCTCAACGGCATGGAGATGGGCGGCGGCAGCATCCGCATCCACGATCCCGAGATGCAGCGCCGCGTCTTCGCGCTCATCGGCATCGACGAAGAGACGGCGCAGCGCCGGTTCGGCTTTCTGCTCGAGGGCCTGCGCTCCGGCGCACCGCCACACGGCGGCATCGCCATGGGCGTCGACCGCATCGCGATGCTGCTCGCCGGCGCGGGTTCGCTGCGCGACGTGATCGCCTTTCCGAAAACGACGACAGCCAGCGCCCTGTTCGAGGGCGCGCCGAGTCCGGTGCCGGAGGCCGATCTGCGCGCACTGCACGTGCGCATCGATGGCGCGGCCACGGTGACATCGTGAGCGACGAGACCGTCACGCATCGTCTGAGCACCGAAGGCGCGGACCTGCTCACGCTGGCGGGCGTCAACGATGCGAACCTCATCCAGTTGTCGCGCATGACGGGCGCGAAGGTGTCTTTGCGCGGCGACGCGCTCACGCTGAGCGGATCGCCCGCGACGGTGGAACGCGCGACGCCGATCGCCCAACGCATGCTCGACGCCGCGCGGCAGCTCGTGCCCCTCGGCCCCGACGACGTGCAGCGGTTAGGCGAGGACGGCGCCATCGACGGCAACGGCAACGGCACGGGTACCGCCGACGAGACGCGTATCGTGCTCCCGGGTGTGCGCCGCATCATCCAGCCCAAGACGCCGGGCCAGGCAGCCTATCTCAATCTCATCGCCGAGAACGACATCGTCGTCGGCATCGGCCCGGCCGGCACGGGCAAGACGTACCTCGCGGTCGCCATGGCGGTCGAGGCCCTGGCACGCAAGCGCGTGCGGCGCATCGTGCTCGCGCGGCCGGCCGTCGAAGCCGGCGAAAGCCTCGGCTTCCTGCCGGGCGACTTGCAGGCCAAGGTGGATCCGTACCTGCGGCCGCTCTACGATGCGCTCGACGACATGATGCCGCCGGAGCGCATCATGAAGGCGCTCGAGACGCGCGTGATCGAGATCGCGCCGCTCGCCTACATGCGCGGACGCACGCTCGCCGACGCGTTCGTGATTCTCGATGAATCGCAGAACGCCACCAGCGCGCAGATGAAGATGTTCCTCACTCGGTTAGGCGTGAACTCGAAAGCCGTGATCACCGGCGACAAGACCCAGATCGACCTGCCGGCGCGCGAGCAGTCGGGCCTCATCGAGATCGAGCGCATCCTGAAGGGCATCGACGGCATCGGCTTCCATTATCTCACCGACGCCGACGTGATCCGACACCGGCTGGTGCGTGACATCATCCGGGCGTACGCGCGCGACGCGGGGACCGACTAACGGATGGCGATCCGCCTCCCGATCGAGCGCAATGCCGCCGGAGCGGGCGGCCCGCCGTTCACCACGCGGGCCCGCGTCGCCTACCACGGCCTGCGCATCGCGCTGCTGGTCCTGCTCGCGGTCGTCACCTATCTGCTGTTCCCCAACGCGCCGGCAGTGGACTCGCCGATCTTCGAGGTCGGATCGGTGGCCACCGAGAACGTGATCGCGCCGTTCGCGTTCGTGGTGCCCAAATCGCCGGCTGCGCTCGCGCAGGAACGCGAAGAGCTCGCACAGTCGGTGAAGCCGATTCTCGAGTACCGGCCGGCCGCTCTCGATTCGGCGCAGAATCAGCTGCGCGCGTTCATCGACTCGCTGTCCGTGACCGTCCAGCGCGGCGTGGATGCGCACGCGACCGCCGCGGCCCAACGGACATCGCTGATTGCGGCGGCCGGGTTGCAAGGCGTCACACTCACTCCGCAGGAAGCGGACTATCTGGTGCCGGGTGCACGCCGCCGAGCCATGCTCGACTCGGTGCGCCGCGCGTATGCGCGTTGGCTATCGGCGGGCATCGCCGCCGGCGCCACCGTGGACAATCTGCGCGGCAATGTAATCGTGCGGCGCGAGGGCCAGGAGCGCAGCGTGATGGTGGACAGCCTGCTCTCGTTCGCCTCGCTGCTCTCGCGGTCGCGCGCCTTCGAGCCGGATCCGAACTCCTCGGTGGCGAGCGCACTCTACCTCAAGCTGCTGAGCGCATTTTTCCGCCCAACGGTAACGCTCGACCAGTTTGCCACGGAGCAGCGCCGGCAGGAGCTGCGCAATTCCGTGAACGTGAACGAGTACATGGTGCGCGCCGGCGAGAAGGTCGTGGGTGCGCACGAAGTCGTCGGGCAAGCCGAGTTCGAGAAGATGCGGGCACTGCACGACGCCATGCAGGCGCGGACGCGCGGGCAGCGTGCACTGGGTCGGATCGCGGGGAGCGTCGCGTACAACGCGCTCGTGCTCGCGATTTTCGGCATCGCCATCGTGCTGTTCCGCCCGCAGCTCTATAGCGCGTTCCGCTCGCTGGCGATGTTCGCGGCCGTGTTCCTGCTCGTGCTCGTGGTGTCGGCCGTCGCGGCCAAATGGCAACCGGTGCACCCGGAATTGGTCCCGGTGGCGCTGGCGGCCATCATTTTGAGCGTGTTGTTCGATTCGCGCATCAGCATGATCGCCGCGATGATTCTCGCGGTGCTCGTGGGCGGGCAGAGCGTGTATCGGGGAACGAACGCGCTGTTCATCAATCTCGTGGGCGGCGCGGCAGCGGCGCTCAGCGTGCGGGTGATTCTCAGGCGCGAGCAGTCGTATCAATACGTGATCACCATCGGGGTCGCGTACCTTGGCGCGGCGCTCGCCATCGGGCTCACATTGGGTTGGAACTCGAATCAGATGATCGCCAGCGCGGGGTTAGGCGTGGGCAACGCCATCGTGTCGGTGGTGTTCGCGATGTTCCTCGTGCCGCTGGCGGAGCGCTTCACCGGCATCACGACGTACCTCACGCTCATCGAGTACTCGGACCTCAACCGTCCGCTGCTGCGGCGGTTGAGCCTCGAGGCGCCCGGCACGTACGCGCACACGATCGCGATCGCGAATCTCACGGAGGCCGCGTGCCGCGGCATCGGCGCGAATCCGATCCTCGGGCGCGTCGGTGCGTACTACCACGACATCGGCAAGCTCGGCAAACCGCAGTACTTCGTCGAGAACCAGGCGCGCGGGCGGAATCCGCACGATCAGCTCAAGCCGGACACGAGCGCGTCGATCATCCGCAATCACGTGCGCGAGGGGCTCGAGCTGGCGAAGGAAGTGGGACTCCCCGCGACGATCCGCGCGTTCATCGTGGAGCATCACGGCACGGCGTCGATCACCTACTTCCTCGAGCGGGAGCGGCAGCGCAGCGGGTACGTCGCCGATCCGGACGAGTACGCGTATCCCGGGCCCATCCCGCAGAGCCGCGAGACGGCGATCGTCATGCTCGCCGACGGCGTGGAAGCCGCGGCGCGCCGCATGACCGACCCGACGCCGGAACGCATCCGCGAGGTGATCGATCGCGTGGTCGAGGAGCGGTTCGCCGAGGGACAGCTGCGCGAGGCGCCGATCACGCTGCGCGAGATCAGCGTGGTGAAGCGCGAGTTCGCCCGCGTGCTGGGCGGTATGTACCACGCGCGCGTCGAGTACCCGAAGGCGGTCGCGACGGGCGTACCCGCGACGGTATGAGTCGTACGGTGCATGTAGCAACCGAAGGAGTCCGTATTCCCGTCGCCCGCGAGCGTGTCGCTTCGCTCGCGGAAGGAGTCCTGCGGTCGGAACGGGTACGCGACGCCACCCTGTCGGTCGCCTTCGTGACGGACCGGCGCATCGCCGCGCTGAACCGCGAGCACCTCGGTCACAGCGGTCCCACGGACGTCATCTCGTTCGCGTTCGCGCCGGTGGGCTCGGAGCGCGAGGTCGTCGGCGACGTCTACATCTCGCCCGGCGTCGCGCGGAAGAACGCGCGCGCCCACGGTCACGGCGTACGCGAGGAGCTGCTGCGCCTCGTGGTGCACGGCGTCCTGCACGTGGTGGGGCACGACCATCCCGAAGACGACTCGCGCTATCACTCGCGCATGTGGAAGCGGCAGGAG
>JAICLH010000291.1 GCA_025927495.1 Gemmatimonadaceae bacterium
AGGTTGTGAATGCGCGCACGCATCCGCATCCGGTGTCGTGGGCGCACGTCCCGTCTCCACGCAGCTCCAACAATCGCGGCTGGCCGCAGGTCAGGCAACGGCTCAAAACCAACTGCTTCTCGCCGTCGTGGATAATCGCTCCGTCGCTCATCGCTCATCTCCGGCTGGCGTCTCGCTCGCGGTGACGGGCATCATTGGCTCGTACTCACCGCACCAATCGCCGCCACACACGATGCCCCACGGCGGCGGATGTCGACGGCAGGAGCCGTGTACCTCCCCGACACCCTCGATCATGTGCGGATACGTGCAGCGGTAGAAGCGGCACGTCGCGCAGCGCTCGCTCATCGCTCGTCTCCGGCTGGCGGCTCGCTCGCCGGTCGCGCGCGGGCGGCATCAACTGCTTCACGAAGTGTCGAGTGGGCTTGTTCGTCGCCGTCGTTGATCCAGAAGCCTCGAGGCCATGACGACAGCACTGAGCCGCATTCGCCGGCCTCAGATCCTGCTTCAGTGAACTCCAATCGCACTTCTTCGAGCCGTTCCACCTCGCGTTCCAGCCAGTCGAGCCGTGCGGCATCGTCGCGTACCCGGTCGAGCGCGGCGGTGAGCCGCGCGACGATGGCGTGCGCAGCGTCAACCGCTTCTCGTGCCCTCCGCTTGGCGCGAACGTGCACGGCGGAATACACGCGATCGCGCGGATCGCCGAGCTGTACGAGCCGCTCGTCGTACATGTCCAGAATGTCGAGCGCCCATCGGAGGCCCCAGGCGGCGTCACGCATTGCCTGCGGCGCGTCCGTCTCGCTCGGCGTCCGGTCCTCGGCTGGCGCGCTCATGCCAGTGTCGTTGTTAGTCATGGGAGGAGCACCTCCTGCTCCGTTGGTGTCAGTGGCCGGGTGGCGTCGACCACGACACTCGGCCAGTGCTTCCGCTCCGCTTCGGCGCCTCGGATGCTCCGGTTGAAATGTGCCATGTCATCGAACAGCCCACGCAACTGGACCCGCCGACCCTCGCGCGTTGTCACGGTATAGTCGATAACGAGCGGTGGCTGCTCTGCGGGAAACAGGAGTCCGTTATGCAGCACGTAGTCCGCAAGCACCGCCGCAACCACGTTTGTCCAATGCCCAAGTTCGCGGAAATGTGTGCCGCTCACGATGAACGCCCCCACGCTGGCGTAGTTCCAGCCATCATTACCATAGCGGGCGATGAGCGTCGGACCGCTCCCCCCGCCTTTCTCACAACAGTACACGTCTAGGCCGTCCCGATGCCCGAGGAACAGACAGTCCGGGCAATCATGCGTGTACTTCGGGGTCGCGAGCGTGCCGTACATCGTGGGGATGGTTCTCATGCGTGCCTCCTAGTCGGTGTCGTGGGGATCGTTCGGGTCATACTCGCCATCCCACCCCTCTCCAAGTTCCTCGAGATCAATGCGAGCCTTGCCACGAATAAGGAGCTCACCGTGAATGCTCATGTGTGCCTCAGAGTCCGAAGAGGACGTGCGTGTACTGCTCCGGGGTTGCGCAGCGTACGTAGCGCCCCTCGTCGGGCGTTCCTTCCCAGCAATACCACCGATGCTCCTTCCGCCGATGCACCAACCCGTACGCGATGTTCGGTTCGATCGCCGCGATCACCGCATACGCGTAGTTGTCCTCGTGAATGTCCCATTCGTTGGACTCGACGATCCGCTGGGCGTGGCGCAGACTCGTGCACACCGCCATGCACGCGTGGCTGGCGCCCTTGCGCGGCCAGCCCGCCGTGAGCACGGTGATGGTCCAGAGGAGCTTCTGCTTCTTCCGCTGTCGCTTGTTCATGCCGAATCTCCGAACCCACACTTCGCGTTATGCCAACTGTCCGCGAGCGCCGGATCGTCGTGTATTTGCACGCACGGCAACCCATGAATCGACTGTTCGACTACCAGCCGGCTCATAGGTCGTCCACGCGCAGGATCACCGCAGCGTCCACCTCGACGGTATTCGGAACTGGCACGAACTCAACCCGGCCCTGCATGAGCAGCGTCTCGGCTTTCCGACACGCGGCGGCCACGGACCGCGCCGTAACTTCCACGACGCCGGTGTACTGCGCGTGTGCGTCCCGCACGAACCGCACGCTAAACTTCGGCATTGCCTACCTCCTGAAGTAAAATCCCTGAACTCACCCAACCCTTACAGGGTGGGCCGAAACGCCTCCAAAGCCTCCTCGTAGGCGTCGGCGATATCCGCGAGCAGCTCGGCCGACTCACACTTGCCGTGGGCCGCTGCGTCCTGCGCCAGTGCCACATACTTGGGCACCAACGCGCGCACTGTCGCCGTGTGCCCACGGCGGACCATGTACGCGATGTCGAGCCGTTGTTCGGTGTTGAGTCGCATCCTTCCCTCCCGGCGGGGCGCCGGAGCGCCCCGCCCTGCGTGAGTGTGCTTACTGCCGCTCGAACTCCTCGACGCCACCCTTCGGGTCGTACACGGCGACCTTGTTCGCGCTCACGATCGCGCGCTTGCTCGGGGCCACGACGTAGACGTGGCTGCCGGCGATGTCGCCGACGTAGGGACCGACGTTGTTCACGCCCACCAACTTGATGAGCGCCTGCTTGGCCGCGTGTCTCGATTCCATTGCGATTCTCCCGTGAGTGTTCACTGTCGGCGCGCGCGCTCTGCGCGGGCCAGCTCCACAAGCGCCATGTGATTGGCAGTGCGTGCGGCGTGTTCGGCCTCGGTGCCGACGCGTTCGCTGCGGAGCTTTCGATGTTGTTGCACTTCCTGCATGTGCCGACTCAGCCCGTACTTCAGGTCGAGGCGGGGCAAGCCGTCGTACCGGGGCGTCGAGCGCGGACCCACGGCCGGCGTGGGCGTACCTTCGACGCCCTGCCGCGTGAACTCTTTGTCGAGTTGCTTCGCGGTGCGCCGATGCACGCGTTTCTGCGGGCGCATCAGGCGTCTTGCATGTGGC
>JAICLH010000027.1 GCA_025927495.1 Gemmatimonadaceae bacterium
CGTGGCGCCGCCCGCGCCGAATCCGGCGCATCCGCCACCGATCGTCGCCCCGCGACCGTTAGGCGCTCCGGCCGCGATCGAGCCGCTGCAATTCGCCGCGCAGGCACTGTCGGCGCGCGATCTCAGACGCCTGTCGCGCTCCGAGCGCTTTCACGCTCGGCCGCTCGACGAGCGGATCACCGTGTTCCGGCGTAACCTGGCGAGCACCGGCGTCGTGATCGGCATGGTGGCCGGCATCAACCTGCTCACGTCGCCCGAGTTCCCGTGGTTCCTGTTCGTTGCGTTAGCCATGGGCGCGTCGGTGATGAAGCAGTGGAGCGCCTTGTGGGCCGAGGGCGTGACGTGGAAGCGTATCTTCAAGAAGCCCGATCCGGATGCCGTGCGCACCGTTGGGCCGGGCGTGAGCGCGCCGGCGCTGCCGGGACCTTCGCAGGCGGAGATCGACGCGGCCAGGCTCTCGCCGCCTGAGGTGTTGGCGGGGCCGCACGGTGACGCCGTCCGCCGCGCCGCTGCCGACCGCGCCACCATTGTCGCCATCATCGGCTCACTCGGCAAAGCCGATCGGGATTTGATTCCCGATGTCGGGCCGACGGTGGACGGCTTGGCGCAGCGCGCCGCGTCCATCGCGCAGATGCTGCACCATCTCGATCGCGACCTGTCGCCGCAGGCCGTCGGCGAGCTCGAGCAGCGCATTGCCACCGTGAAGCGCGAACCCGATGGCACGACCGAGCACGAGCGCCGTCTCTCGATGCTCGAGCGGCAGCACGCGTCGCTGCTGCAGCTCACCGCGCGACGCGAGCGGCTGGTTGGGCAGTTGGAGAGCGTCGGCATCGCGCTGCAGAACCTCAAGCTGGATCTGCTCAAGCTGCGCGCATCGGGCGTGCAGTCGGCGATCGGGGAAGTGAACAGCGCCACCGTCGAGGCGCGCGCGTTGTCGCGGGACATCGGCCACGTGCTCGAGGCGGCCGACGAGGTGCGGAAGATCTAAGAACGGACGCGGCGGGACACTGCCGGCTTGAACGGATCGCGCAGCTGCTCCGGGGAGCAGTGTCCGTCCTAACGCTTGAGCCAGCCAGTCAGGATCGCGCCGATCGTCTCTGGAGCTTCCTCGGGCGTGAAGTGCCGGACGTCCGAGATGATGTCGAGCGACGCGCCAGGAATCGTCGCGTGGAGACGCTTGGCCAGCGCCGGCGGCAGGAACGGGTCGTGCGCGCCAGACACGATCGCCGTCGGCGCGACAAAGTCCTTGAGCCGCTGTTGCAGCGCCACCGTCTCTTCGGCGTCCAGCGCCTCGAGGTGCGACACCAGCACGTCTCGCCCGTTGGGCTGACAGAACGGACGCACGTAGATGTCGATCGAGCGCGCACCGCTATCCTCGTGCGCGTAGCCGCGCTCGAGCTCGGAGCGCAGGATCGAGAGGATCCACGTGGCCGGCAGGAATCGCGTCAGCGGCAGGGTGGTACGCGCGAGCTTGAGGGGCCGCGTGGGCCAATCGTCGAACGCCACCGAATCGATGAGCGCGAGCCGCGCCACGCGCGTGGGATGACGCACCGCCAGGTATTGCGCGATGCCGCCGCCCAGATCGTGCCCCACGATCGACGCGTACGAGATGCGCAGCGCGTCCAACAGCCCGATGACGCGCTCGGCGTGTCCTTTGATGCTGAGGTCGCGCCCGTTAGGCGGATCGCTGCGACCGTACCCGAGGAGGTCGATCACTACTACGCGATGGCCTTCGGGGATGAGCGGCGCCACGTCGCGCCACAGATGCGACGAGGTGGGGAACCCGTGGATCAGCACGACGGGCTCACCGGCGCCTCTCGTTCCCGAGGCGTAGTAGTACAGACGCGCGCCGCCTACGTCGACGAACTCACCCCGCATGTGAGATCATGGCCGCGGTGCCATGCGGAAAGGGCTGGTGCTGAACGAGCCGCCGGCCCAAATCGTGACGCGTTGACTCGTCACCCGATCAGGCGTGGACGAGCGCATCGCTGCTCGCGGCGTCACGCTCGTCGTGCCCCGATGTCCACTCGACGATCCGACCCGCGATCGCCGACGCGGCCACCGTGTATGGCGAGGCCAAATATAGCTGTCCCGGTCCCGATCGACCCGGGAAGTTCCGATTGATAGCCGAGATCGTGACTTCGTCCTTTGTGCGCGACACGCCCGGCCCGGCGTTGATGCACGCGCCGCACGACGGCTCGACGAACGTCGCGCCAACATCCGCGAAGATCCGATCGTAGCCCCGTGCCTGGCAGTACTCGAATACCTCGCGGGACCCGCACTGGATGAAGCACCGGACGTGCTCCGCCACGTGCTCGCCGCGCTCGAGCGCCTCGGCGAATACGCGCGCGTACATGTCCATGTCTTCCTTCTTGCCCGCGGTGCAGGAGCCCGCATAGGCGATGTCGACACGCACCTCGCCGGGCAGCTCGTCGACGTACAGGCCGTTGCCCGGATCGCCAGGCAGCGCGAGCATCGGACGCAGGGTCGATGCGTCGATCTCGATCACCTTCACGTAGGACGCGTCCGGATCGGACGCCAGACCCGCGCACAGCGCCCGCGCCGATTCGGCCGACATGCCGCGTTGGGCAACGAGATACTCGACCGTGCGTTCGTCCGGCGAGATGATGCCGGTGAACGCGCCGACTTCCGCTGCCATGTTGGTCATGGTCGCGCGCTCGTCCACGGACAGCGCTTCGACCGCTTCCCCGGCGTACTCGATGATCTGCCCGATCGCCTCGCCGCTCTTGATGTACGGGTGGCGCAGGATCTCGAGCATGAAGTCCTTGGCCGCGATGTTAGGCGGTTTGTGCCCGCGCACGACGACCTTGAACGACTGCGGGACTTCGACGCGCACATCGTTCGTGATCCACGAATTGAAGATCGCCGTCGTGCCCACGCCGAATGCGACGCATCCGACGGCGCCGGCGTGCGGTGTGTGCGAGTCCGAGCCGATGATCACCTGACCCGGCTCCGCATGCGCCTCGAGAATCTTCGAGTGACAGATCGCCTCCGACCCCGCCGCCGCGAGTGCGCCGTGGAGGTTGAGACGATGGTCCAGTTGTCCGTAGAGCTTGATGCCCTTCGACGCCGCGAATTCCCGCTGCTTGGTCTCGAGCTGGTTTGCGACGTCGAGAAGACCCATCTGCACGTGCTCGGGCCGCATCACCTGATCGAGGAACGTGAGATGGTCGCGGAAGAAGAACACCGACGACGGATCGTTCACGGGCTCGTTGGGCCCCACCAACTGGTCGAAGAAAATCGCCGCCATCGGCGTCACGTACTCGTGGCTGAAGCGGATGTCCGTGCGCACGAAACCCTGGTCGCCCGGTTTCACCGCCGGCACGCCAATCGCACCGGTCGCGGGATCCGCCACCCAATGCCGGGCGAAGATTTTTTCGGCGATGGTCATCGGCCGGCGCGGCGTGTTCACCCGTGGGACGGAAACCTTTCCTTGCAGCCGCGCCAAGTTGTAGTTGAACAGGCCGCCGTACTCGATGATGCCGCGTGAGATGCCGCCTTCATCCTTGGTGAATTCCGAGAGCGGAATCTCTTCGCCGCGGCGCACGCGCTCGATGAGACCGAAATCGGTGGAGGTGAACACACCGAGGTTCTGACAATTCTCGCGGTAGATGCGCTCGATGTTCTCGGCGATGACGAGGCGAATGCCGGCGACCAGCTCTGCGTAAGGCGACTGCTCGCGCGACGATCCTTTGCCGCGGCGCTTTCCGGACACGGATGCGACGAAGTGCCCCGCGCGAACCGAGCCGCGAACGATCGGGAACTCCTCTCCGGACTTTAGGCCGAGGTACGGGAAGTCACCGAGCGTCTCATCGAAGTAGTAGCAGATGTAGGCGGGGGTGATTTCGTCCGTTGAGATGTTGTCGCGCAGCTTCGGGTGGGACGGCGTCCCCACCGGGGCGTGCGGATCGAACGAAAGATCCTCGCCGGCCAACTGGCGCTTGATCAACTCGGGAGACTCGGTCAGGAACAAGACGCGTCCGTCGAAGCGGACGCGATCGGACACCTTGTGGACCGGTCGTGTGAGAAGGCTCTCGATCATGCTCCAGCGCTGAGAGGGTCTTGCCGTCAAGATGACCGTTCGATAACCGGTCCACAAGCCAACTTTGTACCGGCGACGGGACAATGCTCGGCTTGGCAGATCCCCTCAGGCGTCCGCGGCCGACCGTCGTCGGGCCGGCCGCAGGCCATCTCCCGCATTACCGGCCGCGGATTCTCCCCACATCGTGACGACGATCGCGCCTGTCAGATCGCAGGTCTCGCGCGTCTCGCCGACGGTCGAACCGGTTCCGCCTGAGCGCGCGGTGATCTCGACGAGTCCGCCGTAGGTCGTGCCGGAAATGGCGACGGTCCGCGCGCAAACCGGCTCGATTGTGGTGACGCCTGTCGTGACGAATCGCACGACGATCGTGGACGAGACCGCGGCGATCGCTCTTCAGATTTCGTCTATCGTAGCGGACGTTGCGTGTGTCCGAGCGGATGTCGCGGCGATCCGTGCGGATGTCGCGCGTATCGTGACGGACGTCGCTGCGTGCCGGCGGAATGGCCGCTTGAGCAGACAGAGAAGCGGCGCTGGTTGTGATACCAATAGCCATTGCGGCGCCTAGGGCCGCGAGTCGTAGCCTCAACATGGTGCCTCCGTGCGGTTTCGATCGCGTGCACCGGCACGCTCGGTTGGTTCGCAAAGGTGGACGTACTGCCGGGGTTGGGCGTTAAGGCCGAAGCGGGCAGGCGAGTGGGCACGCTGAACGGGTGCAACGATTTCGGAACAGATGAGGCGGTACCATCTGTGGGCAAACCCCTCTGGCGCGCGGCCAGAAAACCGATATCGTTAGGCCCGGCGGCCGAGCGACTCGGGCATGGCCAGGTACTGCGTTGTCCTCCAACGACTTACAGCGATAAACGAGGGCGCCGTGACCGTTCCGACAATGCCGGGCGTACCAGCGCCAGCCCAACCGCCGTCGGCTGAACCGGTCACGTTCCCGCTGTCTTGGATTCTCAGAATAGCGATACCTCCAATACAGTATCGCGCCAGCAGCGAAGTCGCGCGGCTGAGTGGCGTGCCGGCGTCCATGGCTGGTCTTCCATACTCTTACGGCCCAGCGCTGTCGCTCGCCCTTTCGCAGCGTCCGGACGGCACGTGGAATGGCGTGATGCTCACAATTCCTGGTGCGCGCGCCAACGACTTCGAGGGTATCGGGACCATCCCTGCCGTTAGGCGGATGCTGGAGTACGGATGGGATCGCGAATCGCCGCCGTTGGTACGGGCGCGTCGCACCCTTTTCCGATTGTTGGCTGAGGATGATGACGCGAGCCTCGTGTTCGAGCTGGGGCCAAAGGGGGGCGGTGCGGACGTCGAGGCGGTGCGGCATGCGAGGGGGGTGCTGCGTGAAGCCGCGGCTGCCGCGTTGGCGCACGCAGGATACGAAGCGGACCCCAGGCTGCGCGGCGCGGCTCGGCGGATTGTCGAGCGTTTCGACGCGTATCTCCGGTCGCCGCTGGCCGAGAAGCCGTTCGTGCGCGCGGGGAATCAGCACGTGCTCGCAGCGGAGGCCGCACCGCCGTCGATCTATGCGCTGGTGATGCTCGCGCATATGCCGCGCTTTTGCAGCGAGAACTACGACATCATGGAGCATGTGTACGCGTACCTGTCGCAGCCCGCGCCGCGCGCGCTGCCGTCGCGCGTGGTGGGCAAGCGCGTGGTTTCCGAAACCCACCTTGTGTTAGGCGATCCGCTGCCCCATCGCAGCTCGGTGGAAGCCGACTTTGCGGGCGCGCTGTTTTGGCTCGAGACGCTGGCTCGCATGGGCTTCTTGCGTCGCAACGAGCAATGGTCGCGGACGTTCGACCACTTTCTTGACGCGCGCAATGCGCTCGGCGTATGGCGCATCGACAAGCGCCCGCCTTCGGTTCGGTCGAGCATTCCGTTCGCGTGGGCGAATTTCCCGCTCGAGCCGCATCCCGCCCCCGACGCATTGGCCGCCGAGGTAACGTTTCGGTTGGGCGTAATTGCGCGGAGCTCGGGCCGCGCGATCGAGCTGGTCTGAGCGGTCACCGCACGCGCCCGACGCGCGACACGGTCACCGTTTCTGCTGCCGCTCCGGCGCGAATGACGAGCGTGGTGTTCGACGCGCCGAACGCGCGGCCCGTTGGGCCGAAGCGGATGGTGTCTCGACTGGCCGTCAACCGCGAGCGCAAGTCACCGGTGAGCGCATGCCGCAGCACGGTGTCACGATCGACGACCACTGTGACCGTGGCGAGCGCGTCATCTACGACGACGAGCGCCGCGCTCGCCTGCGCGAGTGCCGCATCGCGCGCGGACGCCAGTGTGGCGCGGAGTGTGGTGGCGGCTGCGCGGGCCGTGGCGCGATCACGAGATCGTACAGCGGGCGGCGCTGCGATTGCAGCGAGCGTGCCCATGATGGTCAGGGCGGCGAGCAGCTCCGCCAGGGTCTGAGCGTTGCGCATGCTACCTCTCGGTGGTCGACGCGCATGAGATACCACTGGCGGGGAATGGCTCCGTGAGCAAAACGCCGCAGGGCGGCGCAAATCATTCGCGGCGCGGCGCTGGCGTGGGTGCGCATCGAACGCATATGGTTCGGGTGGCGGGAGGTTGCGCGGTGGGCTATCCGAGAGGGCGCATGAAAATCACGATCGAGTACTGCACGCTTTGAAACTACGAGCCGAGGGCCACCAGGTTGGCGGCCGAGCTCAAGGGCCGGTATCCGGACGCGGAGATCACCCTGCAGCCGTCACGCGGCGGGCGCTTCGAGGTTTCGCTCGATGGAGCGCCGATCTTCGAGAAGTCGAAGCTCGGCCGCCACGCGAAAGAGGGCGAGATCCTGGGACTGATCGGGCGCGCGCGCGACGGCGCTCCGTAGCCGCCGCCCCGCCGTCCAATCGTTAGGCACCTGCATCGATGCGCATCGCGATCTCGACGGGCGGCGGTGACGCGCCCGGATTGAACGCCGTCATCCGCGCCGCGGTCCTATCCGCCCTTGGCCGCGGCTGGGATGTGTTAGGCATCAAGCGCGGCTACGCTGGATTGTTGGGCGAAGATGAGGTCGTGCCGCTCACGCGCGAATCCGTGCGCGGCATCGCCCACATGGGCGGCACGATCCTGCGCACCACCAGCCGCGGCGACCCCTTCCACTACCCGGCCGTCGGTCCGGACGGCGCGTACTGCGAAGTCGACCGCTCCGACGAGCTCATCGAACGCGCCGGCAACCTCGGCGTCGACGCCATGATCATCATTGGCGGCGACGGCTCGCTGCGCATTGCCCAACGGCTGTTCGAGCGCGGGCTCAAGGTGGTGGGCGTCCCGAAAACCATTGACAACGACGTGAGCGGCACCATCACAACCTTCGGCTTCGATACCGCGGTCAATACCGCGCTCGAGGCGATCGACAAGCTGCACACCACCGCGGAAAGCCACGATCGCGTGATCGTGATGGAGGTGATGGGGCGCGACGCCGGATTCATCGCGCTGCACAGCGGTGTGGCGGGCTCAGCGGACGTGATTTTGATCCCCGAGATTCCCTACGACATCGAGAAGGTGTGCGACAAAATTCACTCGCGTGATCGTGCCGGTCGCTACTTTTCGATCGTCGTCGTGGCAGAAGGCGCTCGGTCCGTGGGCGGGTCGGTGTCGGTGATCGGCGAATCGCTGCCGGGCGGCGACCTTCGGTTAGGCGGCGTGGCCGACAAGCTCGCGCGGGAAATCCAGACGCGCACGGGCAAGGAATGCCGCTCGCTGATACTGGGACACTTGCAGCGCGGCGGGATGCCAACGGGCTACGACCGTTTGTTGGCGACGCGGTTCGGCGGTGCGGCAGTGCGTGCCATTGCCGCGGGGTGCTTCGGGCAGATGGTGGCGTTGCAGTCGCCGCACATCGTGTGTATCCCGATCGTCGAGGCACTGGCCCAACCCAAACGGGTCGATCCCTCGCATGACGTGGTGATGACGGCACGGGCCACCGGCGTCTCTTTTGGCGATTAGCTGGCCCAGAGGGGAGCGCTTGGAGAGTCCAGCCACTCGGACGGTCATGTCCGGACAATAGGACACCGGGCATCGGACCCGGCCGTTGTTCGTTGGCAAGTCCCTGTGCCGCAATTAATTACATGGTATAGAAATCACTGTGATCATGGCACTGGCCGTGCACACCCGAGGTGCGTGAGCACAAGCAGGTTCGGAGGTTCGATGACCCGCTTCGCCTTGATTCTTCTTCTCGCCGTCGCCGCGCCTCTCGGGGCGCAGGCGCTGCAGCAGGGGAAAAACGGCGATCAGACGACTGAGCACCGGCCGCCGCCGGGGATGTGCCGTATCTGGATCAACGGCGTCCCTGCCGAGCGTCAGCCGGCGCCCACGGACTGCGCGACGGCCATGCGCCGCCGGCCGTCGAACGCGCGGGTCATCTTCGGCGATGAAGTGCGAGGAACGCGCGTGGCGCGTCCTCCGGTTCAACAGCTGACCGAGCCGCGGGCGAACCAGCAGCCCAACGAACCCAAGGCCAACGAACCTCGGCCTAATGAACCGCGGCCTAACGAACCGCGGCAGGTCGACCCGAACAACAACGAGCCGCACCCGGCGCCGCCGCGCGTGGTGCCGCGGCCGCCCGTGCGTTTGCCGCCGCGACCGGTGGCGAAGCCGCACAAGCCGGGCGGGCCGCCGATGTCGCGCATCCGGATTCACTAGCCAGCTTCCCTCGGCCCCGCGCGTGCCACAAGCTTCACTCGTGGCAAGTGATGCGTCGCAATTCCGTCGGCCGCTCGACCACGGGCTTCCACCCGACCATGACGCGTTCGTCGCGGCCGAGCCGCCGTCCGGCCGTGTCATCGTCATCGCACCTACCAGAGCGGCGTGCGAGACGATCGAGATCGCCATCGGCCTCGAGCTCGAGACGCTCCTCGAGCGCGAACACGGTCCCGAGATTCGCGAGCTCGCGGGCATGGGCAAGGGATTCGGGATCGTCGCCGGCACCGGCACCGGAAAGACGCTCGCGATTCGCACGATGGCGGAAACGATTCTCGGCGCTCCACTGCGGGTGGGCGTCGTCAACCGCGAGCGCGAAGCGACGCCGGAGACGCCAAGCTGGAACGTCGTGATCGTCACCACCGGCATCGCGCGCCGGTGGTTCCAGGACGGCGACATTTTGCGGCGGGACACGCTCATCGTCGACGAGATCCACCAGACATCGGCGGAGCTCGAGCTGTGTCTTGCGTTAGGCAAACGCGTCGGATGCCGGTTCATCTGGCTCTCGGCCACCGTGGATCCGACGTTTTACGCGCGCTATCTGTCGTCGCAGGCGGTGCTCGAGACCCACGCGTTCGATCCGGAGAAGGCCGCGAAGGTCGTGGTGATGAACCGCCATCCGATCGACTTTCTGGACGAGCGGTTCCTGTCGCGCGTGCAGCGCGAGCGCCGAGGTGTGGGCGTGTTTCTGCCCACACGCGCCGCGGCCGAAGACGTCGCCGGGATGGTCCACCGGCGCTCGTCGCGCATCGCAAGCGCGTTCTACCATGGCGGCGAGCCGATCCGCGTGATCCGGCCGTTTCTCGACGGCGAGGTGCGCAAGCCGTATCTGCTGGCGATGACCGCCGCGGGTCAGAGCGCGCTGAACGTGCGCGGCCTCGACACCGTTGTGATCGACGACACTCGGTTCGCGAATCTCATCGAGCACGGACGCAACGTGCTCACGCGCGTCCACCTCGGCGCCAACGAGATTCTGCAGATGGCGGGTCGCGTGCACGGGCGCGTGGAGGGTGGTCGGGTATTCATTCTGAGCGACCGCGACATCGAGTTTCGCTCGCTGCGCCCAACGGAGCCGGAATTTCAGCTGGCCGGCGACTCCGAGCGCGTCGCGCTCACGTGCGCCGATCTGGGTGTGCGCGCGGACGAGCTCGACCTCCCGGTTCCGTTAGACCGCGTCGCGTACCGCGCGGCCGTGGCGCGGCTCGAACGGCGCGGCATCGTCGATGGCGGCCGCCTCACATCGTACGGCAAGGCCGTCGAGGCACTGCCGGTCGAGCGCCCGTGGGCGGAGCTGCTCGTGCACGCGGACGATGATCTCGTGCCCTACGTTGCGGTGGCGGCGTCCATCGAGTCGCTGCACCGCATGACGCGCGACGAGCGCGATCTGGAGGGACTCATTGTACCGGGGAGCGACCATCTCACGGCGTACAATCTCTACGCCGACGCGTATCGGCGGCACGGCTCGGTGGGCGAGGTGTACGGGTTGCCGCGGCACGTGTTCGGCGACGCGATCGACGAGTGGGCCGAGCGGCGCGGCGCGCTCGTGAAGGCCATCGAGGACGCATCGTTAGGCATTGCGAGCATCTACCGTGCGATCGGCCTGCCCCTGCCGTCCCGGATGACGCTGGCCGGCGATGCGGTGTATGGCCGGTTCGCCGATCTGATCGCGCGCATCATGCCGTTCGACCTGGTAATCGGCGAGCAGACGGGCGACGGCGAAGAAGCGCGCGTATCGAAGGGCAGCGTATGCGGCACCTGGGGCGCGGTGGCCGGCACCTTGCGCTACTTCGCGGACCGGACCGGCACGCCGCGCGCGGCGATCGAGGGTACGCAGATCTCGCTCGAGCTCGTGCGCCGCTACGCCTCGTTAGGCGAAGCCGAGCTCGTGTACGATCCCGCCCGCAAGCGCGCGGCGCTCGCGGTGACGCGACGGACGCACTATCACGGATTCGAGCTGGGGCGCGAGCGCGAGCCGCTGGAGATCATTCCCGACACGCTGGCGGCGCAGGCGCGCCACGTGCTGGCCGAGGCCGTCGCGCGCGGCGAAGCGCGGCATCCGGCGGTCCGGCAGAACCGCGGCGCCGTCGACGAGCTGCGCGAGGTGTACCGGCGGTCGGGCGGCCGGACGCCGCGGTTAGGCCTCGCCGAGCTGACGGCGTTCTACGAGGGCAAGCTCGCCGGCGTCCGCTCGATGGACGAGTTTCGAAACGCGGATCTGCGCCTGGACGCGGACGCGATCGTGCCCGCATCCGAGCGCCAACACTGGATGGCCCTCCCGTCCTCGGCCTCAGTACGCGGGCACGAGGTGCCGGTCGAGTACGAGGTCGATGACGCCGGCGGGGGCGTGATTCGGCTGCGTTTGCCCGAAAAGCTGGCGCGGACGCTCGTGCCCTCGGAGCTGCCGGCATTTGACCGCCCGGCGCGATTCGTCGTCACGCGCGGCCAGCGCGGCGCCGTCCGCGCGACGACGCTCGAGGAACTGCAGGAGTTGCTCGACCTCCCGTGGTCGCCAGGCGAGCGCGCGCACGATGGACGGGGCCGACACCGCGGCCCGCCGCGCCATGAGCGACGCGACCGGCGGGGCCGGCGCCGCCGGTAGCCGGGGCGGCGCACTCGGTTAGGCGCTGGCCGGCGGATCGCCGACATCGGTGACGTAGCGCTCCTCGCGGAACGGCACGAATCCGCGCGCCCGGTAGTTAGGCAGAGCGTGCGGGCTGTCGAGCGTGCACGTGTGCAACCACACGCGTCGCGCGCCGTCGGCCCACGCCTGGCGGACGGCGCGCGTGAGCAGCTGCTTGCCCCAGCCCTGTCCCGTCCGCTCTGGTATGAGGCCGAAGTACACGATTTCCGTGTCGCCGGATTCGGTGCGGCGAAGCTCGAAGTAGCCGGCGGGCGCGCCTTCCAGCCACGCCACCCACAACGTCACACCCGGAGTCGCGAGATAAGTCACGATCTGTCCGTCGCTCCAGTCCAAGCGATCTCGCCAGTAGTGACTGCGCCCAACTTCCGCATAGAGATAGCGGAAAAACGAGGGCGGACACGCGTGCACGCGCACAACCTGCAGTCGATCGTCGGCCTCCGCGCCGCGAAGCTGGCCCGGCTCGGTGAGCTCCAAGTAGGTTCGCGTGACAGTAACGGGAGGCATTCTGAATCGCCGGAAGCCGAGGTCGGTCTCAAGATAACGAGGCCCAGACGTGATCGGGGTTGTGGACCGCGCGGTCCAGAATTGGCGGTCAGAAAATCGTTAGCGGCCGGTGTATTATTTGACAAATGTAATGTAACGCATTATCTGCCAGATATTTATATGTTGCAGGCGGGAGCCATTGCGATTTGGACCGACCGGTCTTATTATCCGTCCCCATGAAAGATCGCCGAATGCAGATCGTGGAAGCCGCGACAGCCGTTATGCGTCGCCAAGGATTCCAGCAAACGTCCGTCGAGGACGTGATTCACGAGGCTGGGCTCTGCGGCAAGGGGCACTTCTATCACTACTTCAAGTCGAAGGAAGAACTCGGCTACGCGGTCTTGGTCCACCACTTCGAGGTATTTGCTGAAAGTGGGCTCGCGGTGCTGCGAGACCCCATGCTGCCGCCGCTGGCCCGGTTAGACGAGTTCATCGACTGGATCGTGGAGTGCCAGGCCGAGAGCGGCTGCTGCGGCGGTGTGAGCCCATGCGGTGCGCTGGCAACCGAAATGGCCGAGCAGCACGAAGGATTTCGCAAGCACGTCGATGCACTGTTCGAGCGATGGACCGGCCAGGTGCAAGCGCTGTTGTGGGAAGCACGACCGCAGATGGTGGATAATGTCGATACCGAAGCGTTAGCACGATTTATCGTCGCCACGCTCGAGGGCGCGCTGTTCATGTCTCGCGTGAAACGCGACGTCGTTGTGCTCGAGGATGTGGCAACTGGTCTCAGGCGTTTCGTGATGTCCCATGTGCGAGCGGACGAGCGGCCCGATGCCGTCCGAGAACTGGTGGGCACGGAGCGGTCGGTGGGGAAGGAGAGTGGCCGATGATGACAAAAGAGAAAATTCAGTCGCGCGGGGACGTCACGCCTCTGCGCGCTCGGCCCACCGAGGCCACGGCACCGGTGGTCGAAATACAGAGTGCACCAACCGATCCGGGCGAGCGCCGCGCGATGTTCGAGGCCGAGGTGCTCTCGCAACTGGACGCGTTGTTCAGCTTCGCGCTCAAGTTGTCGCATGCGCGGGACGAGGCCGAAGACCTCGTCTCCGAGACGGTGTTGCGCGCGCTCGAGCGGTGGGAGCAGTACCGCCTGGGCACGAACGCGCGCGCGTGGTTGTTCACGATTCTCTACCACGTGTTCGTTAGTCGTCGTCGCCGCGTCACATCGCGCGAGCTGCCGTTGCCGGAGGAGATGGACGGCTGGTCGGGCAACGAGGTCGTCGGCGAGGCGGATCCGGAAGGCCAGTTCTACGATTCATTCGTGGACGACGAAGTGACGCGCGCGATCGACGCTCTGCCGGAAGAGTACCGGACAGCCGTTGTGCTGAGCGACGTGCACGGGCTGCGGTATGCGGAGATCGCCGAGATTCTCGGCGTGCCGGAAGGCACCGTGAAGTCGAGGCTTTTCCGCGGACGGCACATTCTGCAGAAGAAGCTGGTCGACTATGCGACCGAGATGGGCTACATCAAGGGTCGCGGGCCGCAAACAGCAGGCGTCTAGAAACAGAACGAGTTCGCGAGAGCCGGCGTCGCGCACGACCGCGACGCCGGCTCTCGTCGTTTTCAGCGGCTGACTACGAGGCGGTCTTCGGTGACTTTGCGGCGATGCCGTGCCGCCTTGGCGCGATTGCCGCACGAGGACATGTCACACCAGCGGCGGCGCCCGTTCTTCGTTCCGTCGAAAAACACTCTGGGGCAGCGCTGATCCGCGCAGCGGCGCACGCGCACCAATTCGCCCAACACGAGCGCATCGGCGGCCGACTCCACGACCGGGATCATCAAGCCGGCGAACGCGTCGCCTACCGGAACGAAGCTGCGAACGAATTCGCCGTCCGGTCGGCTCTCGAGACGGCGAACGCCTGCGCTTCGGCCCAACACACGATTGATCTCGCGTACGGCGTTTTGACCAGCGTCGCTCGCCGTGATGCCACGTTCGGCCAATGCGCGCAACACCGCGCGCACACGGCGCGCATCCGAGAGTGCCGCAGTTGCGCCGGCAGGCTGTTGTTGGGCGCGGCGCCGGATTCCAGACGCCCGTTCGGCATCGAGCACCGACGCGGCCTCGAGCCAGCCGAGCAGCGCATCGAAATCGCGCAAGGCGTCGCTGCGAACGCCGCGGTGCAGATCATCTGTGTTGACGAAATCCAGCCACAGCCGCTCACCGAGGAAAACGAATTGGCGAGCTGTTTGTGTGACGGGTCTGGGCATGACGGGAAATGGCGAGGCGGGATTCAAGTTTATCCGCCGTGCTCGCGCGTTGCAAGACGCACGTTTTCCACATGCGCAAGTGGAAAACGTGCTATGCGAGGACAGCGTCCGCCGATGCGAGCAACGCTGGCAGCGAGCCTGACGGCGTTTTCGCGCACAACGGTTTCACCATCACGATGCTAAACGTCGAGCCGGCGCCGGGTTCGCTGCGCAGATCGAGCGAGTAACCCATCAGTTGACACAACGCGCGTGAGATGGCGAGGCCGAGTCCCGTTCCGCCGTATCGGCGCGCGGTGCCCACGTCGGCCTGCTCGAACGCCTCGAAGATTTTTTCCTGACGGTCGGCGGGAATGCCGATGCCGGTGTCGATGATGTCGATTCTCGTCGCGCGGGACGTCGCGGCATCGACGCGCACGTGGACACTCACGCTGCCGTGCGCAGTGAATTTGAGCGCGTTGCCGACGAGATTGATGAGCACCTGGCGCAGCCGTTGGGCATCGGCCTCGAGCGGCAGCAGCCCGGATGGCACGTGCGCGATGAGCTCGACGTCGCGGCCCTGCGTCTGGTTGTCGAACTGCGCCAGCGTGCTCGCGACGAGCTCGCCCAGGTCGACCGACGAGAGCGAGAGCGTGCCGCGGCCCGCTTCGATCTTGGAGAGGTCGAGCAGGTCGTTGATCAGGCCCAGGAGGTGCGTTCCGTTAGACGCGATGCGCCCGACGTATTCCCGGTCCTGGGAGGTGAGCGTGGTTCGCTTGGACTTGAGCAGCACGTTCGAGAAGCCGATCACCGAGTTGAGCGGCGTGCGCAGCTCGTGGCTCATGCGTGCGAGGAAGTCGCTCTTGGCACGGTTGGCCGCCTCGGCAGAATCCTTGGCCACGCGCAGCGCATCCTCGATGCGCGAGCGCTCTGCGATTTCCGACTGCAAGTCGGCCACGGCGCGCGAGAGTTCGTTGGTGCGGACGGAGACCAACACCTCGAGCTGCTCGCGCACCTGGCGCAGCGCGTTTTCGGCGCGTTTGCGGTCGTCGATGTCCGTGCACGTGCCGATCCATTTCACGATGCGTCCGTCATCATTGCGGACTGCAACGGCGCGACCGAGATGCCAGCGGTACACGTCGTCGCTGGCGCGGCGGAAGCGGTATTCCACCTCGTAGGCGCCGCCGTCGTTGCAGCTCTTGGTCCAGCGTTCCGTGACGCGATCGACGTCATCGGGATGGACGGCGGCGAGCCATGCCCAACCGAGGCTTTGCTGCTGCGTTAGGCCGGTATAGGCGTACCAGTTCTGATTGAAGTAGTCGGTGCAGCCGTCCGCGCGCGCGGTGAACACGATCTGCGGGAGCGCCTCGGCAACGGTGCGGTAGCGCTGCTCGTTCGCCTCGAGCAGCGCGCGCGTCGATTGCTCTTCGAGGCGCGCCATGCGTTCCTGCTCGGCGCGCTTGCGCTCGGTGATGCGCTCGGTGGTGACAATGACGCCGCCGATCGCCCCATCCTGTTCGCGCCACGGGCGGACTTCCCAGCGCAGCCAATCCTCGGTGCCGTCGCTGCGGATGACGCGTTCTTCTTCGCGGCGCACGATGGTGCCTGCGAGCGCACGGCGATGCACGGCTTTGGCGTCCGCGCCGACGTCGGCCACGAGGTCGTAGTGAGAACGGCCTTCGATCTGCGTTTTCTGCAGCCCGTACTTGGTGCGCCACTGGCGGCTCGCGAACAGGTAGCGCATGTCGCGGTCGAACATCGCGACGGCCACGGGGATGTCCTCGATCACTTGGCGCATGCGCTCGTCGTCGCGGCGCTGGCGTTCCTCTACCTGCATGCGCGCGGTGATGTCGCTGAGCGTGCCGCCCATTTTGAGCAGGCGGCCGGTCGCATCACTGTGTGCGCGGGCGTGCATCTGCACCCAGCGAATGCTGCCGTCGCGAGCGAGCAGCCTGTACGACAGCGCGATGCGTTGCTCGGCGCGGCTGAAAAGATCGCCCAAGCTTCGGAGCAGTTTCTCGGCATCGGCCGGATGCACGTACTCGATGGCCGGGCGCCCGAGGCACTCGGCGACCGTTAGGCCGGTGATGCGCGTCCACGACGGGTTGAGGACCACCCAGCGTCCGTCGGCGTCGGTCTGGAAAATCACGTCCTGCACGTCGGCCACGAGTGCCCGGTATCGATCGTCGCTCTCGGCCAGCGCGGCGAGCGCGGCCCGGTGCTGGCGGTTCTCGCGCAGCAGGCTCGTGGCTGCGGTGCCGACCGCGACGCATCCGATGAGGATGAGCGCGATGAGCACGAGCAGCGCGAGGTTCACCGAGCGGCGGCTGTTCTCGACACGGACGACGAGCAGCGAATCTTCTTCCGCGCGCATGGCTGTCGTGAGCGCGTTGATCGAGTCGAGGAGGGTCGTGTCACCGACGGCGAGCCTGCCCGGCGAGCGACCGTTGACCAGCGCCGCGCGTACGACCGTGTCCAGTTGGGCGTGACGCGCGCGGATGATGCGGCCCAGGCGGATGATGCGCACCTGTTGGGAAGGGTTGTCGGCGGTCACCTCGCGCAGATGGCGAAGCAGCGTGCCGATCTTGACCACCGCGGGCACGCGATGCTCGGGCATCGTGTCGCGCGCCGAGAACGCACGCCGGGCGTGATCCATTTCCAGCACGCCGAGCTGCACGCTCAGCGCGTTGACCATGGACTTCACCTGGTAGGAGTGCGCGATCGCGCGTTCCTGGGTCGCGACCTCGCGGGTGTGGCGAATGGCGATCGCGCCCACGACGCCGAGGAGCACGACGCAGGCAACGAGCGTACCGACGAGCCTGGCGCGAGGACGCGTCACGCCGCGCTCTTGCCTAACTGGCGATCGATCGCGTCGAACAACACCGTCTCATCGACGATCGGCTTGGTGACGTAGTCGTCGAATCCGGCGCGGAGATACGTCTCGCGGTCGCCGGCCATCGCGTGCGCGGTGAGCGCCACGACCGGCAGCGGCGACGTGCGCGCGTCCTGGCGGAGTCGCGTGAGGACCTCGATGCCGTCGATGCCGGGCAGCGAGATGTCGAGCAGCACGAGCTCCGCCCCGGCCTCGGCCAGGCGCGCGATCGCGTCGGCGCCGGTTTCGAATTCGACGATGTGGAAGCGTTCGTCGAGCAGCGCGCGCAGCAACAGCCGGTTGTCGGCGTTGTCTTCGACGACGGCAATGGTCTTCATGACGCGGCCTGATCCGTTGGGCGCGCGGCCGCGAGCATCGGCCGGACGACGGCGAACTCCCGCTCGAGCGCCTCGAGCAGACCGGCGAGCGCACCTGGATCGGCCGCGACGGCCTGCTCGGCGTCGGCGCTCAGGCGGCGCATCCGCTCCGCGCCTAACTGTGCGCAGCTCGACACGAGCGAGTGCACGGACAGGCGGACGGGCGCGAGGTCGTTGGCCGCCAACGCCTGCCGCGACGCCGCGATGCGCTTGGGTGCATGCTCGAGAAACAGGTCGATCATGTCGCGCAGTAGCGCGTCGCCGCCGAAGCGGCGGAGGCGCTCGAGCGCGCGGTCGAGCTCGACCGCCGACGTATCGGCGGCAGGACTGGTCGGCATGGTTGTGCTCACGCGGCCGCGCGGCGCAGCACAGCACGCACGCGAGCCAGGAAGCGGGGAGGGTCGGCCGGTTTGGACAGGTAGTCGTCCGCGCCGGCATCGATGACTTCGACTTCGGTGTTGGAGTCGCCCGAGCCGGTGAGCACGACTACCGGCAGAGCGGCAAGGTTAGGCGTACGGCGGATGTGCCCGAGAACCGAACGGCCATCGACGCGCGGCATGTGGAGGTCGAGCACGACGGCGGCGAAGCGGCGTTCGGACGCCAGCAGCTCGATGGCCACGGCGCCGTCGCTCGCCTCGTGCGGCTCGAACCCTTGTTGGGCGAGCAGCGTGCACGCGAGGTGACGTGCGATTTCATCGTCGTCCGCCACGAGGATGCGGCGCGGCTCCGCCGATCTCGCGGCGGCGCTCGATTGCGGTGCGGCGCCGAGGACGCGCTCGGCTTCGGCATGCGTCGTGTGACCGGCCGCGACGCGCGCGGCGGCGCCATCGTGCATCGAACGCGACCCGGCCCCAGCGATGTTGCGCTGCAACGCGGAGGGCGGCGCACCGTCGGCGATCAACTCGCGCAGCGGTGGCGTGGCGACCACGATCTCGAATACCGGCACGCGGCCGAGCAACCCGCTGCCGCCGCAGCGAGCACACGTCGACCCGCCGGTGTTGCCGCCGCACGCCGCGCAGACGCGCCGCAGCAACTGCTGCGCGACGACGCCATGGAGCGCGGCTGCGATGCGTGTGCGGCCCAGTCCGAGCTCGCCTAACCGATCGATGGCGCCGAGTGCGCTCGATGCCTGGAGCACCGCCACGACGAGATGGCCCGTCGTCGCCGCCTGAACGGCGAGGTCGGCCGTCTCGCGGTCGCGCAGCTCGCCGACGAGGATTGCCGTCCCGTCGGTCGCCATCGCCTCGCGCGTGAGGGCGGCGACGGTGAGCCCCGTACGCATGTCGACCTGCATCTGCGACACGCCCGGCACGCAGCTCTCGATCGGGTCTTCGATGCTCTTGACCGGCGTTCCGCGGGCGACGATCTCGCGCGCCAGCGCGTACGCCGTTGTGGTGCGGCCCGAGCCCGGGGCGCCGCACACGAGCACGAGACCGGCGCGCGCCGTGACGACCTCGCGCAGACGCCCGAGATCGTCCGGCGTCGCGTCGAGGTCGGCGAGCGAACGGGCGTCGCCGGGCGTCGGGATGCGGACGGTGGCGCGCTCGCCCTCGCGCGTCGGGATCGTGGCGACGCGCAGCTCGAGACCAGCCGCGGGACCGGCCGACAACTTGACTTTCCCTTCCTGCGGTCGCGTCCGCACGGCGGTGGCGAGGCGGGCCATTGCCTTCAGCCGCGCCATCAGGCGCTCGAAGTCCGACGCGTCGAGCTCCGCGTACGGCCTAACGACGCCGTCGATGCGGAACCGCACGATGCCGCCCGTCTTGGCCGGCTCGAGCTGCACGTCGCTGGCGCCGGCGGTGATGGCGTCGGCAATCACCTTTTCGGCGAGGTGCGCGATGCCGGCGGCGTCCAGCGGCAGACCGCCGGGCGTGACCGGCGTGGTGCCGTTCACCGGCGTGGTGGACGCGGGCGCGCTCTGCCGGCCGGGCACGGCGAGGACAGCGTGCAGCGTCGCCGGGCTCGCGATCTCGAACATCACGCGACGCCCCGATGCGAACGCGATGGCCTGCTCGGCTTCTACGTTAGACGGATCGCTCGTCGCGACTACGATGTGCTTGTCGGTCTCGCGCAGTGGGATCACGTCCCAACGGCGCGCAATGCGATCGGGCACGAGGCGGCGCGCGGGCGGGTGCGCGTCGGCGAGGTTCGCGACCTGGAGGCCGGTTGCCGCCGCAACGGCGCGCACGAGCTCATCCTCCACCAGCCCGCAATGCTGCTCCACGCCGGCCCAGGCCATCGGGGTCGACATGTCGGCGGCAATATCGAGACTCTCGGCGCGCGGCAACCGCGCGCGTTTGGCGATCTGTGCTAACCAATGCATGTCGTGAGCGACTCGCCTAACGGAGGACAACCGCATCGCGCGGCGCGGTGCCAGATGGACGCAAGTGATTGCTGCGGCCGCTGATGCTGCCCGCGGTCAATCAGGAGTATCGGTGCGGTGCGGCCGCCCTTGAGCGCTAAGCGCCGACCCGGCAACGCTCTCCGAGCGTCGCGCGGCGGGACGATCGAACGAGCGTTTGGGCTAGCGCGGACAGGCGGCGAGCTGGCCCGCTTCGGCAGCAAGGGCTTCCTTCGAGGGCGGAGCGCCAAGCAGCATCTGCTCCATCTCGCTGTACACGCGCACGGCGTTGCGCCGGAGACGCGAGTGCAGCGATACCGGACGGTCGCGATCGGCCGGAGGCAACCGATCGAGCGACTGGCCCATGCGCACCCCGTCGGCCACGGCGCGGCGCATTGTGTCGCGCAGAGCGAGCACGTAGCATCGCGTCCTGGCGACGAGCGTTGCGGGCTTCGCTGCGAGCCTGCCGTGGCCCGGCACGGCGACGCGCGGGTCAAGGGAATCGATCCGCGCGAGCGCGCCGAGCATGGCGGTTGAGCTTCCATCGACCATCATCGAGACGCCGTCCTCGACGAGGACGTCGCCGGCAAACAGCACGCGCTCGGCGGGCAGCCACACCATCAGGTCGCCCGCGGTATGAGCGGCGCCGGGTCGAATGATCTCGATTCGCCGGCCGCCGACATCGAGGAGCGTGTCGTGTCGGACTGCGATGTCGGGCGCGTCCGCGTAGGCGAAGCCGCGCATTTGCTGGAGGCCCATCACGCCCGTCCAGTCGCTGGCGAGCCGGTCGTCGCCGTCGATGTTGGCGAGCGTGCGGCGGTCGGGATGCGCGATGATCCGGGCGCCCGCGCGCTTGAGGACGATGGCGCCGAATGTGTGGTCGGGGTGGTGGTGCGTGAGCACGAGATAGCGCACCGGCGTCCGCGTGACCGTGTGAATCGTGCGCATCAGCACGCGGCCTTCACCCGGACTCGCGAGCGCGTCGATCACGACGACGCCGGCGGATGTGATCACGAACCCTGCGTTAGGCCGGCCTTCGACGCCGCGCCCGGTGTCGCCCAACACGGCGTAGACGCCCGGGGCCAGCTCGCGCAGCGGGAACGCGGGCAACGTGTCCGAGCGGTCCCGCGGATACCGGCTGGCCAAGGCGGCGCGTGTGGCCGAGTCCGCGCTGAGCGATTGCGGAACGACGGTGCGTTGGGCGAGAGCGGCGTGTGGCGCGAGCGCGACGAGCGCCGCGGCCGTCGTCGCGGCGCGACACATCAGCCGGCGAACGAGATGGCGGCAGTCTGCGTGTAGACCCGGCCCTTGGTATCCGTCCACGCCACCTGCAACGGTCCTTCGTGGCTGGCGCGCAGCGGGAACGCGACGTACGGATCGCGGCTGATGCCGGAGGTCCACTCGAACCGCGCAACGCGGTGGCCGCCGTACGTAATGTCGACCGTCTTGATGTAGTACTCGGGGATGAGCGCGCCCTTCTCGTCGCGCGACATGCCCGTGTACATCGGGTGCGCGACGAGCGCGCGCACGTAGATCACGGCGTCCTTCTGAATGGCGGGCGGGAGCAGAATGCGCGCATCGCCAGTGAGCGGAGTCGCGGCGGTCGTCACGTCACACACATCCGTTGAGCGTGGTGTACACGAGCTTGTGGGCCCACCACAGCTCGCCCGCGCTGGTCTCGACGATCGCGCGCACCTGCGAGCTGCGGCGCATCTTGATGCGGGTGTCGATCGACGCCTTGCCTAACGCAGGCGTGAGCTCGAAGCCGGCCACGTAGATGTCGGGATTGTGATCGACGATCAGATGGATGGCCTTCACATAACGCTCGGCGTCCATCGGCAGATCGGTCTCGATGAAGACCGGGACCTCGCGGCTGTCGGGCGCGACTTCGGGGAGGTCGAGGCTCACGTGACCATCCTTGATCGGTCGCGTGCCGAAGCGCTCGCGCAGCACCTTTTTCGCGGCGTCCGGCATGTCATCGCCCGGCCCCGTTGCCGCGCCCAGCAGGTCGCGGCCGCTCAGCGACAGCGCAGCGAGGGCGACGACCGCGGCCCGCAGGAACGAGCGTCTGCCCGTGGATTCCTGATCATGCATGGTTGCCTCCGGCGAGCGCACGCCGGCATCGCGTGCGCATCGGAATAACTAACGCACGAGGCGCGCACGGGCCAGGCTCGCGTGACACCACCTCGGGGACGCTCTACATTCCGTGCATGTCCAAGACACCCTTCGTGGTGGCCGAGTATGTCCGTTGGGGCGACATCGACCTCGCGGGCATCATCTGCTACGGTGCGTACATCCGATTTTACGAGCTCGCGGAGACAGAAATCTTTCGCGCGTGCGGCCTGCCGTTCCGCGAGATGTTCGAGCGCTACGACATCTGGCTGCCGCGGAAGATCATGCACACGGAGTTCTACCGGCCGGCGCGTCTCGATGACCGCCTCGAGGTGGTGACGTACTTCAGCCGCGTCGGCGAATCGTCGCTCACCATCAATTTCGACGTGCTCGATGCGAGTGGTCTCTCCCTGCACGCGGCGGCGTACCAGGTGGTCGTGTGCGTGTCGCGCCAGACGTTCGTCAAGGTGCCGCTGCCGGCCGGCGTGGTGCAGGCGGTGGAGCGCTACGTGATGGACAGCGAAACCGCGCGCGAGGCGGGCCGGAGATGGTTGGACGCCCAGCGCGGACAGCCGACGCGTTAGGCGGTCAGCGCGCGGTGCCCGCGGGCTCGCGCGCGGCTGCGGTTTCGATGCCGGCGGGTGCCGGCGCGGGCGCCGCGGCCTCCTTGGGCGGATGTGCCTCGCGCGACGGCTCCTCGAGAGCGTCCTCGCGGTACGCGATCCAGCCGCCGGTATCCTCCGCGACGAGCTCGACATCGGTGCCTAACGGAACTGTGAGGTTGGGCACCTCGTGTCCCGCCGGAAAGTCCGCGAGCACGGGCACGTTGAGGTCCGACACGAGGTCGAGCAGGAAGTCCTCGAACTCGTCTTCCTCC
>JAICLH010000120.1 GCA_025927495.1 Gemmatimonadaceae bacterium
ATTCGAGACTCTCCACCCAGGGACAACTGATGTCCTTCCACCCCTCAGGCGGCGTCGCCGCCGCTTCCCTCAGCGTTAGCGCTTCCCCAAGCGAGCGCCAGCGAGCGCTTCCCCATTCCCTTTGACTGCTATCCGAACCTCAGACGCGCCGCACTAGTCGATGCACGAGCGGACGGCAGCGATCCACGCTGCGGGCTCTGGTGATCGCGCGCGCGCGCCGGTAGCATCCGGGCCATGGTTCGCCCGTTCCGGCCGGACGCTCTCAAGGAGACCCAACCATGCGCTCCGAAGCGCACACCGTGCACCACCTACGACGCCCGCGTCCGTTTCCGTTCTCGCGACTCGCGGCAATGGCCGCGCTTGCTTTGGGTGGGCACGTGACGCCGCTCGCGGCGCAGGCGCGCGACACGCTCCTGTCGGCGCTCAAGCTCCCCGCCGAGGCCGGATTCGCGCCGCTCGTTCCACCCGCGCCGGGCCACCCGGTTCTGCTCAAGCCGGACCGCGTGTTCGATGCGACGAGCGAGTCGGTGCACGCGGGATGGGTGGTGCTCGTGGAGGGCGACAGCATCGTCGCCGTTGGACCCACCGCGTCGGTGCACGCGCCCGGCGGCACGGAGACCATCGCGCTCCCCGGCCTAACGCTGCTGCCCGGCCTCATCGACGCGCACTCGCATGTCTTCCTGCATCCGTACAACGAAACGCTATGGGATGACCAGGTGCTCAAGGAGCCGACGGGCTATCGCGTCGTCGAAGCCGTGCTCCACGCGCGCAACACGCTCATGCAGGGGTTCACGACGCTGCGCGATCTCGGCACCGAGGGCGCGGGCTTCTCCGACGTGGACATGAAACACGCCATCGACGACGGCTTGATCCCGGGACCGCGCCTCGAGGTTGCGACGCGCGCCATCGTCGCGACCGCGAGCTATGGCCCGGGGCCGCGCGGATTCCGTCCGGATCTGGAATTGCCGCAAGGCGGGCAGGCGGTGAGCGGCGTGCCCGAGGTGCTGGCCGCGGTGCGCGAGCAGGCGGCGCGCGGCGCCGACTGGATCAAGGTCTACGCCGACTACCGCCGCGGGCCTAACGGAAGTACGATGCCCACGTTCAGCCAGGACGAGATCGACGCGCTCGTGGCCGAGGCGCATTCGTCGGGCCGTCCGGTTTCCGCGCACGCGAGCACGGCGGAAGGCATGCGCCGCGCCATCCTCGCCGGCGTCAACACCATCGAGCACGGATTCGGCGGCACCGACTCCGTCTTTCACATGATGGCCGAGCGCGGCATCGCGTACTTGCCCACGCTCACGGCCGTCGAGGCGTACTCGGAGTACTTCGACCACTACGTGCGCGGCAAGAGCCCGCCCACGGCGTCGATGGACGAAGCGAAGCACGCGTTCCAGCTGGCGATGAAGAACGGCGTCACCATCGGATGCGGCAGCGACGTGGGCGTGTTCACGCACGGGACCAACGCGCGCGAGATCGAGTGGATGGTGAAGGACGGCATGCGGCCGGCACAAGCGTTGCTCGCTGCGACCGCGGTGGATGCGAAGATCCTGCAGTTGGACAAGGAGATCGGACGGCTCGTCCCCGGGCTCAAGGCCGATATCGTGGCGGTCCAGGGCGACCCCACGCAAGACATCTCGGCCGTGAGCCGGGTCCGATTCGTGATGAAGAACGGCGTGATCTACCGGCGCTCGTGATCCGTTAGGCGGTTGGGCCGGCGGTCGCGCCGCTGGCGATCAGGTGCTTGGCGACGGCGGGGCTGGCCATGCCCTCCGGCGGCTCGCCCCATCGATTGATGGACGGCTCTCGCTCGGCGCCCGCGGTGAGCAAGGCGTCCACGATGGCGATGTAGGTGTCGTCGTGTCCGCGGTGCTGGCCGGAGCCGTGCGCCGCCCAGCCCAGGGGCGACGAGCCGAACCGGGTGTCGCGGACATTGACCGGTGCGCCTAACGAAAGCAGCAGGCCGACGAGGTCGGCCTTCCCATGCCAGGCCGCCCAGTGGAGCGCCGTGCCGCCGTCCGACGCCTGGGCGTCGAGCGCGCAGCCCAGCTCGAGCATCGCGCGGATGGCGCCGGCGTTGTTCTGCGCGACCGCGTGGCAGAGCGCGGCGCCTCCGTGCGTCGCGATAGCCGGCGCGAGGTCTGGATGCGCGTCGAGCACCGCGCGCGCCCCCGCGGCATCGCCGGCGAAGCAGGCCTGGAGCAGTCGATCCTCTGCGCCTAACGAAGCCGCGTCGGCGCCGTGCTCCAGGAGCAGCTGCGCGATGGCGACGTTGCCGCTCCGCACCGCGAGCTCGTACGCCGTGCGGCCGTCGCCGCGGCGCAGATTCGGGGCTGCGCCGTGCGCGAGCAACGCCCGAGCGGTGGCCACCTTCGGACCAGCCGCGGCGACGCTCTGCAGCGGCGTCTCCTGCTTCGCGTAGCTGGGCACATTGGGATCCGCGCCGTGCTCGAGCAGCCATACCAAACCGTGGAACCACGGCGCGCGGCCGCCGTGGTCGTCGGCGTGCCCAGCGAGAAAATAGAGCGGCGTGTTGCCGTACGGCGACTGGGTCGACGACAGGTCGGCGCCGTGCGCGACCAGCGCCTCGAGACACGCGCGCCGGTTGTACTGCGCCGCGTGGTAGATGGATTCGCCGTCCTGCGTCGGCGCGCCGCGCTCGAGCAACAAGTTGACTAACGGAAGGTTGTCGCTCATGCACGCGTGGTACAGGGCCGAGATCGGAGCCGGCTTGTCGTCCGACTCGAAGTAGAGGCTGCCGGCGCTCGGGTTCGCGCCGGCGTCGAGCAGCAGGGTTGCCGCGCGCAGCACCGCGGCGGCGCGCCCCGCGCTCGCGTTGTGCACCGGCGTGGCGCAGGCGTACGCGAGCGGCGTCCTCGCCTGGCGGCCGCGCGTCGCATGGACGCACGACGGATCGGCGGCGATGCGGCGTGCGACCTGGTCCGCATCGCCGGCCGCGGCCGCCGCGAAGATGTTCTCGTGAGGCAGCTCGGGATGCTGCTTGAGCATCCGCGACACCGTGCCCTTGGCGCCGTGCTCGACCGCATCGAGGAACCGCGACGCGCGTTCGTCGGCGGGCACCGCGGCTTCGAGGTGTGCCTTGAGCTTGGGCCAGCTCTCGAAGCCGCGCTCGCGCGCGATCACGAACTGGGCGTCGGCGAGCGTGAGCCTGCCTAACGAACCGGCCAGACGCGGGAGGTGCGCCAGCACGCGGCCGACCGCATCGCGATCGCCGGCACGGCAGTCGCGGAGCAACGCCTTGGCGCGCTTCCGCTCGTAGGCAAAATCCGGGGATGGAGGGAGTGCGGACATACGACCTCCTTCATGAGCGCCCGTGTGTCCGCCCGCGCCGGGCATGAAAGAGGTAGTGAACGTGCGAAACCACCTGCCAGGTGGGACAATCCCTTTCCGCGGACGGGGCGCGCCCTGGAGCGCGACCCCAAATCATACATGCACGGTCGTCGCCCTGCCAGCCGTGTGCGCGCCCTCGCAGCGCCGCCGGAGGCTGTCAGCCTCGATACGGATGTAGCGCTGCGTGATGTCGCAATACATCCGACCAACCATGCCGCCCAACATCCCGGCGAACCGGATCGACAGCGTCACGCGACTCCCTGCGCCGTGTGGCTCGATCACGTGATCCGCTTCGGTCATGACGCCGGGCCCGCGGCTCATCCAAGTGAATCCCCGCCCCTCTTCGAGGCGCGTGACCTCCCACACCGCAGGGCGCAGCCGCGGTTGCACCAAGCTGGTCTTGCTGCCGACGGCGAACGGTCCCGGGTCGAGGCGCGTAGCCCGCTGCACCGTCGGCGTCCAGTCCGGCCAGCGCTCCACGTCGCGCACCACCGCCCACACCTCGTTAGGCGGCGCGTCGATATCGACGGTGACGACGATGGGTTCCAGCATTGTTCCACCTCCTGTGTGACCTTCTTCCGAATGCATAACCCCGATTCACGGCGGCCTCGCGACCGCGCACCGCGTGACGGCCCTTGACAGCCCCGGCGGTGACGCCGACTATTCCACTCACCTGGTGACTGGAAGCGACCCGTGGCCCGCACGCCCTCCGAGCTCCTGCAAGGCACCGTCGACATCCTCATCCTCCGCGCGCTCGCGTGGGAGCCGATGCACGGCTACGCCATCTCGCGCTGGCTCGACGCCCGCAGCGCCGGCGTCCTCTCCGTGGACGGCGCCGCGCTCTACCAGGCGCTGCACCGCCTCGAGGAGCGACGCCTCGTGTCCGCGTCGTGGGGCACGTCGGAGAACAATCGGAAAGCCAAGTACTACACGCTGACGGCCGCCGGACGCGCGGGTCTCCGCACCGAGTCCGCCGTGTGGAAGACGTACGCCGAGGCCGTGTCCAAGGTGCTCAAACCAGCCTGAGACGCCAATGCCCACGCCCACGCGTTCGTTCCGATTTCCATGGCGATCGCGCGCCGATATCGCGCGCGACGTGGACGCCGAGCTGGGCTTCCACCTCGACATGCGCGTGCGCGAGTTGATCGCGCAGGGGCACGACGCCGGCGCCGCGCGGCGCATGGCGCGCGAGGAGTTCGGCGACCTCGAGGGCACGCGCGCGTACTGTCGTGCGGCCGACGCGCGGAGCGATCGCGCCGTCCGCGCCGCCGACCGCCTGACGGAATGGCGGCAGGACGCGCGCTACGCGTGGCGCACGATGCGCCGGACGCCGACGTTCGCGGCGGTTTCGCTGCTCACGCTCGCCCTCGCCATCGGCGCCAACACGGCGATCTTCAGCGTCGTGCGCGCCGTGTTGCTGCGCCCGCTCCCGTACGCCGATCCGGGCCGGCTCGTCGCGGCGATGGAGTCGTGGCCCGGCAATCCCGGCAACTCCACGCCGATGTCGCCGCCCAACTATGTGGACTACCGCGCCCAACAGCGCACGCTCAGCGACCTCGGCGCGTACACCACGGCGATCGGGCCGGTTGTGTGGCGGCCCGACAACGCGGACCCGACCACGCTCACCGGCATCGCCGCGGATGGCCACCTCTTCCACGTCCTCGGCGTTAGGCCTCAGTTAGGACGTACGTTCGATACCACCGGTGACACGGCGGGCGACAGCAGCAGCGTCGTGCTCTCGTACCGATTCTGGCAGCGCGCGCTGGGCGGCGACCCGCGCGTCGTCGGACGCCGCCTCGTGCTCGACGGCCGGTCGTTGGATGTCATCGGCGTCATGCCGCGCACTTTTGTCCTCGATCACGACGAGGACATCTGGCTGCCCCTGGACCTCCGCGACGATCTCGCACGACCGGCCATCACGAGGAAGCAGCATTGGATCGACGCCATCGGCCGCCTGCGTCCCGGCGTCACCGTGGAAGCGGCTCGCGCCGATCTGGGCGTCGTCGCCCACCGACTCGCAACGCAGTACCCGGACGCCGACGGCGGCCGCACGGCGATCGTGACGCCGCTGCACCAGCTGGCCGCGGGCGATCTCCGCACACCCCTGGTGCTCCTGCAGGCCGCCGCCGTCATGGTGCTCCTCATCGCCTGCGCCAACCTGATGAATCTCACGCTGTCACGGACCATCGGGCGGCGCCAGGAGCTCGCCCTGCGGGCGGCGTTAGGCGCCGGTCGAGGGCGACTGGTGCGGCAGCTGCTCACCGAGTCGGTGCTGATGGCGCTCGCCGGCGGTGCGTTAGGCGTCGCGCTCGCCATGGCCGGGACGCGCGCGCTCCTCCGGGTGGACCCCGCCGCCCTGCCACCGCTCTTCCCGGTGGGCGTCGACGCGCAGGTCCTCGCGTTCAGCCTCGCCGTCTCCATGGCAGCCGGTGCGCTCTTCGGGGTGCTCCCGGCCCTGCACGCCGTGCGCACCGGCGTGCACGACGTGCTCAAGGAAGGTGGACGCGGCTCGAGCGCGCCCCGGAGCGGCGCAACGCTCCGCCGAGCGCTCGTGGCCACGCAAGTCGCACTCGCCGTGATGCTGCTCGTGGGCGCCGGCCTCCTGATCCGCAGCTTCACCGAGCTCACACGCGTCCGACTCGGCTTCGACCCTGACCACGTCGTTACCGCACAGTTGCGCGTCACCGGGCCGCGCTACGACTCGATCCCGATCATCAACGCGTTCTACGATGCGGTGTTAGGCGAAGTCGCCCACGCGCCGGGTGTGATTGCGGCCGGCGCCGCGACGTTGCTTCCCATGCAAGGGACCATCAGCACGTCGCTGCGCATCGAGGGCCAGCCGGCCGACGAGTCGCACCTGCCCGACATGACGTATGTCGCCATTCGAGGCCGGTACTTCGAGGCGATGCGCATCCCGCTCATCGCCGGCCGCCGCTTCGACGCCACCGATACGCCCGACGGCCCCAAGCGCGTGCTCGTCAACGAGACCGCCGCGCGCCGCTTCTTCCGGAACGGTGACGCGGTAGGCAAGCGGATCCGCATAGGGCCTAACCCGAACGGCGAGTGGATGACCGTGGTCGGCGTCGTGGGCGACGTGCGAGATGCCGGCCTCGATCTGCCGCCCACACCGACGCTGTTCGTCGATCACGCGCAGGAAGCGTGGCAACATACGCTGTCGATGGTCCTGCGCACCTCGGATTCCCGCGCGGCGATCGACGCATTGCGCCGGGGCGTGAAAGCCGTCGACCCGGCCACGCCGCTGCGCAGCATCCAGAGCATGGACGCCGTCGTTGGCTCGAGCCTCGACGCGCGGCGCTTTGCGCTCGGGCTCGCGGCGAGCTTTGCCGGTCTCGCGCTGGTGCTCGCGACGCTCGGCATCTACGGGGTACTCGCCTACGAGGTATCCACCCGCACGCGCGAATTCGGGGTCCGCCTTGCATTAGGCGCAAGCCCGGGCAGCATGCTCGCGCTCGTGGCCCGCCGCGGGCTGGCGTGGTCGCTCGTCGGGCTTGCGTTCGGCATCGGCGGCGCGGTGACCGGTGCGCGGCTGCTCGCGGGTACCCTCTACGGCGTCGGTCCGCTCGACCCTGGCACGTATACGTTAGTCGCCGCCGGCTCGCTTGCCGTCGTGGCGGCCGCCTGCATTGTCCCTGCGCGGCGAGCCACGCGCGTGGATCCGCTCACCAGCATCCGCTCCGAGTAAAGACGCCCGGTTAACCGTGCCTCGACCGATCGCCGGGCCTGTCCAACCGCGCATCCTTCGTTAGTCGCCGCGAAACCGTTAGTCGCCGCGAAACGAATGGCGCGGGTCGGACTTTCGTAGGGGTTTCCCCGGCAAACCCGTCGGGGATTGCCTTACGCACGGCTAGCGAGAGTGCCGGACTGGAGTTTTGGACCGACCGACCGATACCAAGTGCGAGACACGCGTCGGCTCCCCCTTTCTCGGTCCAAACTCCATGACTCGATCCTCAATCCACCCGGTGCTTCGCTTCGCGACCGCCGGCCTGGTGATGCTCGCCGGGCTCACGGCCTGCGAGCACGACAGCGGTACCAATCCCAAGAACAGCATCGCGGCGCAGATTCGCACGATGGCCTGGCCGGACAGCTTGGTGACCGGCCAATCGGTTACGTTCCGCGCGACTGTGTTAGACCAACACGGCGATACCGTGCCCGCGCCACGCCTGTCGTGGACCAACAGCACCCCCTCGGTGCTGTCGATCCAGACATTGGCGAACGGAGACTCGATCCGCGTGACCGCGGCTCGCCCCGGCACTGCCACCATCTCCGTCGATGTGCTGGGCGCCGGCGACAGCGTCCGCGCGACCGGCATCGTACACGTCACCCTCGACGGCGTCCGAATCGTGAAGCCCGATGGCGCCGCCTCCCTGTCCGCCATCGGTGCGCAGTTCGTGGTGTCGGCTCATGCGTTAGGCTTCGATGGCGTGTCCGTCGATACCACCGGGTTGGCCTGGTCGCACGGCGCCGACAGCGTGGTGACCGTCACGCCGTTCGCCGGCGGCGACTCGGCCATGGTGACCGGCGCGCACTACGGCACCGACACCGTGACCGTGACCGCGCCCGCGTGCCACGCCGCGTGCAACGCGCACGTGGTCTTCACCGTTGGGCATCTCGTCTCACTCGTGTCCGTCACGCCGTCGGCCGACACGCTGACCTCCATTGGCGCGACGGTGCAGTTGACGGCCAGTGCGCAGCATACCGACAGCACCATCGCGTCAGGTGTCTCCTTCGCGTGGGCCTCGAGCGACACGTCCGTGGCGGCCGTCGATTCCACCGGTCTCGTGACCGCCGTGGGCGCCGGCAGCGCGCAGATCTTCGCCTTTGCGGAAGGCGTCGAAAGCAACGGCGCGTCCATTCAGGTTTCGCTCGCGCCGACCCCCGGCGGCGACCTCGTCGTGTTCAACGATCTCGCGTTGTTCCAGGACACCGGCCTCACCGCCGACTCGAACAATGCGATCCTGATGCGCAACCTCGTGGCCTACACGGCATCGGGCGCGCGCGCGTCGGGCACGACGGTATGGCTCGACTTCGGGCACGGTTCCCTGTGCGGCGACTGCGACTCGTTTGCGATGGCGGAGTCGGCGATGCAGGGTCTCGGCTACACCGTCTCGGTTCGCAGCACGAACCAGGGCGACCTCACGTCGATCCCGAGCAGCGTCAAAGTAATCATGTTCTTCGTGCCGACGCAGTCGTTCACCACGAATGAGATCACCACGCTCGAGCAGTTCGCCAAGGACGGCGGCCGCATCGTGTTTGTCGGTGAGAATCCGCCCACCTACGGCCGGTACTTCTCGCTCGAAAATGCGTTCCTGTCGAACCTTGGCTCGCAGATGACTAACGCGGGCGGGAATTACGCGTGCAGCAGCAGCGATCTCTCGTCGACGTCGCTGCGGGCGTATCAGGTCACGACCGGCATGGCCGGGTTGTACGTCGGCTGCTCGTCGGCGCTGACGCCCGGCGCGAACGACGTGGCCCTGGCGTACGACGCGTCCAACGAACAGGTGCTCGCCGCGGTCACGCGCGTCGATACGACACCGCTGGTGCAAGCCGCCGGCGTGATCAAGCACCAAATGCACGTGCTGCGCGCGTCGAGTGTCGCACGCCACGCGGTGCTGCCCAACCGATAACATCTCATCGCAGGTTCTCGTTTGACGAGACGCGGGTCGCGCGAGTGCGCGGCCCGCGTTCTCGTTTGGGTCGCGGCGCCGCACCGCGACTTGACGACCCGCCGGCCGTGCGGTAGGGTGCAGTCACGGCGTGCAGGGCGCCGCCCGTCCGCGGAAAGGACCGAGTCCACCTGGTTTGGTACGCGACAGGAACGGTTCACACGAACCTCCTCTGCCCGATGCCGGCGGACCACGGGCGCACCCAGGAGGCTCGTCATGCCTAACCGTCACCTGCCGGTCCGTCCCGACCTCGAGCAGCTCCGGCACCAAGCCAAAGACCTCTTGCGCGCCGCGCACGAGGGCGATGAATCGGCCCTCGCGGAGTTTGCGGAGTTTCATCCGCGCGAGATCGATCCGGCGCAGGCCACGCTCGCCGATGCCCAGCTCGTCCTCGCGCGCGCCTACCAGGCGCAGAGCTGGCCGCGCCTGGTCCACGCCTGCGAGCTGATCGATGCGATCTGGCGCGACGACGTCGACGCCGTGCGCGAGCTCGTCATCAAGTTCCCCGACATGTTGCGCGAACACGCGCTCGTCCGCACGAACAGCCATTGGGGTCCGCCGATGAGCTACGCGGCGAACCTGGGCCGCGATCGCATCATCGACGCGCTGCTCGAGTTAGGCGCGTCGGACCTCGAGACCGCCGTGGACCGCGCAACGCTGCAAGGAAAGGTCGAGACGGCGCGCCGACTCCACCGCCGGTTAGGCTCGCCGTGCCCAACGGCCGCATCGCTCGGCGGTCCGGCATACACGCTGAGCGTCGAAGGGACGGGGCTCATGCTGGAGCTCGGTGCGCCGGTAGTGGGCCCCGACGGCCGTGGCGTCGCGCCGGTGGATGTGGTCCTCGAATCCGACAGCCGCAACCCGACGGCCAAGCACGCGATCCTCGAGATGTACGTGGCGCATGGGCTCGAGCTGCCGGACACGCCGGTGATGGCGCTCCATCGCGGCCGCCTCGACCTGCTCGAGCAGCACCTCCGTCGCGATCCATCACTCCTGCGACGCACCTTCGCGTTTTCCGAGATCTATCCACCCGAGCTCGGCTGCCACGACGAGGTGCTGGCCACGCACGGCACGCCGCTCGGCGGCACGACGCTGCTCCACATGTGCGTCGACTACGACGAGTTCGAGATTGCGCGATGGCTCTTGGACCACGGCATGGACGTGAACGCGAGGGCCGACATGAACCGAGACGGGTTCGGCGGTCACACCGCGCTCTTCAACACCGTGGTGTCGCAGCCCGCATTCTGGATGAACCATCACGGCGGCCCGTTCGAGGCTGCGTTCGCGCTCCTGCTATTGGACCAGGGTGCCGATCCGAACGTGCGCGCGTCGTTCCGCAAGCAGCTGCACCCGGGCTACGGCACGGACATCCTGCGCGAGTACCGCGATGTGACGCCGCTTTCGTGGGGCGAGCGCTTCGTGCACAAGAAGTTTGTGAGCGAGCCGGCGATGCGCTGCATCGCCGGCCGCGGCGGGCACTCCTGACGGAAGCCGCTCGGCGGGGCCCCCTCAGGCGTCTGCCGCGCGGGCCCCGCCGCGCGGCGTCGGCGTCCAGCCGCTCCCGCACCGACCGGCGGCGCCACCAGATGCTCGCGGCATACGCCACGTGGACCGCTACGACGATGATGTACGCCGCGTGATAGTAGCCCGCGTTGTTCGGGATCATCGCCCTTCCTCCGCGTCGAGCACGGCCTGGTCGGTGGCGAGGCGATACCGGGCGCGCAGCAGCGCCACGTAGAGCAGCGTGAACGCGCAGAACGACATCAGAAACGTCACCAGCATGTCGTTCGGCAGCGACGGGCGGCTCGGCTTCCCGATGATGGGCATCGGGTGCAGCGTGCGGAACAGGTACACGCTGAGGTGGATGAAGGGGATGAGCAGCGAGCCCAAAATGCCTAACACAGCCGAGTAGCGGGCGCGCATCCCGGGGTCCTCCACCGCGCCGCGGAGGATCAGGTAGCCCACGTAGATGAACCACAGGAACAGCGTCGACGTGAGGCGCGCATCCCAGGTCCACCACGTCCCCCAGATCGGCTTGCCCCACAGCGAGCCGGTGATCAGCGTGATCGTCGTGAACACCACGCCCACCTCGGCCGAGCACTCCGCGAGGCGATCGAGGCGCGGGTCTTTCATCCACAGGTAGATGATGCTCGCGACGGCCACCACGCCGAACGCGAGGAACGCCACCCACGCCGACGGCGGGTGCACGTAGTAGATCTTCTGCGCCGGGCCCTGCAGTGCATCCATCGGCGTGAA
>JAICLH010000190.1 GCA_025927495.1 Gemmatimonadaceae bacterium
CCAGTCGGGTTCGGCTGCGTTAGGCGTGCTGGCCGGCGGCGTGATCGGCCTCCTCGGCAGCGCGCTGTCGGTGGACCGGCACCTGCGCGATGTCTGACCGGCTCGCGCGCACCGCCCTCTGCGCCGTGCTCGTGTTCGCCGCGGGCGCGCATCCGATGATCACACGGGCCCAAACCGCTCCCGCCCAACCATCCGCCGACACCCCCGAAGCGCGCCTCAAGGCCGAGCGCGCCAAACTCGAAGCGTTGCGCGCCGAACGCGAACGCCTCGAGCAGCGACGCCTGACGCTGCAGAGCACGGTGCACGACCTGTCCGAGGAGGTCGACAACCTGAATCGCGAAGCGGACATGACCGCCGGCGTCGTCCGCTCGCTCGATGCCCAACTGGACGCCATCAACGCCGAGGTCGCGAGCACCACCTCGGATCTCGTCGACGCGCAGGACGAGCTCACGTTGAAGCGTGTGATCCTCCAACGCCGGTTGGTCGACATCTACAAGCGCGGCCCGCTCTTCTCTCTCGAGGTCCTGCTCTCGGCCAACAGCTTCGGCGATCTCATCGCGCGCTACAAGTACCTCCACCTCATCGCGCTCCGCGACCGCGTGCTCGTGCGCCGCGTGGAGGATCTGCGCAACCAGATCGACCGCCAGCGCGGCAACCTCGTCCACTTCCAGAGCGACATGGAGGAGAACCGCCAGGAAAAGGCCGACGAAGAACAGCGCCTGCGCAACCTCCAGGCCCAACAGGCGGCGAGCCTGCACGATGCCCAACGCAGCGCGCGCGTCACGGACCGCCGCATCACGCAGATCGCCAGCGACGAAGGACGCCTCACCAACGTGATCGCGTCCCTGGAGGCCGCGCGCCGGCGCGCCGAGAACGCGTCGCCTAACGCACCGCGCGCGGCGGGCGTGTTCAACAGCGCCAACCGTCTCGATTGGCCGGTGGATGGGACCTTGCTCTACAATTTCGGGCGCGTGGTGAACCCCAACAACACCACCGTCCGCTGGAACGGCATCGGCATCAAGGCCGCCGAAGGCGCCGAGGTGCACGCCGTGGCCGCGGGCAAGGTGCGCGTCGCCGAGCCCTTCGGCACGTACGGCCTTACGGTGATCATCGAACATCCGGGCGGCGACTACTCCGTCTACGGCTCGCTCGAGAAGGTCACCGTCAAGAAGGGGGACGTCGTCGGCAAGGGCGACATCATCGGCTGTGTCGGGTCGACGGACCCCGAGTTGGGCCCGCATCTCCACTTCGAGATGCGCCCCGAAGGACGGCCCGTCGACCCGCTCGACATCCTCAAGCCGCAGCCATGATCGGTCGCGCACGCCGTCAACCGTTTGATGCCCCGCTCGTGACACCCACCAGCGCCGCCGCTACTTTGTGCGTATGACGGGTGTGTTCGCCACCTTCCGTTCCAGCCGTTCGCGGCTGACGCGCCTCGCCGGCCTGATCCTGCTCATCGCGCAGGTCGTGGCCGTCGGCATCGCGCCGGCCGCCGAAGCGCTCGCGTCGCATAGCGCCGCGGCGCACGTGGAAGATGCGGGCATTCATCTGCACCACAGTCATAACCCGAACGATTGTCCGGCGTGTCTCGCGCTGCAGATCGGCGCGAACGGACTGCCCTCCCGTGTTGAGCGGCCCACGCCGGCCGTCGCACGCGTCGCGCCGATGCGCGTCGCGCAGGCCGTCGCCCCACCACGCGCGCGCGGCATCGAGCCGCACGCGCCCCGCGCACCGCCTCTCCTCCTCGTCGCGTCCCGTTAGACGGGACGCCGGCGTGTCGCGGCCCTCGGGCCGCGCGCGCCCGCGCCGCTCCGCCTAACGGGGATCGTAGCCGCCGGCAAGAGCCGTCGTGCGCCCGCGCCCGCCATCCATCGCGGTGTCCACGGCCCGGATCGGCCCCCCGGTCACACCAGGACGAGGACGACACATGCACGTTGGAAAGATCGTTGGAGCGCTGACGCTCGCGTTGGCGGTGGCGGCGCACGCACAGCAGCCCGTGCCCCGCACTCGCCCCGATTCCGCCGCCCGCGCCGACAGCGCGGCCGGCGCCGATTCGGCTCGCATCGCGCGCGAGATGCATCGCATTCGCGGCGAGGCGCAGCACCCGCCTCCGACGATCGCGAACGACAGCGGCCCAACGCTGATGATCACACGCCAGCACGCCATCGACTCCGCGCTCGCGCACAATCCGACGCTCATCGCGGCGCTCGAACAGACCGAACAAGCCCGCGCACGCCGCACCGAGGCGGTTGCCATTCCCGATCCGTCGCTCTCGGCCACCATCGTTGGGCAGAACGGTGCGCTGACGCCGAACTCGGCCACCGAACACGATTACGCGCTCAACCTCACGGTCCCCTTCCCGGACCGCATCAGGCTGCGCGGGAAAGTGGCCGGCGCCGATGTGCAAACATCGGAGTTGTCGTACCTCCAACTCAAGCAGCAGCTCGCGTCGCAAACGTCGCAAACGTACGACTCGCTGCTCGTCGCGCAGCGCCACCTGGACGATTTTCAGCAGGCCAAGCAGCTCGCACAGGATTTTCTCACGCGTACGCAAGCCCGCTACGAGGGCGGAACGAGTCCCAAGCTCGACGTGATCAAGGCGAAGGTCGATGTCGCGCAGGCGCAGAACGACATCATCTCCGGTCAGCGCGACGTGGCCAACGCGAAGGCGTCGCTCAACCGGCTCATGGGCCGTCTGTTAGGCGCGAACATCGCACCGGCGGATTCGCTCGAGATTCCGCCGGCGCTCCCCGACTTGCGCGTACTCGAGCAGCGCGCCGCCGAGCTCCGCCCCGAGTTGCGAAGCCTCACCGCTCAACGGGCGGGCGCGAGCGCGGCCACCACGTTGGCCAAGGAATTCTGGCTGCCGGACATCAGCGTCGGCGTCACGCGGCTGAATGTCGTCGGGACGCCCGCCACCTACGACACCGGCATCGGGATTGGATTCCCGCTGTTCTTCTGGCAGCACACGGGCGGCGAGGTCTCCGAGTCCGAGCACCACGAGAAAGAGCTCGCGGCCACCAACCGCGACCTCGTCGCGCAGGTGAACCAGGAAGTGCGCGTCGCGTATGCCGGCGCCGCCACCGCGCTCCAGCAAGCGCAGTATCTGCGCGACGAGCTCGTGCCCGAAGCCCAACAGGCGTACACCATCGCGTCGAACAGCTACAGGCTCGGCGGCTCGTCCGCGCTCGAGGTGCTCGATGCCGAACGCGATTTTCTCGACGCTCAAACGCAATACACCGACGCCCTCGGCGCCGTGAACGATGCCATCGCGCAGCTCGAGCTCGCCGTCGGCGCGCCGCTCGCGACCGCACCATCCGGAGTTCCGCATGATTGACTTGCGATCGCCCATCCGATGCCGTGTCCGCCTAACGGCGGCGGCCGCCGTTCTCGCCGCCGTTGCGTTGGGCGGCTGCTCCAAGGACGCGCCGCCCGCGTCGGCCGAGCGCGCCCCCGGATACGGCGCCGCGCCGGCCGCCAAGCCCGGCGAGCTCGTGCTGCCGCCCGCCCAACGCGAGCGGATCTCGATTACCACCGTCGCGCCCACGCGGTATCAGCCGCTGGTCTACGCCACCGGCACCGTGGCCTTCGACGGAGATCAGTCGACGCAGGTGCTGGCACCCATTTCCGGCCCGGTGACGCGCATTCTCGTGCAACCCGGCGATGCGGTGTCGCGCGGACAGGCGCTGGCGTACGTGTCGTCGCCCGATTATGCAGCCGCCGTGTCCAACTATCGGAAGGCCGCGGCGACCGCGCGCAATCTGCAACACATCGCCGATCTGGATGTCCAATTGTACAAGAACGACGCGATCGCGCGCCGCGACATGGAACAGGCGCAGACCGACGCCGTGTCCGCCGCCGCCGATCGCGACGCCGCGCTCGAGCAGTTGCGCGCGATCGGCGTCGAGGACACCACGATCCAGGCGCTGCAGGAGAACCGGCCCGTCGCGAACGTGCAGGGCGCGATTCGCGCGCCGATCGCCGGGACCGTCGTCGAACGCCTCGTCACCCCCGGTCAATTGCTCCAGGCCGGCACGACGCCGTGCTTCACCGTGGCCGACCTGTCGCGCATGTGGGTGATGACGAACGTCTTCGAATCCGACCTCTCCGACGTTCGGTTAGGCGACCAGGCGGACGTCGTGACCAACGCGTCGACCAACGTCTTCCACGGGACCGTCGACAACATCGCGGCCGAAGTCGACTCCGCGACCAAGGCGACCGCCGCTCGGGTCGTCGTGTCGAACCCCGAGCGCCTGCTCAAGAAAGACATGTACGTGCGCGTCACGGTGCACTCGCGGCACGAGCACAACGGATTGCTCGTGCCGATCGCGGCCGTGCTGCGCGATGAAGACAACAATCCGTTCGTGTACGTGCAGGATACGAACGGCGCGTTCGAGCGCCGGTCGGTCACGCTCGGCGAACGCCTCGCCGACCGCTACCAGATCGCGTCGGGCCTCCAATCCGGCGACAAGGTCGTGTCCGAGGGCGGGCTCTTCCTCCAGTTCGCGCAGAGCCAATGACCGCGCCCCCAGGCCGCACACCACCCGAGATGCCTAACCCGGACCAGTCGAGCCAGTCGTACATCAACCGGATCATTGGCGCATCGCTCGGCCAGCGCTTTCTCGTCTCGCTGCTCGCACTCCTCCTCATCGGCGTCGGCATCTGGTCGTTCCGCCGGCTGCCGGTCGATGCCTACCCGGATCTCTCGCCGACGATGGTCGAGATCGTCACGCAGTGGCCGGGCCACGCATCCGAAGAAGTCGAGCGGCTGATCACGGTGCCGATCGAAGTCGAGATGAACGGACTGCCCAAGCTGAAAATTGTCCGCTCCATCTCGCTCTACGGCCTGTCCGACGTCACCCTCACGTTCGAGGACGGCACCGACGACTATTTCGCGCGCGAGCAGGCCTTCGAGCGCTTCGGCGATCTGGCGCTGCCCGACGGCGTGACGCCCGGGCTCGTGCCGCTCACGTCGCCCTCCGGACTCGTCTACCGCTACGTCCTCGAGAGCAACGACCGCTCGGCGATGGAGCTCAAGAACATCAACGATTGGGTGATCACCAAGGCGTACAAGTCGGTGAGCGGTGTCGCCGACGATTCTCCGTTAGGCGGCGAGACCATGCAGTACCAGGTCCTGGTCGACCCGACGCGGCTGGCCGGCGCCGGCCTCACCGTCCCCGAAGTGCAGCAGGCGCTCGCCAACAACAACGGCAACGCCGGCGGCGGGTTCTACTCGGAGGGCGGCCAGTTTTATTACGTGCGCGGCCTCGCTCGCATCAAGACGCTCGACGACATCTCGAACATCGTCGTCGCCGTGCACAACGGCACGCCCATCCTCGTCAAGGACCTCGGCGATGTCGTCATCGGCCACGCCCCACGGTTAGGCCAGTTCGGCTTCAATCAGACCAACGACGCCGTCGAAGGCGTGATCCTCATGCGCCGCGGCGAACAGACGCAGACGGTCCTCAAGGGCGTCGAAGCCATGACCCGGCAGCTCAACGACTCCGTGCTGCCGCGCGATGTCCGCATCCGGCCGTTCTACGACCGCAGCGATCTCGTCGACCTCACCACGCGCACCGTCGAAGACAACCTGATCCGCGGTATCCTGCTCGTGATCGTCGTGCTCATTTTCTTCCTGTACGACGTCCGATCCGGGCTCATCGTGGCGGTGGCGATCCCGATGTCGCTGCTGTTCGCCTTCATCTGGCTCGACATCCGAAGCATCCCCGCGAACCTGTTGTCAATCGGCGCCATCGACTTCGGCATTCTCGTCGACGGCGCCGTCGTGATGGTCGAGAACATCCATCGACAACTCGCGCTCCGACACGGCACCGCGTACGACCTGATCGACGTGATCCGGGCGGCCGCGGCGGAAGTCGACCGGCCGATCTTCTATGCGGTGGCAGTCATTGTAGCGGGCTTCCTCCCGATCTACGTGCTCGCCGGTCCGTCGGGCCGCTTGTTCCGTCCGATGGCCGATACGACGATCTTCGCGCTCATCGGTTCGCTGCTCGTCACGCTGACGCTCATTCCGGTCCTGTGCTCGTGGCTCCTCCGGCGCGGTGTGAAGGAGCGACGGAACAAAGCCTTCGATTGGGTTAGGCGCCTGTACGAGCGGGCGCTCGATGCGTGCCTGCGACGCCCGTGGGCCACGACCATCGCGTCCACCGCCGTGTTCGCGCTGTCGCTGCTGCTGATCCCGGTCATCGGCGCCGAGTTCATGCCGCACCTCGATGAAGGTGCGCTGTGGGTGCGCGCCACGATGCCGTACACGATTTCGTTCGACGAGAGCGCGGCCATCGTGCCGAAGATTCGCGCGATCCTGCACTCGTTCCCCGAAGTCACCGTCGTCGGCTCCGAGCACGGCCGTCCCGACGACGGCACCGACCCGACGGGCTTCTTCAACGCCGAGTTCTACGTTGGGCTCAAGCCCTACGGAGAATGGACCGGCTCGTATCACTCGAAGCAGGACCTCATCGACGCGATCGACAAGAAGCTCGAGACGTTCCCCGGCATCACCTTCAACTATACGCAGCCGGCGGAAGACGCCGTCGACGAAGCGGAGACTGGTCTCAAGAGCGCGCTCGATGTGAAAGTATTCGGACCCGATCTCACCGTGCTCGAGAAGAAGGGCAAGGAGATCAAGCGGGTGCTCGAGCGCGTCCGCGGCCTCGGCGATCTCACGCTCGTGCAGGAGCTCGGCCAGCCGGCGCTCACGGTGGCGGTGGATCGCGCGAAGATCGCGCGCTACGGCATCAACGCCGGCGACGTCAACGCACTCATCGAAGCCGCCGTGGGCGGCGGCGTCGCGACGCAGGTCGAGCAGGGCGAACGGCTGTACGACCTCGTCGTGCGGCTGGAACCGCAGTACCGCGAGAATCCGCAACAGATCGGCAGCATCCTCGTCGCCGCGCCCGACGGCGAGCAGATCCCGCTCAAGGACATCGCCGACGTCGAGGTGTCTAACGGAGCGTCGTTCATCTACCGGCAGGACAACAGCCGCTTCATCGGCATTCAGTATTCGGTGAACGGGCGCGACCTGGCGAGCGCGGTGCAGGATGCCCAACGACAGGTGAGCGCGACGGTCAAGCTGCCGCCAGGCTACCGCGTCGTGTGGGGCGGCGAATACCAGGAGTACACGGCGTCTCGTGCCCAACTTCGCGTCATCCTGCCGCTCACGTTGTTCGTGATCTTCCTGTTGCTGTTCGTCCTGTACGGCAACTTCAAGTTCCCGTTCATCACGGTGTTCGGCGTGATCCTGTCGGCGCCGGTGGGCGGATTGGTCGCGCTCCTGGTCAGTGGAACGCCGTTCTCCGTCTCATCGGGCATCGGTTTCCTCGCACTCTTCGGCGTGTCGGTGCAAACGGCGGTCGTGTACATTTCGTACGCGAACGAGCTGCGCAACGGCGGCGTGAGGATCCTCGAGGCGACGCGTGAGGCAGCGGTCCTGCGGTTGCGCCCGATCATGATGACGGCGCTGGTCGCCGCCTTGGGC
>JAICLH010000311.1 GCA_025927495.1 Gemmatimonadaceae bacterium
AACCTCGAAGTACCGCGGCCGGCTCTGCCCCTTCAACTCTTTCGCCGCGTTTACTTTGTCACCGGCGCTTCGTCAGCTTCCCGCGATCCCCTGCATTTTCACGTCAGGATGAGATCTTCACCCATACAACTTGTTCCCGTCGCACGGCTTGGTCGTAGGGTCACTTGCTTGCTGGCTTCAGTGGCGCACGCGGCCACGGCACCGTCGACGGTTGTCACACCTTGTCGACCATGCGATTACTGGGCAGGTTGATTACGGCAGCCTTGTCGCTTTCTCACACCAATCACCGCATGTAACGCGACACACGAAGCAGTGCGCCGTCAACGAATGGAAGCCGTCGGCGTCCTGCAGACAACGCCGTCCTTTACCCGCCGACATCTGCCCTCGTCTTCGCTGCCTCGCACGCCGCGCGTTGGGCGGCGGTGTCAAAAGCGTGGCAGCCGATGTAATAAGTTTTCATTGCGACACTTGGTAGCTTTTTGCATAGTCGTACCCCCACGGAGGGTGGTCAGATGGAGAGCGCGTTGGTGGGGCCGTTTCGGCTGGGTGATCGCAAGGCACTCGAACGCGTTTACTCGTTGTACATCCGCGACGTTCAACAGAGCGTACGTAGCGTTTTGCACAGCTTGGGTCGATTGACCTCCGCGGATCTCGCTGACCTCGTGCAGGAGGTATTTCTCAGGGCATTCTCGGACCGCGCGCGAGCTCAGTACGACGGAGCGCGCGACTATGGACCGTTCCTGACGACCATCGCTCGGAACGTGGTAATCGACTGGAGCCGTCGCTCCTGCCGGGAGATTGCTGCGCCAAACATCCTTGAATCGTTTGCGGAACGGGTCGGTGAAGAACTCGATCCACCCGCATTCGACGCGGCACTCCTTGCGAACACCGAGGCTTACGTCGCTGGATTGGAGCCAGACCTGCGCGCCGTGCATCACCTGCGGTTCGTTGAGGGCATGCCTCAGCGACAGGCGGCTGATGCCATAGGTGTGACTCGACAGTCTCTGCGGACGCTGGAGAAAAAGCTACTGCATGGATTCCGCCACCATCTCCGCGACGGCGAGCCCTGATCAGATGCGGCGCCGTCGATCCGGACGCGCATCAGCGGTGTTCAAGTAGGTGCTGGGTGTATTGGACGGCGCCGGAGTGGTGAACGCAAGAAGGGGCATCATGGACGCACGCACCTTCGTAAACACGCGAACGTCGCGAAGCGGCTACTCGTGCACATCGCCGTGTTTGCCCTCGCCTTGCTCATGTGAGCGCGCCTCGGCGTTCGGAAGTCGAGGTGTCTGCAGGGCCACGTGGCGGCCCTGTACGCGCTTTACGCTTCCTGCCGGGCCTCTGCCGACTGGGGCCCGAGGCACCCAGATCTGGGCGGTTTACCACCCCTCGCTCACGCTTCGGCGTGATCGAGGGACTGACTCCAGCCGGGATGGTAGCCCCCCTTTGTCACCGCCAGACTAACCGCGCTCGCGCGCCAGCAGCGCGCGCTTGCGTTCGATCCCCCACCGGTACCCGGACAGGTCGCCGTCGCCCCGGATCACGCGATGGCAGGGGACGGCTACCGCGAGATGGTTGGTGGCGCAGGCGCGCGCGACCGCGCGGGCCGCGCGGGGCGACCCGATCTCCGCGGCCAGCGCCGCGTAGGTGGTGGTCTGGCCAGCCGGGATCCGCGTCAGCGCTTGCCAGACGCGAACCTGAAACAGCGTGCCGTGCAGGTCCAGCGGGAGCTGCGTGGCTTGCCCCGGCTCGTCGACGAGGCGGACGACCCGGCGCAGCGTGGCCTGCATGGTCCGGCCGCCCGGCAGCCGCGTGGCGCGCGGAAATCGCCGGGCCAGCTCCCCTTCCAGGGCGGCCGCGTCGTCGCCGAGCAAGATCGCGCACACGCCGCG
>JAICLH010000061.1 GCA_025927495.1 Gemmatimonadaceae bacterium
ATCGCCTAACGTCGCGAACGGGAATCCGCGCGTCGCGCCGCCGAGCCTGGCGGGTGCGTTAGGCGCGAGCCGCGACACGTCGATGCCGAACACCGGCCCGTTGGAGCCGAGCGCGCCGCCCTGGAATCGCGGCTCGGGCGTGCTGTCGGTCGACAGGAAGAGCAGCACCCGACCGGTGATCGGGCCCTGGTGCGCGGACGCCGGGAACGAGACGTCGACCACCGGGCCTTGCTGAGCGCAGAGCGGCCACGCTGCGACAAGTGCGAGACAGGAGGCGCTGGCCGTGACGCGTACCGCACAGGCTATGTCGATCATAGTGATTCGGAATCTGAGGGCTTCAGTCATGACCGCACGCCAGGCGCGGCGGTTGGTGATACGAGTCGCTACGCGGACCCTGCCGGACTAACGGATTGGCACGGCTGTTCGGCGTGCGTCCGCGGCCGTATGAAAGTGTTTCGTTTTTGTTTGTCCACACTTTTTTCTTCTCCGGCCTCGTCCGTATGTGTCCGGTTGTGTCCGCTTTCAGCGTCGTCGGACCCACCCCTGCGCACTGGCGTGGACGCGGCGCACCGATGCCTATCGTTGGTTGGCGATGCCGGCAACGATCGGCGATGCGCCAGCTTTGCCCAACGCGGCGTTAATGGACTTGAGCCCGCCTAACGCGTCACGCAGGCGCCGCAACTGGGCGTCGAGGCGCGTGGCGAGCTCGGTGAACACAGCGTAGTCCTGCGCCGTGGGTCGAACGTTCCCTTCTCCCGTGTATGCCGCGAGCTCGGCGAGCTTGTCGTTGAGGCCGATCGGGAAGTTGAGCGGATCTTCGCTCGCGCGCGTGCGCACTTGATAGATCGCTTCTTCGATGCGCGTCAACGAATCCTCGAGCGCAGTCGCGGCTTCTTTCGCTTCGCCGAGCTGCGGCGAGCGCGCTGTCAGTTGGGCGCGCACGCTGCGAATCGTCTTCACCGCGTTGTTGGCGGCACCGATCGTATCAGCGATGTGCGTGAGGAGCGCGAACTGCGCTGCCAGGTCGGCCTGCGTCGCACTCGACCGCGGATCGGGACGCAAGACGAACGACTGCGATTGGGCGCGGCCGTTCACCGTAAGGCGTACCGCGTAGCGGCCCGGGACGACGCGCGGGCCCACCGGATTCCCGGCCCACAGCACCATGCCCTTGAACGACGTCGGATCGGGCATGCGCAGGTCCCACGCGAAGGTGTTGAGCCCCGCCTTGTTAGGCGCGATCGGTTGGCGCCGGACCGGCACTTCCACATCCTCGACCCCGCTGGCCGTGTCGGATGGATTCGCCACCCGGCTGCTGAACGAGCGGAGCACGCGACCAGTCGCGTCGAGAAAATCGAGCGTGACCGTATCGTTGGGCGAGCGGAGCCAGTAGTACACGACGGCGCCCGAGCGCGGATTGCCCGCTTTGGGCGGCCCCGCATCGTGTTGGGCACCGTTGGTCGGGCCGCCGGAGAACGTCGCGCGATATACCGAGCGTGGCGTGAACAAGTACGCATCACGCGCAACAACTGCGGGCGTGAGCTGCCGGAGCGGCGAGATGTCGTCCAGCACCCAGAATCCGCGCCCGTGCGTCGCGGCGATGAGATCGCCGTTCTTGATCGCGAGATCGTGCACCGGGACGATCGGCAGGTTGCGGCGGAGCGACTGCCAATGGCCGCCGTCGTCGAACGACATCCACACGCCGCGCTCGGTGCCGGCGTAGAGCAGCCCGCGACGCTCCGGATCCTCGCGGATCACGCGCGTGAATTCCGTAGATGGAATGCCGGCCGAGATCGACGTCCAGTGTTTGCCGTAATCGGTGGTCTTATAGAGGTACGGGCGGAGATCATCCATCTGGTAGTGATTCGCCGCCACGTATGCCGTGCCGGCATCGAAGTGCGACGGCTCGATGATCGAGATCCGCATCCACTCGGGCAGGTTAGGCGGCGTCACGTTAGTCCATGAGGCGCCGCCGTCGCGCGTGAGGTAGATCATGCCATCGTCGGAGCCCGTCCAGATCTCGTTGGTCACGACGGGCGACGGGGCGATCGCGAAGATCGTTCCGTAGTACTCGACGGATGTCTGGTCTTTCGTGATCGGTCCGCCCGATGGGCCTAACGTGCGCGGGTCGTGGCGCGTGAGGTCCGGGCTGATCACCTGCCAGCTCGCGCCGTCGTTGCGCGAGCGGAACAGCACCTGCGCACCGGCGTAGAGCGTGTTCGGATCGCGCGGCGACATGGCCAGTGGGTACGTCCATTGAAAGCGATACTTGATGTCGCCGGCGCTGTAGCCCATCGGGTTGTCGGGCCAGGGACTCACGACCGTCATCTGGTGCGTGCGCCGGTCGAGGCGCGTGAGGCGGCCGTCGTATGAGCCGGCGAACACAACGTTAGGCGAATCGGCGCGCGCGACGATGTATCCGCTTTCGCCGCCGCCGACGTCCTCCCACTGGCCTATGTCGATGCCGCCATCCCAGCGCGAGGGGCCGCAGAGCGTGCCGGCGTCCTGTTGGGCGCCGCACACCTGGTACGGAAAGTCGTTGGTCGTCTCGACGTGGTAGAACTGCGCCGTCGGCTGCGCTTCCGGGAGCCACGACCGGCCACCGTTGATCGACACCGTTGCGCCGCCGTCGTTGGCTTCGGCCATGCGCTGCGGATCGTTCGGCGCGATCCACAGATCGTGGTTGTCGGTGGACGGCGTCGCGATCGCGGTATCGAACTTCACGCCGCCGTCGTCGGAGCGGAACACGTGCACGTTGAGCACGTACACGCGGTTCGAGTCCTTCGGGTCGGCGAAGATGCGCGAGAAATACCACGCGCGCTGGCGGAGCTTGCGCTCGTCGTTGGTGCGGTGCCAGGTGGCGCCCGCGTCATCGGAGCGAAACACGCCGCCCGAGTCGGCCTCGACGAGCGCCCACACGCGGTTGGGCGCGGCCGGCGACACGGCGAGCCCGATGTTGCCGATCACTCCGTTAGGCAGGCCGGGCGCGCGCGTGAGCTCGGTCCAGTGCTCGCCGGCGTCGGTCGACTTGAAGATGCCGCTGCCGGCGCCGCCCGACGACAACGACCACGGCGTGCGGCCGGCCTGCCACAGCGCGGCGTACAGAATGTCGGGGTTCGCGGGATCGAGCACGAGCTCGATCGCGCCCGTGGAATCGTTCCGGTAGAGCACGCGTCGCCAGTGCGCGCCGCCGTCCGTCGACTTATAGATGCCGCGTGCGGTGTCGGGCACCCACACGTGGCCGAAGACCGCGGCGTAGACGACGTCCGGATTATGCGGGTCGATGCGCACGCGCGCGATCTGGCGCGAATCCGCGAGCCCCGCCAACTGCCATGTCTTGCCGGCGTCGACGGACTTGAACATTCCGTCGCCGTGCGAAACGTTGCCGCGGATGTCGTATTCGCCGGTCCCGACGTACACGACGTCGGGGTTGGACGGGCTCACCGCAATGGCGCCGATGGTTCCGCCGAAGTACTTGTCGGTGACCGGGTTCCACGTTTCACCACCGTCGGTCGTCTTGAAGACGCCGCCGCCGGTGGTGCCCATGTAGTACTCGTTAGGCCGAGCGGCGGAGCCGGCGACGGTGGCCGATCGGCCGCCGCGATAGGGGCCGATCTCGCGCCACGTGAGGGCGGCGAAGGCCGACGAGTCGTACATCGCCGGCCGTTCGTTTGCGTTAGGCTTCTCCTGTTGCGCGCGCGCCGGTGCCGGCCTGACGACGGCCACGGCCAGCACCGCGAGCGCGGCTACCACACCATATCCAGTTCCGGTCCCACTGATTCCGAGCATTTGCCTCCGCTCAGAAATTCGGGTTGGCGTTCGTCTCCTCCGGCGGGATCGGCGCGCACAAGTTGGTACCGAAGGTGCCGCCGCCAGAGGTCGTGTAGAACGGCGCACCGGCGGGATCGGCGAGCACGGCCGTCAACGGCACCGACGGGTTGCGCCGGATGTCGCCTAACTTCTTCCCTTCCATCCAGAAGTCACGCGCCCTCTGGTTGAGGAGCTCGGAGATGACCGATAGCGTGTCCGTCCCGCCCGAGTACGCAGGCTCAGCCCCGGCCGCGCGGCGCGCGGCGATGAGAGCCAACGCATTCGAGGTCGCGCCGCTCCCGTGGAGCTCGGCCTCCGCCTGGATGTATTGTGCTTCGAGCCCCGAGCCCAAGCGAATGGGATCGCCGTAGCTCGTGTACTTCGCCTGGATGACGCACGGCAATTGGTTCAGGGTCGCACAGGGTGTCGTGCTGTCGATCGGCATCCGCGGGTCGCCGATGCGATAGAGTTGCGGCGCGATGATCTGTCCCTGCAGCGAGTTGAAGTGATAGGTATTGCCGAGCACGCCTTGCGTGCTGACATTCGCCGACGTGACGACGTTGATGACAAAGTCAGGCGGGACGAGCGCCGCGGTGGCCGCCGCGTTCGCGAAGTCGCCCATCTGCAGATACGCGCGCGCGAGACCAACGTTAGACGCGTTCACGATCGCCGCGCCGGCCGGTCCTGCCGCTGTCGCGACGGTAATGGCTTGCGTAAAGGCCGTGACCGCCGTGTCGAGCAGTTGCGTGTCCGTTAGCTCTGGGCCGCCTTGGATGACGCCGGAGCACATTGTTTCCGCCATCACATCCAGGGAGAAGCCAAGGTTCATCGCGGCGGTGGCGAGGTTGAGATCCGTCGATGCGTTAGCCCCTTTGGCCAGCACCGACACGGCGTTCTCGTTGGACGCGATCGCAAGGCTGAGCGGCGCGAAGAAGTCGGCGTTGATGTCGTCGGTGCCGACAAAGTTGCGGGCTGCGAGCCGATTGGTTTGCAGCCGCACGGCGCCGGTCCACACCTCCTCCGAGATCAAGCCGCCGAACATCGCGACGCTCTGGAAGGCAATGTAAAAATTCGTCTGCGCCGACAGGGCCAACGTGGTGCCGTCGTTATTCGGGTTGAACTTGCCGGCGTCGATGACCGACGGGTTGTCGACGTTCATGCTGCACGAGGCGAGCCCGATCACCGCCACGCCGGTCAGGACCGTTGCACGCATCCATCTGGAAAGTGTGGTCATGGTGGTGTCTCTCAGAACTCGAGGTTGAGCCGCACGACGAAGCGGCGGGGTTGGGGCACCGTGAATTCCTCCGTCGTGGCGAATTGCAGGCTGCCGCCGTTCTGGGTATTGGAGAGCATCTCCGGGTCGTAGCCCGTGAACTTGCTGCTCTTCCACAGCGCGAGGTTGCGGCCGCCGACCGTGATCGACGCCGCTGTGGCGTGCATCCGGGCGGCGAGGTCGTTAGGCAGCGACAGCGTCGCCGACACTTCCTGCAGTCGGATGAAATCGGTCGGTTGGAGGTAATGGTCGAGCACGAGCGGCACCGGAGTACCATCTGCCGTCTGGAACGGCCCGAAGCGCTCGATGAATTGAGCCTTGGTGTAGCCGCCCTTGCCCGCCGGGAGGTTGGTGCCCGCGCTCGTGAACGTGAGGTCCTGCAGGAGCGGCGTGAGGTTCAAGATCTTGGCGCCGCTCTGGCCGCTGAACGACGCATAGAGGCGCAGGTTGCGGAACAGCGTGACCGTGTTGGCGAAATTGGCCTGGAACGTCGGGAACTGCGGAGCATCGAACACCGGCGTGTTCGTGACGGTTGCGAAGCCCGCGGCCGTATCGACCTTGATGATCTTGCTCGAGTACCACGCGGACAGCGGTCGGCCCACGGCGTAGCGCAGCGTGAGGTCGGGGCTGATCTCACTCCGGTCAGGAATCGTGATGTCGCCCAGGCTGAGCAAGCGGTTGCGCAGCGTGTTGGCGGTGAACGTCATGTCCCACGTGGCGGTCTTGTTGCTGATCGGCGTCGCGCGGAGGAGCAGCTCGAAGCCGCGGTTGTCGACGCTGCCGGCGTTGACGAACGGATCCGCCGTGAATGCCAGCGACGGGGCGAGCGGGTCGAGCAGCAGCAGGTCTTTGGTCTTCTTGTCGAAGTACGTGAGCTCGATGCCGGCGCGGTCCTGGAAGAATCCGGCGTCGAATCCTGCCTCGAACTCGGTGCCGCGCTCGGGCTTGAGGTTCGGATTGCCCGGGCTCAGTTGGACGAGGCCCGGCCCAACGCCGCCGGTGGGCGTCACGAACGGGAACGGCGCATATGTGCGGAGCGACGCGCCGGGATCGGGCGCACGACCCGTCGTGCCGTACGCGGCGCGCAGCCGGAACGTCGAGACGACGGACGACAGTGACTGCCAGAACGGCTCCTGCGACAGCACGTAGGACGCCCCGACCTTGGGCAGGAAGAACGCGCCGTAGTCCTGGCCGAAGGAGGAGTTCTTGTCGACACGCGCGCCTAACTGGAGGAACAGCGTCTGGCCGAAGGCGAGGCCTTCCTGCGCGAGGAAGCCTAACGATTTGGACTGGGCGAACGTCTGGTGCGACTCGCTGGACGCGGCGGAGGAGACCAGGTTCGATGAATTGTCGGCCAGGCCGATGCCGACGCCCGCGAGGTAATTGGTGGTGGTGTTGATGTACTGGCTGCCGAACGAGAGGTCGGACGCAATGTGGTCGTTGCTGCCGAACGTCAGCTTGATGTCACCCAGGTAGTCGATCGTGTAGATGTGGATCGGGTTCTGCACGTCCTCGACGTAGCCGTTGGCCTGGTCGCCGGCGTACCAGTTCCCGTTGTTGGTCGGGAAGAAGGTAAAGCCTTGGGTGGACGACAGGTCGCCGCCGATCGTTAGGCGGTTGGTGAGCCACGAGAACGGGTTGTAGTGGGCGGTGGCCGTGGGCGTGAACCGCAGCGTGGTGAGCTTGTTCTGGATCGCTTCGAGTCCCTGGATCGGCGTGCTCGTGCCGCCCGACCGCGTCCCGTCCGGGTTGACCGTCACGGCGAAGGGGGACGTGAGGAAGTAGCCCTGCGTCAGGTAGCCGTAGTTGGCGTCGTCGCCTTCGGGCAGGCGGTAGTCGTTGTACGCCAGCCCGATGGCCGCGTCGAAACTCAACTCCGGATTCACCACCCAGTTGAAGCTCGTGCGGCCCGTGCGGCGATAGTAATAGTTGCTGGCGGCGGTGCCGACTTCGTTGCTCACGCTGCCGGACACGAAGTAGCCGAAGGAGTCGCCACCGCCGCGCGCGCTGTAGTCGACCGACTTGAGGTTGCCGTTGCGGAACACGCCGGCATCCACGAGCGGGTTGGCGGAGATGACGGTGCCCGCGGGCTTGTTGAGGCAGAGGTCCGCGCCGCCGGGCGCGGTGTCGGCGGCGCTGCACGTGCCGAACACCGACAACGGCGTGAAGTTCGGCTCGACTTTGTTGTACTCGACGCCGACGCTCTGGGTGAACTTCCGCGAGCCTAACTGGCCCTTCTTGGTGATGATCTGGATCACGCCCGCTGACGCGTCGGCGCCATAGAGCGTCGCCGCGGCCGGCCCTTTGACGATCTCGATGCTCGCGATGTCGTCAGGGTTGAGGTCGTTGAGCGCGGTGACCGTTTGGCCGCCCAACCCCTCGAGGCCGTGGTAGCTGCCGACGTCCTGTCGCGAGCCGCTCTCGACGCGGACGCCGTCGATGAACACCAGCGGAGCGTTCGACAGGGAGATCGAGGCCGGGCCGCGGATCTGGATGCGCGGTGCGGCGCCGATCGTGCCCGCGGCCGACGTCACGTTGACACCAGCCACTCGCCCCTGCAGAAAATCGGTGATGTTCGTGATCGGCGCCTTGGAGGCGAGACCAGCCGCGTCGATGGATGTTGCGGGCGCGCCCTGCGCCTCGCGCGTTTGATTGCCCGCAGTACCTGTGACGACGATCGCCTGGAGCTCCGTCGCGCTGACGCGGAGCCCGAAGTCCGCGATGACGTCGCCGCCATCCGGTACGGTCACCGTCTTCGTGGCGGGCGCGTAGCCAATGCGCCGCACGGTGAGCTTGTAGGTGCCGGCCGGCACGCGGGCGACGTGGTACGTGCCGTCCTCGCCGGTCACGCCGCCTAACTCCGTGCCCTCGAGCTTGACGCCCGCGGCGGTCAGCGGCTCGCCGGTCTTGACGTCGGTGACCTTCCCGGAGATGGTGCCGGGCGCGCGCCGGTGGTCCGTTAGGCGGGCAGCGGGAGGAAGACCAGTGGCAGCGAATGCGGGCGACGGCATCGCGGCCGCCGGCGGCTGTTGCGCCGGCAACGACTCGGCGACCATCGTGCCGCCCGCGAGTAGCGAGAGTGCGAGCGCTAAGCGGAGACCCATGGTACCGTTCCTCACTTGATGTTGGGCAAGGGTGGAACCTCGTGGACGGGTGAACCGGACTGGGGAGCGCGGACGGACGGCGTAATCGACTGCGGTAGGCGTGGTGAGAGAACGACGGCGAAGTCCAACGAAGAGCAGTCTTTCGCTATTGATACGGACAAATTACTATTGGTCCGGACAAATGATAACGTCCACCCCTCCGACGCGCCAGACTGACGTCCCCAAGACCACAGCCAGCCACCCGCTCTCCCCAACTGCCGCCGGCGGAGTCACTTACCATGGACCAGCAGCTCGAACGCGAGATCCGTAAGCTCCGTCGTCTCAACGCCGTCACCCTCAGTGCACTCATTATATTGGCGGGCGGCGCGTTCACCGGACTCGTCCGTAACCATCCCTCGGCCAAGTTCGACGTCATCGACGTCGGCCGGATCAATGTCCGCGAGCCTGACGGCACCATCCGGCTCGCGATTTCCAACAAGGCCCATTTCCCCGACCCGGTCATCGACGGGAAGACCTATCCGCTGCGAAGCGGCGCAAAGCCGGCGGGCATGATCTTCTTCAACGATGTGGGCGACGAAGACGGCGGTCTGATTTGGAACGGCAAGAAAGTCGATGGCGGATACGACGCCGGCGCGTCGCTCACCATGGATCAGTGGCGACAGGACCAGACCGTACAGCTCTCGTACGAGGGGGGACCGGAGCACACCAACTGGGTTGGACTCCGCGTGATCGACCGGCCCGAGAAGCCGATGGCGCCGATGCTCGATCGTGCGATGCAGGCCATGAAGTTACCGGCCGGGCCTCAGCGCGACAGCGCCATGCGCACGGTCCGGCAGTTCGCGATCGACAGCGGTCTTACGCCGGCGTCGCGCATCCTCATCGGCAAAGGCGCCGAGAAAGCCGCGACGGTGCGGCTCAACGATCCTGCAGGGCGCACGCGGATCCTGCTCAGCGTCGACTCGCTCGGCGCGCCATCCATCCAGCTCCTCGATTCGGCCGGTCACGTCACGTACCGCAGTCCATCCGACGGCGGCACGGGCGCGCACTGACGCGGTCCGCCGACGCAACTCCAGATCCGACACCGATTCCTTCGATGCCTAACGTAATGACCGCGCTCCGGCTGTCCGCCCTCGCCGTGTTGGGCGCGACCGCGCTCGCTGCCCAGGCCGGGCCGGCGACACACTTCGCGACCACGGTCGAGATGCCGGCGCCGGTCGAGGCCGGCGCGCCATCGCCGGATTCGCTTCTCCACCTCGTGCTCGCGCGCTTCGCCACTGGAACGCCAGAGGCGTTCGACAGCATCTACCCCGATCCGTTAGGCCGAGTGGTGGTGCAGGGCGCTGCGCAGCGCAAGCAGTTGCGCACGCCGGGGCTGGGACGCGTCCTGTGGTCCAACGCGTCGCGCGCTGTCCTGCTCATCACGGGCACGGTGCACGAGGGTCACGCCACGGGCATCGAGACGGGGTCGGACGAAACGAATCGCGTCCGGCGATTGTCGGGTCTGTATGAAGCACGCCGCAGCGGCAGCGCGTGGATGCTCGTGCGCCAGATTCCGTTCGACACGCTCAACTACATCCGCGCGCACGTGCTGCACGTGGACATCGAGCCGGGTCGCCTGAGCCGCATCGTCGACACGCTCACGATCGACGCCGGGAGCCCGTACGGCTTCGCGACGCGAATCAACAACGCGACGGAGCTGCAGCTCGTCCGCCTCGACGGCAAGCGGGTGAAGTATGCGTTCGGCGGCGGGGTGCTGTGGATCGACACGCGCGGGCGCAAACCGGGCCCGTCGCGGCTGGTGCTCGCCTATACGATTCCCGCGGAGCATGAGGCGAAGGCGACCACGGGCGACTCCGCGAATGTAAGACCATCGACGTCGCCCGATACGCTGCCGGCGTACGGCGCCATGAACAATACCGACGCGTGGCATCCGTTCTTCAACTACGACAGCGGCAACGATTTCAGCCAGCTCACGGTGACCGTCAGAATCCCGGCGCAGTACCGGCTGACGACGTCGGTGCCGCAGACCGAGACGGTGCGCAACGGTATCCGCACGATTCACGGCACGAGCATCCACCCACAGTTCCTGCTCGCCTTGCTCTACGATCGCGACTGGACTCCCGTGACACAGAAGGTGAACGGCGGCGAGTTCACGCTCGAGACGTTCTTCGCGCCGGGCTTTCACTTCTCGCCCGACACGATCGCGAACACGGCTGCGTTCGTGTACCGCGTGCTCGTGCCGCGGTTCGGCGAGCCGCAAGCGCCGTCGCGCTATCTCGCCGTGGTGGAGGATCGTCAGTTAGGCCACAGCGGCTGGCAGGTGCGCATGAACAACGCGGTCATCTCGGGCGACAGCGCGCTCATGCTCGACGAACCGGCGCTCGGCCCCTCATTCGCGTTCGCGCACGAGGTCTCGCACGGGTGGACCATGAACTCGTCGGGTCTCGCCGCGAATTTCCTGCAGGAAGGGTGGGCGACGTTCTGCGAGTCGCTCGTGTTAGGCGCGAAGTACGGCGCGGACATGGAGCGGGCCTTCTGGGAGCGGATGCGGACGTCGTACGTGACCGGCCTCGATCGCGCCGGATTCCTGGGCGGGTTCGAGGGCAAGCAGAGCATCCTCGACAACCCCGACAACGGCCGCATCCACTACTCGAAGGGGTCGTGGATCTTGCACGAGCTCGATTACGTCCTCGGCGATTCGACGTTCGATCGCGGCATGCGCGCGTTCATCTCGACGAACGGGCAGGGCCCGCACGGCTATCCCGAGTTCATCGCCGACATGTCCAACGCGGCGGGTCGAGACCTCACGTCGTTCGTGATGCCGTGGCTCAGCGGCAAGTACATCCCCGACGTCGAAGCGCGCGTCGAGGGTTCGTCCCTGGTCGTGACGCAGGCGCAGCCGGACGTGCTGTTCGACCTGCCGCTGGACGTTGCGATCGTCGCGGGCGCGGACACGACGCGCAAGACGGTGCACCTCGCGACGCGCGCCGACACTGTGCCGTTGGACAACGCCGGCGCCGTGACGCGCGTGCTCGTCGATCCGGACCATCACTTCCTGCTGCGGCGCCACTGGGGGGAGCTGGAGCGATTTACATTCCACTCGCCTAACGCAAAAGCCGTGGAGCTGGCCGGCAATTTCACGGCGAAGCCGATTGCCGCGACGCGCACGGGCGACGACTGGACCGTCGAGGTGCCGATGCCCGAGGGCCGGTACCTGTATCTGTGGCGCGTGGACGGCAAGAGCCCGTCGGACCTGGAGGCGATCGCCGCGGTGAAGGCACCGTCGAGCGATTCCACCGCGCGCGCCGGCGTGCGCATCGTGCGCCCGTTAGTCCATCTCGATGACCGCGACGCGCGCTGAGCGCCAAGCTTCCCTTCACCGCGAGACCACATGACACGCGCATCGTTCACGCCGCTCACGCGATGGCTCGGCTTCCGGACATATGTCGTAGCGTCCACGAGCATCATTGGCGTTCTCTCGCTCGCCGCGTTCACCAAGGCATCGACCAAGCCGCACTTCCAGGAGATCGACGTCGAGCGCATCAACGTCGTCGAGCCGGACGGCAAGCTGCGCATGACGATCTCCGATGCCGCCCGCTCGCCGGGTTGGGTGTTTCACGGGAAGGTGTATCCCGGGCGCCCCAAGGGCGCGGGCATGATCTTCTTCAACGATGAAGGCGAAGAGGATGGCGGTATCGGCTTCGGCGGCCGAACGGTGAACGGCAAGGTGACCGCGGACGGCGGCATCGCGTTCGACCACTACGAATCGGACGAGACGGTCACGCTACGGTACTCGCAGAACGACGGTCGCACGCAGCAAGGCCTGCTCATCACCGACCGCGCGGACGTGCCGATCACCACGGTTCTGGCCAAGCAGGATTCGCTCAAGGCCATGCCGGCCGGTGCCGCGCGCGACTCGGCGATGAAGGCATTCGTCGAGAACGGCGGGCATCCGCTTGCGGCTCGTCGTCTCTTCGCCGGACGCGACGTCGATCATAGCTCGGTAGTGCGCTTGTCCGATCCACAGGGCCGGCCGCGCCTGCGTCTCATGGTGGACTCGACCGGCGCGGCGAGCATCCAGTTCCTCGACACTACCGGTCACGTCACGCGGACGATCGCGGCCGATTCCGTGGGAGCCACACGATGAGCGGCCGTTCGATGCGTCGCGTTGGCGCCTGCCTAACGGCAGCGTGCGCCGCCGTCCTGCTCGCCGGGAGCGCGGCCGCGCAGGCGCGGTTCGAGGTCACCGTCGCTCCATCAGCGCACGCGGGACCGCTCACCGGCCGCCTCGTCATCGCGGTGAGCAAGATCGAGAAGCCGGAACCGCGGCTCATCATCTCGCCGCGCGGGCCCGCCGTATTCGGTGTGGACCTCGACCAACTTGCCGCGGGCAAATCGGTGGTCGTCGACAATTCGGCGACGAGCTACCCCATGCATCTCGCGGAGCTGCCGCCGGGCGACTACTACGTCGAAGCCGTGGTGAACGTGTACAAACAGTATCATCGCAGCGACGGCCATACGATCTGGGTGCACATGGGCGACGGCCGCGTGGAGTTCTTCAACTTTGCGGGCGGCAATCTGTACAGCGACGTGCAGAAGGTGCACCTCGACGGCCACAGCATCGTCAAGCTCGACGTCAACCATGTGATCGCCGAGGAGCCGAGGCCAGCGGACACGGAGTGGCTCAAGCACGTGAAGATTCAGAGCCAGCTCCTCACGACGTTCTGGGGCCATCCGGTGTACATCTACGCCGACGTGCTGCTGCCCAAGGGATACGCCGAGCACCCCAACACGTACTATCCCGTCGTGTTTCCGTTAGGCCACGCGCCGGATCCGTTCTCGTTCGATCCCGACTCGACGGCGGAGCGCCGCGGAGGCGAGCAGAATCCGCTGGAGTTGCGCCGCGGCGCGCGCATCAATCGCACCACCGGCCTCGAGAGCGGCTACGATTTCTACAAGCAGTGGGTGTCGGACAGCTTCCCGCGCGTGATCGCGGTGACGCTCGAGCAGGCGACGCCGTATTTCGCCGATTCGTACTCGACGAACTCGGCGAACGACGGGCCATACGGCGATGCGTTCGTGCAGGAGATCGTTCCGTACCTCGAGCAGCACTTCCGCATCATTCCCAAACCGTATGCGCGCCAGGTGGAAGGCGCGTCGACGAGCGGATGGCAGACGCTCGCGCTTCTCCTGCAGCATCCCGATTTCTTCGGCGGCGGATGGGTCTTACAGCCCGACCCGATCGATTTCCGGCACTATCAGCTGACCAACATCTACGCCGACACCAACGCGTTCACGATTCCGAACGGCATGTTCGAGCCCGCGGAGCGGCAGTTCCAGCGTACGACCGAGGGGCAGGTCGTCATCACCACGCGGCAGTTGAGCGAGTTCGAGGACGTGTTAGGCAGCCACGGGCGCTCCGGGTATCAGCTGGAAGCGTGGGAGGCCGTGTACGGGCCCGTCGGAGCCGACGGATATCCGGTGGCAGTGTGGAACAAGCAAACGGGCGTCATCGACCACAGGACGGCCGCGTACATGCGCGACCACGGCTACGACTTGCGCGACTACGCCCAACGCAACTGGGCGACGTTAGGCCCGAAGCTCGCCGGCAAGCTCCACTTCTTCGTCGGCGACATGGACAACTATTATCTCGACCTGGCGGTCTACGATTTCCAGAATTTCGTGGACAGCACGAGCAATCCGCACTCGGACGCCGACTTCACGTTCGGCCGGCCGATGAAGGGCCACAGCTGGCACTCGTATACGTGGGCGGAGATGGTGAGAAAAATGGCCGATGCTGTAAAGAGGGAAGCGCCGGCGGGAGAATCTACGTCAGGTTGGAAATACTAGAGACGCCGGCTGGGGGAAGCGCTTACGCTGGGGGAAGCGGCGATTAACGTTGCCTGAGGGAAGGGGGCGCCCCTCTTCCCTCATGGCGGCGCAAGCTGCCGCTTCCCTCAGCGCAGCGCTTCCCACAGGCGGCGCGAGCCGCCGCTTCCCTCCTAACGGTGCCAAATATCCAAATAGCCGCTCGACGCGTGGTCGTTCGCGTCGCCTTCCGGCAGCGCGATGCGGCCATCGGCGACAATGGGCGAATTCCAGTGGCCCCCGCCGCAAGCGAGCGTGGTAATCAGGCGTCCGGTGGATGGGTCGTACACGCGTAAACCGCCGCGCGCGTCGTAGACGTAGAGCAGGCCGCCGGCGACCACCGGCGTCGTGCCCCCGTTCCGGTTCTGCCAGGCGGGCACGAGCGTGCCGGCGCGGAATGTCCACGCCGCCGTGCCGCCGTTGTCCGCGGCGAAGAGCCAGGTTGCGTTAGGCGTGCGCATCACCGTCAGCGCGGTGAAGAGGCGGCCGCCGGTCGGCGTGGACACGTTCTGCCGCTCGCCCCCACGGTGCGGCGTCGTTCCGCGCATCAGCGTCGTGTCGAGCAGCTTGATCGTCCCGTCCTTGCCGCCCTGCGCGATGAAGCCGCCGCCTAACAGTGCCGGCGATGTCGAGCCGACATCGGTATCGGTTTCGTCGAGCGACCGCGTGTTCTCCGGCGTGTAGTTGCCCAACATACTGGTCGCTGTCGAGTCGAGACGGATCGTCGCGTCGCCCCAGAACGTGTGCCCGTCCCACCGGCCGTTGCCGGTCGCGACATAGATGTCGCCGGTCGTGCTGTCGATCACCGCGCCCGTGCGGCCCCAGATCGCCGAGCCGCTCTCCGAACACGTACCCGGCTCGATCATCGACGTGGAATCGCTGCACAGGGAGTTCCACGTGTGCAGGAGCGCGCCGTTCGCCGCATCGAGGATGGAAACGTGGCCCTGGTACGGCGGCGCGTCGCCGATGTAACCGCCCGTCGTCGCGATCACGCGGCCGCGGAAATAGTTGAGCGACGACGCGATCTTCTCGCGGTGCGGGAGCCTGGTGATCGCGGTGCTCCACATTGCATGGCCGTCGGAGACGGCCAGCTTCTGGATGTGTCCGTCGGGCGACGCGGCGTAGATCGACTGCCGATCCGGGTCCGCGGCAGGCGTCGCGTTCGTGATCTGGCGCGAGCCCGCCCACGACGAATAGTCAGGCGGCGTGTAGGTCCAGAGTACTGTGCCCGCGGCCGCGTCGACGGCGATCGTCTTGCCGTACGTGGTCGTGACGAAGAAGGCGTCGTGCGATGCCCCGCCGATCTGGACCCCGTGCAGATAGATGGCCGATGCGTCGACCGTGCCCTGGATGGGCACGCGGACTTTGACGAGGGACGCCACGTTGTCGGCATCGATGCCGGTGGGGTCGGGCGAGGAGCCGGACCCGGCTACGTCCCAGCCGAAACGCGGCCAGTCTTTGCCTAACGCAACCGGCGCGCGGCGCCGCGGAACAGGATGCGCGGCCGCCACGAGCGCCGCCGATGCGGCGGACACGACCACGGCCACCACGGCCACCCGGACGACGGCTCGCATGCACGATCTCCAATGTCGGGGACGCCGGTCTGAGACCGGCATCGCGTCACGGATGAAAGTGGACGGCGTGACGCATCCCGTCCAGATGGGCATCGAACACGGTCCGGCCGAGCAATAGCCCTACGTCGTGTCGGCGTTCTCCCGACGGACCCGACACGCCCGACCGGGCATGTTTGCGACAGGCGACACGCCGCATCGCGCTGCGCGCGCCGTCGAGCCTCAGGAGGGCTTCATGAACGCCGCTCATCTGCATCTCTTGCTCAACCACGTGCCAGTCATCGGCGCGATCGGTATTCTGCTCCTCGCACTGGTCGCGTGGATCCGCCCGAGCCCGGACGTGCTGCGAACCACGCTCCTTTTCGCGGCCGGCAACGCCGCCGCGGCCCTCGTGGTCTACTTGACGGCCGACGGCGCGGAAGACCTCGTTAGGCGCCTACCCGGTGTCTCGCGCGCGCTCATCGAGCGGCACGAAGACGCGGCGCTCGTGGCGACGATCGCCGCCGCCGCACTCGGCGCGGCGGCGCTGGCCGCGCTGCTCGTCTATCGCACGCGCACGCCGCCGCGGTGGGTCGCGCGCGCCATGCTGCTGGCCGCGGTCATCCCCGTCGGTCTCATGGGCTGGACGGCCAACCTCGGCGGACAGATCCGCCACACGGAAAGCCGTGGGGCGACGCCCGGTGTTGCCGCCGGCGCGAGCGCGGCGCCGGAGGAACAACCGACCGATCACACTGGCCGTTAGGCGCCACGGATGAGAAAGATGAATCCGGCAGCCAGCAGCGTGAACTCGATCAGCGCGACGAAGAGGGATTCCGGCATCCGG
>JAICLH010000284.1 GCA_025927495.1 Gemmatimonadaceae bacterium
ATCGTTAGGTTGCACGGTCGCGATTCAGGAAAAGCCACGGCCGGTGACCACACACGCGGTCGATCGATCCGACGCCTCCTTCCGAACCTCACATCGGTACGCCGTGAACCCGGTTCCCTGCCACAGCTGCGCCGTGATCACAATCGCATTCGCGGTGGTCACAGGCCAGCGCAGCTCAAGTTGGTAGGGATCGATGTAGCCGGGCGGGCGCTTTGCCAGGGTTGGCGACAGGATCATGCTTTCGTAAGTCGGCGGACAATCCTTCATGTCCCGCGCTCGTGGCGCTAAGGCGCGCATGACGTGAGCGCTGACGGCGTAGCGTTCCCGGGTGTCCTGAATCGTTAGGCACACGGGGACCTTGTCCGCGGCTGAATCAAATAGCCGCGTCGCGGTCGCGATTATGGCTGCTTCTTCTTCGCCCGTGAGCGACGGAGGCGGCGGGCTGGAGGGCCGCGGCCTGGACGCGTGACACGCGAGTCCGCCAAATGCGAGGAGAACGAAACGATGGATGCTATGACGCAACATCGAACCTCTGGTGCAACCTAACGCCCCAGCTTCAGCGTTCGTTAGATAGCTTGGGAGAGGCGCTGAATTCGTCCAACACTGCGCCCAGGGCTAGAAACTCGTCTTGGCGAGCGAAATCACCTGCGATCGAGTCCTGATACGCCTGAACGGCTTGATACTCACGCTCAGTGCTGATGCGACCGCGGGCGCGCACCTTTTTGAGGATAGTTAGTTCACGCTCCCAGTCCGGATCCGGACCAAACTTCGCTCGCAACTCAGCCTCAAGCGTTCGGCGCCCTGCTGGAGAAAGGGCTGCGACAGCGCCGCGGAGGTCACGCAATAGGCTGCGGAGATCGCCAACGCGACGCAAGCGGCCGACCAATTCGCGCGACTGCACTCAGGTTTCGCTGGGTTCCTCGCGCTCGAATGCGTCGAGCATGAGGTAGAGCCGAGCACGCAGTTCCTCAGCTTTGGCGGCGCGGTCGGACGATGAGTCTGGGGGTGGCGGCATGACTGTATTGATCGCGATGCGTATAGCTATCTAACGCTTGAGTTCAGCTGCGGGCGGTCGACTCACCACGCGCGCCGCAGCTTAATGAGAGTATCGGTATCCAGGCGCCCAACCGCAACGCTTGGAGCGCCCGGCAGCTGCAACGCTGGTTAGCGCGCGCGGAGGCCGGAGTGTGCGACGAACGTGGCCAGCCGGGAAGGCGGCGGCACGATGAAACACCGCGCGCGTGGGCCGGTGCAGCGGGCGGGTGCAAAATCAAACGACTTGGTCGTGATTGAGCGCGCCCGGCGCAACCCAACGACTTGGCCGAGATCGTTGGGCCGTGGTGCGCGAGCTCGCGGTGGCCGAGGCTGTCCAACGCGAGAACGGGCCAGCGCACGAGCGGCACGTCTAAAGAGAGGGGCGGCTGATTGGCGGCCGGCATCGTCCCCGACAACTCAAAGTTGTTTCCGTGTTCGCGCGCTAACGCCCGTGTTCAGCTGCGAGCGTGCAAACGTTGGTGGATGCACCCATAATGATGCCTTCAAATTCAGTCCTTGTCACGCAGTATCGTCACGCCGTTGCAGTTCCTTAAAACAAGCACGCTCGTCTGCTGCAACACATTGTTAGCCCGGCGGCCAGACGGAGCCGTGCAGCAGTGCTGATCAAGCCGCGTGACACCTCCTTGCTGCCCTTGCGCGCGCGTGGGCCGGCGAGTCGTCGCGGCGACTACCCAACGACTTGGTCGCGATCGCTCGCGCGGCGCACCACCTGACGACTTGATCGCGATCTGAAGACCGCGGCGCGCACGGCCGGCGGGTGAGCCTCTTCAATGCGAGCGCGGGCCAGTGCACAAGCATCGGGTGGATCGTGAGGGCGCCGGCGTTTGCGCACGGGCTCATCCCGGCACCTTCAATTCGTTTGGTCGTTCGCGGGCTAACGCCACAAGTTAGTTGGTATGAAGCGGCTGGACCTCCACGGCAACGTGGTGGCAAGGTTCGCCCCACCGCATATGAACGTGCTCATCGTCTCACGACGAGGCACATACCGGGAGGCCAGCCGCCATGGATACGATAGGACTCGATCTGCACAAGCGCGAGAGTCAACTCTGCATCGGTCGCGCGGACGGGTCGGTGGAGGAGCGTCGCATCGTCACGTCGCACGAACGGTTCACGGCAGTGCTGGGCGCTGAGCCACGCGCCCGCGTGCTGGTGGAAGCGAGTACAGAAAGCGAGTGGGTGTCGCGTCACCTCGAGGCGCTCGGCCACGAAGTGATTGTGGCCGACCCCAATTTCGCGCCGATGTACGCGACGCGCTCGCGACGGACGAAGACCGATCGGCGGGACGCCCGCACCCTGATGGAGGCGTGCCGGCTCGGGGCGTACCGGCCAGCGTATCGCTTGTCGGATGCGCGACGGCACGTCCGCGCGGAGCTCGCTGTGCGCGAGGCCCTCGTGCGCACGCGGACGCGCTACATCGCGTTGGCGAAAGCGCTGGTGCGGCGCGACGGCCTGCGGGTCGCCGCGAGCGAGCCACACTTGGTCGCGAAACGCATCGCCGCGTTAGCGATCTCCGAAGCGTTAAACGCGGAGTTGCGACCGTTATTCGACGTCCTCGTGCCGATCAATGAACAGATCGCGGCGGCGGACCGGCGGATCGCCGCGCTGGCGTGTACGGATGCCGAGATGGCCCGCCTCGCCACGGCGCCTTCGATTGGCCCGATCACGGCGAGTGCCGTCGTGGCCACCGTCGACGATATCAAGCGCTTTGCCTCGGCGCATCACTTCGAGGCGTTTCTCGGCCTGGTCCCAGGCGAGCGCAGCTCGGGGGAGAAGCGACGCATCGGGCGGATCACGAAGGCTGGCAATTCGCGCGTGCGATATTTGTTGGTCGAAGCAGGCTGGCGGATTCTTCGGGCGAAGGATGCCGACACGGCAGCCCTTCGCGCCTGGGGCCTCCGGATCGCCGAGCGTCGTGGCAAACGCATCGCCGTCGTAGCAATTGCGCGGCGGCTCGCGGGGATTCTGTACGCGATGTGGCGCGACCAACAGACGTACAACAGCGCCAAGCTTCGGGGAACCGCGGGATCACCGTCGTGAGGTGAG
>JAICLH010000014.1 GCA_025927495.1 Gemmatimonadaceae bacterium
AATATACCCCACTGCTGCCTCCCGTAGGAGTCTGGGCCGTCTCTCAGTCCCAATGTGGCTGGCCATCCTCTCAGACCAGCTACCCGTCATCGCCTTGGTGCGCCGTTACCGCACCAACTAGCTGATAGGCCGCGAGCCCCTCCTCCAGCGCCCTTTCGAGCTTTCCTCCCCAGACCATGTAGTCCAAGGAGCGTATGCGGTCTTACCCGGCCGTTGGGCCGGCTATCCCCCTCTGGTAGGGCGGGTCGCTCACGTGTTACGCACCCGTTCGCCGGTGAGTGGGTTGCCCCACCCCCCTCGACTTGCATGTGTTAAGCACGCCGCCAGCGTTCGTCCTGAGCCAGGATCAAACTCTCCAATAGAAAGTTCGTTTGTGGCTCTTCCCGACAGCTGCCTCGCTTTCGCAAAACAGCGCCAGAATCACAAAAAGTTGTTCAGGTCGACTCTCACTCGAGACCTGAACAGATCTCGAGTTCATTGAGTCCGCCTCGCACAACCGTCTCTCACATCGATTGTCAATCAGCGTCGTTCACAAATTTCTGCGACCGCCGAAATAATCTGCGGCAGCCGCTAATCATATGGTTGCGCTCTCGCCGAGTCAACCCCTGCGCACGACAATCGCGCGGTGAATCGACAAGGGGCGAGCAACTTACTGGCGGATTTTCGAGAGTTCAAGGGTTCCGAGCCGCGCATTTCGTGAAATGATGCTCATGCGCGGCCACGCACTCGCATCGTCTGCGCCGCCTGCCTAACGGAAGGCGCATCGGCCCGCCCCACGCACCGGACTCGCCCACTCATCGGTCGCGTCATCGGCCCGCAACCGCCCGACTTGCGGGGCCAACAGTTCCCTCTACACTAGCGCTCGCTTCCGGCGCGCCGCCCTGGCGCCCCACCGGATCGGCGGCGCCGGGCCAATCGCTGCCGCTCACTCGTGCCCTGGCGCGAGGAGGCTCTATGTCGCGTTCACACTTCCCACTCATCCGTCGAGCGCTCGTCACGCTCGCCGGTGTCGCGGTTGTGCTGGGCACCGGTGCCTGCGGCGATGCCGCGGCGCCCACGACGACGGGCAGTCGCAAGCCGGTCGACGCGCGGCTTCCAACGCACGACCAGCTGCAACAAGCCCTCACCCAAGCGCGGAACTCGAACAACGGGGGACTCAATCTCGATATGTGGGGCGCAGTCGTGGACCGGAACGGCCTCGTCGTCGCGGTCGTGTTCACGGGCGACGCGCCCGGCGACCAGTGGCCAGGCAGCCGCGTCATCGCCGCGCAAAAGGCGAACACCGCGAACGATTTCAGCCTAACGTCGCTCGCGCTGTCCACGGCTAATCTCTACGCGGCAACCCAGCCGGGCGGCAGCCTGTTCGGGCTGCAGGAAAGCAACCCGGTCGATCCGGACGTCGCGTACGGCGGAAATCCAAAGGACAACGGGACCGTGCACGATTTCATGGTGGGCAAGCGCATTGGAGGCATCAACGTCTTTGGAGGGGGCGTCGCCCTCTATGCCAACGACGGCACGCTCCTCGGCGGGCTCGGCGTGAGCGGCGACATGAGCTGCGCGGACCACAACATCGCGTGGAAGGTGCGTTTCCTGCTCGGTCTGGATCACGTGCCGGCCGGCGTGAGTCCCGCGCCGGCGTTCGACAACATCGTCTATGATCTGACTGGCGTGGGCGCGGATCAGGTGAGCGCGAGCGGATTCGGGCATCCCACGTGCACCGCGGGGACGACGGCGGTGAGTCTCGCGCTTCCGACGGACTTCCCGATCGGACACTGATCGGCGCGTCGCGAGCGTCGTGCGGCGGCGTGAGGGACCAGGGTTAGGCAGGTGGCGACGAGTAAACGGCTCCGGCGACGAATCGCCGGCGCCGTCGTGCTCCAGGTGCCAACATTCCGCCGCAGTGCGCCCTGTAGGAATCGAACCTACAACCTAATGATTAAGAGTCATTTGCTCTGCCAATTGAGCTAAGGGCGCAATCACACTCCGCCACGCGCCAGGGAGGACTCGAACCTCCGACCCACAGCTTAGAAGGCTGTTGCTCTATCCACCTGAGCTACTGGCGCTCGAACCGATCCCTTCCGCGCGGCGGCTTTCCTTCGTCCCACGTGCTCGTGACTCGGGACGGACTGCCAGGTCGGGGCGACCGGATTTGAACCGGTGACCTCCTGCTCCCAAAGCAGGCGCGATACCAGGCTACGCTACGCCCCGCAATCACACAGCCTGCAAAACATAGCCGAGCCCTAACCGGCGGTCAACGCGGCGCCGACATCCACGCGGCGAGCTGCGCGAATGCACGCCCGCGATGGCTCACCTGCTCCTTCTGCTCGCGCGACGCTTCGGCAAACGTGACGCCCAGGTCGTCGGACAAGAAGAGTGGGTCGTACCCGAAACCGCCCGTGCCACGCGGCGCATCGAGTATGCGACCCGAGCTCTCGCCGCGAAACACGCGCTCGCCATCGTGATCGATGTACGCGGCGACGCACACATAGCGCGCGCGGCGATCGGCGATGTGTTTCAGCTCGCTCAGCATCTTCGCGTTGTTCGCGGCATCGAGGGCGCGTCCGCTCAGATCGCTGCGACCGCTCCAGCGCTTGGTGCGCACGCCGGGCTGTCGGCCGAGCGCCAGCACCTCGAGGCCCGAGTCATCGGCCACCGTTGGGCGGCGTCCGGCCCGCTCGAAGAAGTAGCGGGCCTTGGCGAGCGCGTTATCCTCGAACGTCGCGAAGTGCTCGAGGCCCTCTTCTTCATCAGGACGCTCGGCGACGCCGGCGTCATCGAGCGTGATGGTCTCGATGCCGTGCGCCGCGAGCATCGGGCCCAGCTCGTGCAATTTGCCCAGACTGCGCGTCGCCAGGATGAGCGGCGACGCCGGACGCGTGCTCACGTGCCTAACGCACGCGCCTGCGCATCCAGGAGTGCGCGGACGCCGCCGGCGGCCAGCTCGAGGAGCTGGTCGAGCTCGCGCCGCTCGAACGTGGTGTGTTCACCGGTGCCCTGCACCTCGACGAACCGTCCTTCGCTGGTCATGACGACGTTCATGTCGACGCCGGCGCGAACGTCCTCGGCGTACTCGAGGTCGAGCCGCGGCTCGCCATCGATGATGCCGACGCTCACGGCGGCGACGCGTCGCCTAACGGGAGACCCGGCCAGGCGTCCGCGCGCGACCAGCCACGCAAACGCATCGCAGACCGCCACGCACGCCCCGGTGACGGACGCGGTGCGCGTGCCGCCGTCGGCCTGCAGCACGTCACAGTCGACTTTCATCGTGAGCTCGCCGAAGCGGAAGTCGTCGAGCATCGCGCGGAGACTCCGGCCAATGAGACGTTGAATCTCCTGCGTGCGACCACCCACCTGCGAGCGCTCGCGCGCGGTGCGCGTGTGCGTCGCGCGCGGCAGCATCGCGTATTCGGCGGTGAGCCAACCTTCGCCGCGCCCTTTGCGCCACCCCGGCACGCCTTCCTCGACGCTCGCCGTGCACAGCACGCGCGTCGATCCGAAGGCGATGAGACACGATCCCTCGGCGTATGGCGCGGCACCGCGATCGATCGTTATGGCGCGGAGGTCGCAGGGGCCGCGGCCAGTGCGTGCTGCGGGAACGTCAGGTGCGATCACGAAGCGACTCGATGGTTGCAGTAGTGGAATGTCCCACGGTGAGCGGGACGATCACGAGTCGCCCGCCCCACCCTTCGACGTCCGGACGCCCAACGACGTCGGCGGGCGCGTAGTCGCCGCCCTTGACGAGCACGTCAGGATGCAGCGCCCGAATGATCGCCAGCGGCGTGTCTTCAGGGAAGATGACGACCGCATCCACGCACTCGAGGGCCGCGAGCACGTACGCGCGGTCGGACTCGGAGCGCACGGGGCGTCCCGCGCCCTTGAGGCGCCGCACGGATTCATCGCTGTTGACGCCGACGATGAGCGCGTCGCCGGTTCCGCGCGCGGCGAGGAGGAGATCGACGTGTCCCCGATGCATCAAGTCGAACACGCCGTTCGTGAACGCGACACGACCGGCGGCGGCCCGCCACGCCACGGCATCGCCTAACGACAAGACCTTCGAGGCCGGCGGCCGCACGCTCAGAACGAGTTCTCCGCGTGCACCGTGAAATCGACCTCGCGATTCAGGCCCGGCAGCAACACCGAGTCCGCGTACTGCGACCAGATCGAGATGCCCTTCGCGGTGCGCCGCACATGGATCCGTTGGGCTTCGGGCGGGAGCCCGAGGGAGTCCGCCTGCGCGCGGAGTCGTGCGATGATCGTATCATCGGGCGAGCCGGCCGCGAACTGGGCCTGCTGGGTCATCGCGTCCTGGAACCGATAGTTGCGCCAATACACCTGTCCCACCGCATTCCCCACGTAGGCGAGGATGATGAGGAGCAGAATGAGCGTGAGACAGCCGACGGTCACGCGCCCGGATGGCGCGCCCGCGGACCGGGTCACCATTGCGATTGTGCGCCCGCCACGACGTCGTTGACGATTTTTTGGATGGCTTCTTTGCGGCCAGAGGCTTCGTCGCGCTGACTATACGAGCCGTCGCGCATCATGCCCTTCTGCGACCAGATGGAACGACCGGTCGCTTGATCGACGATGTCGACGTCGACCGTGATCTGCACTTTCCGTTGGGCAGAGGTCGCCTGCGTCGGGTCGGCGCTGTAGGCAACGGGAATGTCGGGTTCGTATTTGGTGATCGTGCCCTTCACGACGGCGTCGGCCTTGTCCTCTGCGGCTTCGTGGAGACCGAGACGCGACTCGACGTCATGCCGCATCTCGGTGTACAGCTCGCTTTGCAGGGTCGCCGCCGCCGTCTGGTTGTCGAACGGCAGCACCGCCACGCTCTTGATGCGCGGGGGCAAGCCGCCTCCCGCGAAGCCGTAGATGCAGGCTCCGGTGAGAAGCGGAAGAAACGCGAGCCACCAATTAGTGCCAGATCGACGCATCGAAATTGGAGACAGAGTCCACGCGGACCACCGTGAGGTTCAGCGAGCGGTGCGCGTCCGTCCGTTCATACACCACGTGCCGATCGTCGTCGCGGATGGTGCGTTCACGAATGCGGTCGCCGTCGATGAGCTCGAGCCGGCACAGCGAGGCGCCGGCGAAGGTGGCGCGCCATCGGGGACTGCGACCAATTTCAACGCGCAGCGTGTCGCCGTCAACGCGCGCGACGGTATCGGGAAGGGGCGGCACCGCAAAGCGGCCGAGTGTGGCCCAGATCATCGGAACCGGCGGCAGGTAATCGTGGACGCGGGAGTCCGTCTGGTTGGGCACCGTGAGCGAATCTCCAATGAGACGCGCGAACCCTCCGCCCATTCCGTTGGACACAAAGAAATCCAAACGCACGCTGTCGGGCGATGCGATGCGCGCGGCGCCATCGCCTTTGGCTTTGTAGTTCCCATCGGAGAAGACCCAGTTGAACACGATTTGCTGGTGCGCGGGCGCCAAACGCGTCTCCGGAATGTGGACGGGGGCGACGCTGCCGGTGAGCGGCGGCGCTTTCGGCGCGCAGCCGCACACGGCGACCGCGATTGCACTGATGACGAGCGAACGTCGCATGCCTGACATACCCGCCACACGTCGGTTGGTCGCGGCGAGATATCGCGGCGTCACTTGGCGCGAGCCGCGATCAGACTATCGCCTTGTACGATGGCGTCGAGCGCAGCGTATCCAGACATGACGTGGCCGAATACAGTATAGCCGCCATCGAGGTGTGGTTGCGGCGAGAGCGTGATGAAGTACTGACTACCGCCTGTATCGGGACCGCCGAGCGCCATGCCGACCGCGCCGCGATCGTAAAGGCGGCGATTGAGCTCATCGCGAATGGCGTACGACGGACCGCCGTTGCCGTCGCCGCGGGCATCGCCATCCTGAACGACGAAATCCGGGACGACGCGATGAAACGCGATGTGGTCGTACGTTCCGCCGCGCGCGAGGGACAGAAAGTTGAAGACGGTGAGCGGTGCGTCCGCGGCATAGAGCTCGATCTCGATCGGGCCCCGCACGGTGGTTAGGACGGCGTGCGGCAGTGCGCCGGAGAGCGCGGGCACGACGAGCTCGCGCACGCGCGACTCGTACCACGCGAGCGGGTGCACGGCGGCCGGCGGCGCGGATTTCCAGGCGACGAATAGCGAACAGTCGCCCGCGGCAGCGCGCACGAGCGCGCTCGACGGCGCAGTGAGCGCGCGCACGTGTGCGGTGAGCGAATCGGGGAACGCTGCGCTGTCGCGCTTCCACGCGCTCGCGATGTAGTGCACGGTCGCGATGCGCGCGTCGTCGACCGTGTCCGCCTGGGCGCGCTGCCAGCTCCACCACACCCGTGCGAGCTCGGCGGCGGACGCGTGCGGCGTGAGCGCATCGATGGCCAGCGCGCGAACGTATGCATCGCGGTCCGTTAGGCCGAAGTACATGTACTGCCGCCGCCACGGATGCTGCTCGGCGGTGTCGGCATGGGGCGCGAGCGCGCCGAAGCCGGCTTCGCGGACGCGCGGGTCGGGATCGCGGGTAGCTGGGAGCGAGATCTCGCGCATGCGTTCGATGGACGGCGCGTCGGCCCCGGCGTTGGCGACGGCGGCGCGATACCGCCAGTCTCCCAGGTGGTACCACGAGTCGGGGTCGTCGAATTCGGCGGCGGGGAGAACGACGTCGTGTGTCATGGCGGACGCGAGCACCGCCGAGCGATAGGCGAAGCCGGTGTCGGCACGCCATGCGGTCATCCACGCGGCGCGCGGGGCGTCGAGCACTTGGCCTAACGATTGGGCCGCCGTGAGGCGGACGTTCGCGTCGGCGTCGTGCAGGGCGGCGAGCACGAGGGCGCGCGACGCGTCGCCGTACGTGGCGGCCGCGCGCAGCGCTTCGATCCGGACGTGCGCGGACGTGTCGCGTGCGAGGGTGTCGAGCACGGGGCGGGCCACGCCGGCGAGCGAGTCACCGGCGGCACGGTAGGACATGGCTCGGGCCACCTGCTGGCGGACGAGCGGACTCGGGTCGCGGGCGAGACGGGCGGCATCTCGGACGGCGGCGCCCACCGGCGAGCGCGATACCGCGTACACGGCGGCCCACCGGAGTGTGTCGTCGGCACTCTGGAAGAAGGGCCGCACCTCGTCGACGGGCACCGGTCGCAGTTTGGCGGCGGCGAGGAGCAGCGCGCGGGTGACGGCCACGGGGTGCGCCTGGCCTAACGCGCGGCGAACGACGGACGCCGCGGGTGCGCCGATTTCGCCGAGGCTCCACGCGGCGACCGTTGCAACCACGGGCGTTGCGCCGAGTGCCGGCTCGAGCGCGGCCACGCCGGCCGAGTCGCCGAGCAGGCCTAACGCGAAGGCGGCGTTGGCGGCGACGGCGGTGTCGGCATCGGCGAGGAGCGCGCGCACCGCTGGCGCCATCGCCCTGCCGTGCACCTGCCCAACGGCGAGCACGGCTCGAGCGCGCTCGGCGGAGCGGCCCGAGTGAAGCGAGGCGAGCACGAGCGCGGTGTCGATCCGGCGCGCGTCTTCCATTTGCACGAGGCGCGCGTACGCGGCGACGTCGATCGACGCGCCGCGAGACGGCGCCGGCGCGCTGCCGCCGCGCGGGGTACACGCGAGCGCGGCCGCGACGAGCGCGACGGCGACGCGGCTACGACAGCCCGGCCGCGTCACGAGCGAGCAGATCCCGCACGTCGCGAGGCAACGTGACGACGCGATGGTCGCGGTCCAACGACACGAGCACGGTGCGCGCGGTGGCGAGCGCGTCGCCGGTGTCCGCGTTCGAGATGACGTAGTCGAACGTCACGGTGCGCGATGCCACGCCGCTGATGACGGTTTGCACCCGTATTATGTCGTCGTAGCGCGCCGGGGACTTGTACCGGATTTCGGCCTCGGCGACCGCGAGCGCAATGCCCCGCTCTTCCATATCACGATACGGCATGCCCGATGAGCGAATGTGGTCGGTGCGGCCGATCTCGCACCACACGAGGTAGTGCGAGTGGTACACGACGCCCATGCGATCTGTTTCCGCATAGCGGACGCGAAACTCGACAGCGGATGTGCGCGGCGGCATCAGACGGCGAGGACGATGGGCGCAGCGCGGCGGTTTGTAAAGGCCGCACACGTCGGCTAGAATGTGCACATGCTCGACGCGCCGTGCTACGTGTTCTCGGATGCGCATCTCGGAGCCGCGTCGGCGGAACGCGAACGCGGGCTGGTGTCCTTCCTCCGCAGCCGCATTGGCCAGCCCGGATCGCTGGTGGTGAACGGCGACCTGTTCGACTTCTGGTTCGAGTGGCGGCACGTCGAGCCACGCGGACACTTCCGCACACTCGCCGCGTTAGCCGACGTGCGCGATAGCGGAACGCGTGTGCTCTACGTCGGCGGCAACCACGACTGCTGGGGCGGCGACCTGCTCACGCGCGACGTGGGCGTCGACTTTCATCTCGGCGCCTGGTCCGGCGTGTTGGGCGGGTGGCGTGCGCTCGTCGAACACGGCGACGGGCTGCGCGCGCGCGAAGATCGCGCGTATCGCCGGCTGCGCACGGTGCTGCGCAATCGTTTGGCGATCCGCGCGTTTCGGTGGATCCATCCCGATTGGTCGGTGCGCATTGCCGCGGGGAGCTCCGACGTGAGCCGTTTGCGAGCGGCCGGCGATGGCGGCAGAGGACTCGAAGCCATCGCGATGCGCCACCTGACCACGCGGACCGATCTCGACCTCGTGATCTTCGGGCACTCCCACGTCTCCGCCCTGCGCGGCACGGGCGCCGGCGTGTACGCGAATCCCGGCGCGTGGATGGATGCGCAAACGTTCTTGGTCATTCGGCCGGAGCGCATCGAGCTGCGCCGGTGGGCCGGGTCAGCCGAGGGTGACCTTCTCGACTTCGTCGATCGCGGCGCCGAGAAAACGCTGTCCCTGCCGTAGAAAGTGGTCGGGCGCGTCCGACGCGACGAAGCGGTGCGTGCCGACGCTGCCGGGCGGCGCCACGAGGTTGCGTTCCGTTAGGACGCGACACGTTTCGGCGGCGGTCTCTTCCGCGCTGTCGATGAGGCGCACGTCCCGTCCAACGACTTGGGCGAGCATCGGCTTGAGCAGCGGATAGTGCGTGCAGCCCAGGACGAGCGTGTCGACGTGGTCGGATGTGAAGGGGCGGAGATATTCGCGCGCGATGAGGCGCGTCGCTTCGGTGTCGAGCCAACCCTCTTCGACCAGCGGCACGAAGAGCGGACACGCTTGGGCCACGACGTCCGCTTCTCTCGAGATGGCGTGGATGGCGCGGTCGTACGCGCCCGAGTTGATGGTGCCGAGCGTCCCGATCACGCCGATGCGGTGATTGCGCGTCGCGCACACCGCGGCGCGCGCACCCGGCTGCACCACGCCGATAACCGGCAGCGGGAAGTCACGCTGCAAGTTCTCGAGCGCGTGCGCGGTGGCCGTGTTGCACGCCACGACGATCACTTTCACGCGCTGCTCGACGAGCCAGGTCGCGATCTCGTTGCTGTAGCGGCGAACGGTATCCGGGCTCTTGGGCCCGTACGGAACGCGGGCCGTGTCGCCGAAATAAATGATCCGCTCGTGCGGCAACTGGCGCACGAGCTCGCGGACGACCGTTAGGCCGCCGATGCCGGAGTCGAAAACCCCGATGGGGTCACGCGGGGACATCAAAAAGGTACCGTCACGCTGATGCGGGCGTTCTTCGCATCAGACTGTCCACGCACTTCGACGGGCACATCCCAGAGCTGCGCGGCGACGAAGGCATCGGCGGCGGATATCAGGTGCGTAAAGATCAACAGGAAGGTCCAGTCCTCCACCGCCTGCTTGCGCGCGGGAATGCGGCCGGCGTACGGGTTGGCCACGATGGTTTGGAGACTGTCGGAGAACACGCTGTCGCGGGCGAGCTCCCTGGCGGCGTTCAACTCCTTCTTGGACTGGATGAGCATGGCGATCGAGGTGACCTCGATCGCGGCGAAGAGTCCGCCTGCCGTCGAGCGGTGGAGCGATGCTTGTCCCCAGCCCGGCACGGCCAGCGATTCGAGCAGTGCGCGCTTGGACGAGATGGGCGGACGGCGGAGCGAGTCGCGCGCGCTGAGCGCGGTATCCCGCGCGACGGGCGCCGTGGGTCCGACGCGGATGCTGTCGGCGCGCTGCGCGCTTACGTTAGGCGCGCCTAACAGAAGACCGGCGAGCGCGAACGCGAGCCAGCCGAGGCGCCGTGGCGGGAACGTGTGGGAATCGAACCCACCCAACCCGACATCGTCAGGTCGCAGCGGTTTTGAAGACCGCGAGAGCCACCAGGCCCCATCCGCTCCCAAAGGGCTCACGAGACGATGATGTCCAACGAAGAACGTGGTTCCACCGCGCCGATCTCGGTCGCGCCCTCGACGCGCGAAAGATACTCGGCCACCGCGGCACGCGGCAGCGCGACGAGCAGGCCGCCGGACGTCTGCGGATCCACGAGCAGCGTGCGATCCACATCACCGGCCGGACCCCAGTCGACGCGCTGCTCGAGATACGCTTCGTTGCGCTCGGCGCCGCCCGTGCTCACGCCCTGCTCGGCCAGCTCGCGCGCGCGTGGCAGGAGCGGCACGCGCGCGAGCGACACGCGCACGGTGACGTTGCTCGCACGCGCAATGTGCGAGATGTGTCCGAGCAATCCGAACCCCGTAATGTCCGTTCCGCACGTCGCGCCGGCGGCGAGCGCGGCGCGGCTCGCTTGGGCGTTGAGACGCGACATACTGGCGATCATGATGCGCTGCGTGTGATCGTCGAGCGTGCCTTGTTTGGCCGCGGTGGTGAGAATGCCGGTGCCGAGCGGTTTCGTGAGGACCAGCACGTCGCCCGGCACCGCGGCCGCGTTCGTGAGCAGGCGACGCGGATCGGCGCGGCCGGTGACGGCGAGACCGAACTTGGGCTCGTCGTCCACGACAGTGTGTCCGCCGGCCACGACGGCGCCGGCCTCGCGCACTTTGTCCTGGGCGCCGCGCAAGATTTCCGTTAGGACGCTGAGCGGCAGGCGCGAGGTCGGGAAACCCGCGATGCAGAGCGCGGTGAGCGGTTCACCGCCCATCGCGTACACGTCGGAGAGTGCGTTCGCGGCGGCGATCTGCCCAAAGGCGTAGGGATCGTCCACGATGGGCGCGAAGAAGTCGACGGTCTGCACGAGCGCGAGATCGTCGGACAGCCGAAAGACCCCCGCGTCGTCGAACGTCTCGGAGCCGACGAGGAGTCGTGCGTCCATCTGGCGCGGCAGCGGCGCCAGCACCTGGGACAGGTCGCCCGGACCCATCTTGGAGGCTCAACCCGCGCACCGCGCGAACGCGGTGAGCCGGAACAATTCCTCACGGGTATTGGAGGTACTCATGGCGGCCTCCGGCAAACGTTCCTAACGCAACTATCGCGGCACCTGCGCCACGACCTCGATCTCGACGCGGGCACCGCGCGGCAGCGCGGCCACCTGCACCGTCGACCGCGCCGGCCGCGCGCCGCCCAGGTGGCGCGCGTACGCCTCGTTGAACGTACTGAAGTCGGCGAGGTCGACCAGAAACACCGTGGTTTTCACGACATCCTTCCAGCCGACGCCCGCGGCTCCGAGCACTGCCGCCAGGTTCTGCATCACGCGGTCGGTCTGTTGCGTGATGTCGCCCTCGAGAAACTTGCCCGTGGCGGGGTCGAGCGCGATCTGGCCGGCGGTGAACAGCAGGTCGCCCGCACGGACGCCCTGCGAGTACGGGCCGATGGCCGCTGGTGCGTTAGGCGTGGACACGGAAGGAAGAGACACGCGTGGCTCCGGAAGGTGGTCGGTCGGAGGGCGATGCGACAACGCGCCGGGGAGATCCCCGGCGCGCCGGCTGGACGGTCAAGGGTGTTCGTTCGACTATGTCTGATATACTCGCGCGCCGCGTGTCAGAAAAGCCCCACGATGCTGCCGTCGGGCTTCACCGCCATGTGCTCGGCCGCAGGCTCCGTGGGCAGGCCGGGCATCGTCATGATGTCGCCGGCCTGCGCGACGACGAAACCGGCGCCGGCCGACGGATACACCTCGTTGATCGTGAGGCGGAATCCGGTCGGGCGGCCAAGTCGCGACGGATCATCGGTGAACGAGTACTGCGTTTTGGCCATGCACACCGGCGTGTTGCCGAGGCCGATCGACTCGAGGTAGTCGATGGTGCGCGCGGCTTTGGCCGAATAGTCGGCACCGTCGCCGCCGTACACCTTCCGCACGATCGTGTCGATCTTGTCGCGGATCGGAAGCCCGGTGTCGTACAACGGTGTGTACTTGGAGCCGCCGCGCTCGAGAGCGGAGAGCACCTCGCGCGCCAGCTCTTCGCCGCCGGCGCCGCCCTGTGCCCACACGTCGTTCACCGACGCGCACACGCCCTGCTTGGACGCAAAATCCGCCACCATCGCGAGCTCGCGATCGGTGTCCGAGGAGAAGCGGTTGATGGCGACGATCACCGGCACGCCGAACTGCTTCACGTTCTCGATGTGCGCCTGCAAGTTAGGCAAGCCCTTCTCGAGCGCGGCGAGGTTCTCGGTGCCCAGGTCTTTCTTGTTCGCGCCCCCGTTCATCTTGAGCGCGCGCACCGTGGCGACGAGGACGGCGACTTCGGGATCCAGTTCACCAAAGCGGCACTTGATGTCGAAGAACTTCTCGGCGCCCAGGTCGGAGCCGAAGCCCGCTTCGGTGAGCACGACGTCGGCCAGCGCGAGGCCCGTCTTGGTCGCGATGATGCTGTTGCATCCGTGGGCGATGTTGCCGAACGGCCCGGCGTGGAGCAACGCGGGCCCGCCCTCCAGCGTCTGCACCAAGTTAGGCCGGATCGCATCCTGGAGCAGCAGGCTCATCGCGCCGACGGCTTTGAGGTCGCCGGCGTGCACGGGCTTTCGATCGGCGCCGGCCGTGGAGCCGACGATGATGCGCGCAAGCCGCGCCTCGAGATCCTCGCGGCTCGACGCGAGTGCGACGACCGCCATGATCTCGCTGGCCGGCACAATTACCCACCGCTCTTCGCGCGGCACACCGTTGGCGACGCCGCCTAACCCAATTACCGCCTGGCGCAGCGCGCGGTCGTTCATGTCGACGGTGCGCGGCCACGTGATGCGGCGCGGATCGATGTCGAGTGCGTTGCCCTGGGCAAGGTGGTTATCGAGCAACGCCGACAAGAGGCCGTGCGCGGTCGCGATCGCGTGGAAGTCGCCGGTGAAGTGCAGGTTGATGTCCTGCATGGGCACCACTTGCGCGTAGCCACCTCCGGCAGCGCCGCCCTTGATGCCGAACACGGGGCCGAGGCTCGGCTCGCGCATGCACATGACGGCGTTGCTGCCGATGCGGCGCATCGCCTGCGCGAGGCCCACGAGCGTGGTGCTCTTCCCCTCTCCGGCCGCGGTGGGATTGATGCCGGTGACGAGCACGAGACGGCCGCGCGTTGGGCGCTGCGACACGTCGAGCGAGATCTTCGCTTTGTACTTGCCGTAGAGGTCGAGCTCGTCGGGTGCAAGACCCAGATCGGCGGCGACGTCGGTGATCGGGCGCATGCGCGCCCGTTGGGCAATCTCGATATCGGTTGGAACAGTCGTGGACACGGCACCTCACCAGAGCGTGGAACGAGACGCGTCAATTCTACCGCGCGGGCGCAGATGCTCGCCAGCTAGCCAGCCGGGGAGGATGACACCAGGCCGAACAGGCGGCGCGCATTTTCGGCGGTGGCTGCGGTCAGTTCATCGAGATTCACGCTACGGGCACGTGCCAGGCGCGCGAGCGTATGCGGCACCCAGGCGGGCTCGTTGCGTTTGCCGCGGTACGGGACCGGCGCAAGATAGGGTGCGTCCGATTCGACGAGGACTCGGTCCGATGGCACGAGAGCGAGCAACGCGTCGTCGGTGAATTTCTTGAATGTGATGATGCCGCTGAACGAGACGTACCAGCCGCGATCGACGGCATGCTCGGCCAGTGCCGCCGAGCCGGTGTAGCAATGCAGCACGCCGACGACGCCGCCCGCCGCGGCGTCCGTGATAACCGCGCGCGTGTCGTCCTCGGCGTCGCGCGTGTGGATGACCACCGGCCGTGCGCGTCGGGCCGCGAGCGCAATCTGCGCCCGGACGGCCGCGCGCTGCGCATTTCGCGGCGAGTTGTCGTAGTGGTAGTCGAGGCCGCACTCGCCGACCGCCACGGCGCCATCCGTTAGGCATCCATCCAGGGCGGGGATGTCGCGGGCTTCGTCGAATGAGTCGGCATCGTGCGGGTGGATGCCGGCGGTCCAGAACACGAAGCCCTCGTGACGCCCTGCGATGTCGCGCGCGCGGTGCGCCGCCTCGATCGATTCGCCGATGCAGACGAGACTCGCCGCTCCGGCCTCGCGCGCACGCGTGATCACCACTTCGCGGTCGTCGTCGAACGCGGGGTCGGCGAGGTGCGTGTGGCTGTCGATGAACGGGGCCATGATGCGAAGCCGCCGCCCTTCACAGGGCGGCGGCTCGAGGAGGCATCGTGCGACTCACGATTGGCCGGCCGCTTTACGGCGCTTTGGCTGCTGCTGCGTCGATGATGGTGTGTCACGCACCGAGCGCGGCCCAACGCCGCCCCGTTCGCCAACGGCGCGCGGCCACTTCCGCTCGATCCACAACAGCACCACGGGCGCCACATAGATCGAGCTGAACGTCCCCGTGACGACGCCGAACATCATGACGAGCGCGAACGGCCGGATCACCTCGCCGGCCACGAGCGCCAGCGCGACCAAACACGCAAACACCGTGGTGTGCGTTAGCACCGACCGCGGCAACGTTTCGTTCACTCCGCGATTGAGCGTGTCGTAGAGCGATTCTTTTCGTCGCTTGCGCAGATCTTCCCGGACACGGTCGAAAATGATGATCGTGTCGTTGAGCGAATAACCGATCATGGTCAGCACACCGCCGAGGACGATGAGCGAGATCTCGAGGTGTAGATACTTGATGAAGGCAAGCGTGCCGAGGATGTCGTGCGCGGTGGCGATGACCGCAGCCAACCCGAACCGCCATTCGAATCGCCACGCGAGATAGACCAGGGTAACTATGAACGACACCAGGATGGCGTAGAGTGCCTTCTGCTGCAGCTCGGCTCCCACCTTCGGCCCTACGGTCTCGGTGCGGTCGACGCGGAACGCTTTGTCTTTTGGACCATACCTGCTGACGAGCGCAGCCGTAATCTCAGTCGCCACAGACTGCGCGCCGCGCGTTTGCTGCGCTACTTCGCGCGGATCCTGTGCGCGGATGACGAGAGCGGTGTCGCTGCCGAACGTCTGAATCTCGGCGCCCTTGATTCCGGCCGCATCGAGCGTGCTGCGGACCTGGCCCACGTCGGGCGCCTTAGGGAAGCTCACCTGCATGAGCGTCCCACCCGTGAATTCGACGCTGTAGTGGTAGCCGGAAATGGCAATCGCGATGAGCCCGGGCACCGTGAACAGCAGCGTCACGATCGTGGTGATCTTCCACAATCGGATGAAGTCGATTTTGGTGTCGTGCAGAATGCGCAGCATTCAGATACTCAGCGTTCGGGCGCCGCGGGTGCGGTTGAGCCACAGGAGGAAGAACGTGCGAACCACGAAGATCGCGCTCACCATGGATGCGGCGATACCCGCGATGAGTGTCACGGCGAAGCCTTTCACCGGTCCGGTGCCGATCTCGAACAGCACGAGCGCGGTGAGCACGGTCGACACGTTCGAGTCGATGATCGCCGTCATCGCGTGACGGAAGCCTTCATCGATGGATGCGCGAGTCGTTTTTCCTCGGGCCATTTCCTCTCGTATTCGCTCGAAGATCAGCACGTTGGCGTCCACGGCGATGCCGACGGAGAGCACCATACCCGCGATGCCCGGCAGCGTGAGCGTCGCGCTGAAGCCGGCGAGCAACGCGAGCGTGAACAGCACGTACAATCCCAGCGCGATCACGGCCAGGAAGCCGGAGAAGCGGTAGTAGCCGATCATGATCAAAACGACGAGCACGAGGCCTAACACACCGGCGCTGAAGCCGTCGTGGATCGAGTCGGCACCGAGCGTCGCGCCGATGGTGCGCGAGTCGACCACCTTGAGCGGTACCGGCAACGCACCGGCGCGCAGCACGAGCGCGAGATCCTGCACCTGCTGCAGTGGCTGGCCGCGCATCGTGATCTGACCGCGCGTTCCGATGGCGCTTTCGATCACCGGCGGACGTCCCATCACCTTGCCATCGAGCACGATCGCCATGTAGTCGCCGACGTGCTTGCCCGTCTCCTGACGGAAGCGGCGACCGCCTTCGCTGTTCAGCGTAAACTGAACGATGTTCCCTTCGACTGGATCAGTCGCCGGTTTCGCATCTGTCAGGTATTCGCCGGTGATGATCGGCTTGGTGTCGACCACGTAGAGCGGTGTGACGCTCGCGCCGGTCCCAAGATCGGCGGTCGTTCCCCACAGGACTGTCTTGCCCGGCGGCAGCGCCGCGGCGATCTCGGGGTACGCGAGATACCGGCTCACGGTCGGCACATCGGTCGTGCTGACGTAGTACTCGCCCGGCATCTGACCCTGTTGAATCAATCGGCTGAAGGGACCGTTGCTCGCACCGTTCAGAATGCCAGTGTCCGAGGTATCCGACTTGGCCGCGCCGGTGTCCGCCTGGCGAGCCGCACCTTTTGTGGGCGCCGCAGCCCTTGCCTTGCCGGTGTCGGCCTTCGCCTTTCCGCTGTCGCTCGGCGTGAAGAGCGACGATATCGCGTTCTTCGCGGTGTCCGCGGCAGGTGCTGGGCCGGCGGCGCCCGGCGCCTGCTTGTCGTAGCCTTTGTTGCGGACGATCTGGTCGATGCGCGGCATCACCTTGTCGAGCGCGCCGGTCTTGTCCGTGATCTGGAACTCGAGGAACGCCGACTTCTCGACGAGCTGTTGGGCGCGCTGCTCGTCCTTGATGCCAGGCAGCTCGACGGTGATGCGATCGTTGCCGACCTTTCGGATGTCGGGCTCCGTCACGCCAAATTCGTCGATGCGGTTGCGGACGACTTTGAGCGCACGGTCGATGGCCTCGGCTTTGTTGGCGACGGCGCCCTTCGATTCGTCGACCTCGAGGGCCAGGTACATCCCGCCTTGCAGGTCGAGTCCCTTCTTGAGCGGGACCTGTTTTTGGGTCGTGTCGTACCAAACACCGTTTCTGAGCTCGCGAACCTTGACCGTGCGCGGGTACAGCGCCCAGATCGACGCGGCGACGAGTACCAGAATGAGGATGATGCGATTGCGGATAGTGGCCATGCGACGGCGGGAGGATGGGGCCGCGGGGATTCCGGTAAAGTATTGAAGGTTACCGAGCTAGCGCGCTTCAGTCAACGCGCCGAGCCAGGACGGCACGGGCGCGCTCGCCATCGCGTTTGAGCTGGGCTTTGAGTTCGTCCGGGCCGCCGAAGGCGCGGGTTTCGCGCAGTCGTTCCACGAAGTCGACGCGCACGGACGCGCCGTAGAGCTCGACGTTGGTGTCGAACAGATGGATCTCGAGCGAGCGCGCGTGATCGCCGAACGTGGGGCGGCCGCCGAGGTTCATCATACCCCCGAAGGCGCCGGCCGGCGTTTGCGCCCGCACGGCGTATACGCCGTCGGGCGGCAGCAGCTTGCGCGCCGGTGGCGACCCGAGGTTGACCGTTGGAAAGCCTAACGCGCGGCCGCGTTGGTCGCCGCGGCGGACGCGAGCCTGTACCGAGTACGGCCGCCCGAGCGCCTGGGCGGCGTGGTGGAGGTCGCCGCCGGCCACCGCGCGCCGGATGAGTGTAGACGACACGACGCGTCCGTCGCCGGTCGCCACGGCACTCACGACTTCCACGCCAAAGCCGCGCTCCTGGCCGAGTGCGCGCATGACCTCGACGTCGCCTTCGCGGCCCCGTCCGAAGCCGTGGTCGTGGCCGATGACGAGGTGTTTGACGTGGAAGCGGTGGCGCAGCACTTCGTCCACGAATTGCGCGGCGCTATAGCGTTGCAGGACAGGCGTGAACGGGACGATCGCCATGTAGCGCACGCCGCTTTCGGCGACCACCTCGAGCTTTTCTTCGCCGACCGTGAGCAAGAGCGGCGCGGCGGTCGGATTGACGACCTCGAGCGGGTGGGGGTCGAAGGTGACGAGCACGCTGTCCAAGGACATCTCGCGGGCGCGGGCGACGATGCGGGTGAGGACGTCGCGGTGGCCCAGGTGGACGCCGTCGAAGGTGCCGACGGTGATGACGGTGCCGCGTCCGTTAGGCGGCAGACCGGAGCCGTCGACGGCGCGTTCAGGCATCGGCGAGCACGGTCCGGGGGTGCCACCAATCGCCGCTGCGTTGGGCGATGGCGACGAGCGCGCCGGCCTCATCGACCAGCGCGGCGCGATCGCCGCCGGCGCCGGTCGCGGGAACGTCGCGTCCCTGCCGAATCTGCCTAACGGAGTCCGGATCGAGCGCCAGCATGGACAGCGACGGCACGGCCGCGATCGGCGGCACGAGTGCGGCGCGTCCGCCGCGCACCGCGTCGAGCGTGGCCGCGGCCGCGACATCGAACGGACCGCTGCGCATCCGCCGCAGCGCCGCAAGGTGGGCCGCGCTGCCGGCGACGCGGCCCAGGTCGCGCGCCAGCGCCCGCACGTAGGTTCCACCGCTGCACGTCACCGTCACATCGACTTCGTCATCCCGCCACGCGTGCACCATCCAGGCGTGCACGGTGACGGTCGCGGGCGCGAGTGCAAGCGGCACGCCGCGCCGTGCGGCGGCGTGGGCGCGCTGCCCCGCCACCTGCTTGGCCGAGTAGGAGGGCGGCAGCTGGGCCACGTCTCCCGTTAGGCCGAGCATGGCGCGCTCGACGGCCGCTCGATCGGGGACGGGCGCGGTCCGCACGACGCGACCCGTGCGGTCGTCCGTATCCGTCTCCGCCCCCATCCGAATGGTCGCCGCGTACACCTTGGGCTCGCCCTCGAGGTACGGCAGGAGCCGCGTCGCCCGTCCGACGAGCAGCACGAGCAGCCCGGTCGCGAACGGGTCGAGCGTCCCGCCGTGCCCCACTCGCCTGACGCCGAGCGCCCGGCGCGCGATCGCGACCACATCGTGCGACGTGCAGCCGGCGGGCTTGTCGACCAACAGCAGCCCGTCAATCGTCCGCATCCGCATCGGCGGGCGGCGCCTCGGCCGGCGGGCGATCGTCGCGCAGCCGCGCGAGCAACGACTCGATGCGCGTTGCGTGTTGGGCCGTCTCGTCGCGCCGGAACTCGATCTCCGGCGCGAGACGCAGGCGCAGCGACCGTGCGACCAACGGGCGCAGGTGCCCGGCCAGGCTGGCCAGGCCCTCGAGCGTCGAGCGGTGCGCGGCCTCGTCGCCTAACACAGTGACGTACACGCGCGCGTGGCGCAGGTCGCGCGTGACCTCCACGCCGGTGACGGTAACGAGCCCGACGACGCGCGGGTCCTTCACGCCCTCGGTGAGAAAACGCGCCACCACCTCGCGGATTCCTTCGGCGACGCGGTCGGCGCGGCGATGATCGGGACTCATGGGCGGCAGAATGCTGGCGAAGGGCGCGCGCGGATCAGAAAAACGCGCGGACAGAATCGATGACGCGGCATCCGGCGGCGGTGTCGACCACGCGGTCGATAGTCGACAACACCGACTCGGCGTGCCGCCGGTCGACCGAGACGACGCAGGCCGTGAGCTCGGCCCGCTGCCACGCATCGTGGTGGCCCGTCTCGGCCACCGACACGTTGTACTCGTTGTGCAGCCGGGCCTTGATGCGCGAGAGCACGGACCGCTTCTCCTTGAGTGAGTGCGCGGCCGGCACGTGCAGGTCCCACGAGATGGACGCTATCGTCATCGGCCGGATCAGAGCGTCCGCGCGATTTCCTCCGTCCGGTAGCACTCGATCACGTCGCCGACCTTGAGGTCGTTGAAGTGCTCGATGCCGATGCCGCACTCGAATCCTTCGCGCACTTCGCGGACGTCGTCCTTGAAGCGGCGGAGCGACGCGATGGTGCCGTCGTAGATCTCGACGGCATCGCGCACGACGCGGACGCGGCCCTGGCGCGTGATGAGGCCGCTGCGCACGGAGCACCCGGCGACGACGCCGATGCGCGGCACCCGGAACAGCTGGCGCACCTCGGCTTCGCCTAACGTGACCTCGCGCTCTTCGGGTCGGAGCATGCCGGAAAGCGCGGCGCGCACGTCGTCGACCGCTTCGTAGATGACGCGGTAGAGCTTGAGGTCGACGCCTTCGCGCTCGGCCGCCGCGCGCGCGTTGTTGTCCGGCCGCACATGGAAGCCGATGATGATCGCCCCCGACGCCTTGGCGAGCAGGATGTCGCTCTCGGTGATCGCACCCACGCCGCGGTGCACGACCTCGACTTTCACCTCGGCGTTGGACAGCTGGCCTAACGCGTCGGCGAGCGCTTCGGCCGGACCGCCCTGGTCCGCCTTGATGACCAGCGGCAGCGTGCGCACGAGGCCGGCCGCCGCCTGCGCCATGAAGTCCTCGAGCGACACCGCGACACGCGACGTGCGGCGGCTCTTCGCTTCCCGATCCAGTCGCTGCCGGCGCTGCGCCACGTCGCGCGCCGCCGTTGCATCCTCGACGACGAGCAGCTGGTCGCCCGCCATCGGCACGCCCTCGATGCCTAACACCTGCACCGGGATCGCCGGACCGGCGGACGGTACGGTCTTGCCGCGTTCGTCGAACAGCGCGCGCACGCGGCCCGAGTACATGCCGCAGATGAAGTCGTCGCCGACCCGCAGCGTGCCCTGCTGCACGAGGAGCGTGGCCACCGGACCCTTGCCTGGATCCAGCTGCGCTTCGACCACGGTGCCGACCGCCTTGCGGGTCGGGTTCGCCTTGAGGTCGAGGATCTCCGCCTGCAGCAATACCTGCTCGAGCACGTCGTTGACGTTCGTCCCCTTTTTCGCCGAGATCGGCGTGGCGAGCGTGTTGCCGCCGAACTCCTCGAGCACGACGCCGTGCTGCAGCAGGTCCTGCTTCACCTTCTGCACGTTGGCGCTCGGCAAGTCGATCTTGTTGATGGCGACGACTAACGGAACGCCGGCGTTCCTGGCGTGCGAGATTGCCTCGATCGTCTGCGGCATCACCTGGTCATCGGCGGCGACGACCAGCACGACGATGTCGGTGACCTGCGCGCCGCGCGCACGCATGGCGGTGAACGCCTCGTGGCCCGGCGTGTCGAGGAACGTGATCTGGCGTCCGCCTGGCAGCGACACGTGATACGCGCCGATGTGCTGCGTGATGCCGCCGGCTTCGCCCGCGACCACGTTTGCCTTCCGGATGTAGTCGAGCAGCGACGTCTTGCCGTGGTCGACGTGGCCCATGATGGTCACCACCGGCGGACGCGGCACCAGGTTCTCCGGCGACTCCTCCACCGTTTCTTCGGCTGCGGCATACTCGGCTTCGCGCACGGCGTGGAACCCGAACTCGTCGGCGATCAGCTCGATCTGGTCGAAGTCGAGCCGCTGGTTGATCGTGACCATGAAGCCCAGGTTCTTGAGCGCGAACGTCACGACCTGCGTGGGCGGGATCTTGAGGATGGATGCCAGCTCGCTGACCGTGATGAACTCGTTCACGTGCACGGTGGTGCGCTCGCGCTCGGCTTCGGCCGCGCGCTGCGCTTCCATCTCCTCGCGCGACGCCCCTTCGTCGGCGCGCCGCGGACCGCGGCGCGTCGGTGCGCCGCGCAGGGCCGTCATGGTGCGGGAGATATTCGCCGTCACCGCTTCCTGGTCGACGACGCCGCGCTTGCCCTTCTTGCGTTTGCCGCCGCGCTTTTCTTCGCGGCGGGAGGGGGCACCGGTCGGTGCGCCCGGGGCGGCCGACGCGATCGGTCGCGGCGGGAAGGGTGTGGACGACGCGACCGGCTTGGGGCGCGGCGGGCCCGGTACGACGGGGCGCGGCCGCTGCCAATCGGCCGGCGGCTGCGGCGCGGACGGCCGTTGGGCGGGCGCGGAGGCGGGACCGGCGTGCGCCGGCGCGGGGCGGTGATCGCCCGGCGCCGAGGCGCGGCCGTGCTCGGCCGCGCCGGCATCGGGGAACGCGCGCGGCGGCGCGTGTCCACCGCGTTGGGCATCGGCTGGCGTTAGGCGGGCACCCGGCGCGAAGGGCTGCGGCGGCTCGAAGCCGCGGCGCGGCACCTCGACGTCCTCGGCGTGCGTGAGCGTCTCGTCGTCGACGTCGGTTGGCGCGCCGCCGTTGGACCCCACCGCCGCCGCTTCCGCGGCCTCCGCGGCCGCCGCTTCGGCGGCCGCGATGTCCGCGGCCCGGCGGCGACGACGCTTGGCCGGTTCAGCCGACGCAGCCGGCTCGGGCTCCGGCGCCGGCGCCGGCTTCTCCTGACGCGCACGCTTCTCCCGTTCCCACCGGGCGCGCAATCTCGCGACCTGCTCGTCCGTCAACGGGCTCAGATGACTCCGCACCGGAACGTCCATCGACCGGAGCATGGTCATCAGGTCATCGTTGGAAATTCCGAATTCGCCTGCCAGGTCGTGCACACGCAGCTTGATCAAAACACCCCTCCTCTGGAGCCCCCGCCGGGAGCCGATCTCGCGACGGCGCGAATGCCTCGCGCCAAATCACGATCTACAATACCTACTGCCGCCGTCGCTTCGCGGCCAACCGCGGCGCCTAACGCCGCCGCGCTCGGCCCTGCCACGATCGCCACACGCCGCGCCTTGAGCAGCGGAATCACCTTCGCCAGACTGTGGTGCGACGCGTCCGGCGCCACCACCACCAACGCCAGTCCACCGCGCCGCGCCGTCTCGCGCACCCGCTCGACACCCACCACAGCGCTCTTCGCGCGGTGGCCAAGTCCGATGAGTCCCGCCATGCGGCGATCGCGCTCGGCGTCCGTCACGCCGCCGTTTCGTCCGTTCCGTCGGCGCCGCCCTCGGCGCCGCCGTCACTGCCCTCCTCCGTGGTGAGCTCGTCGATCATCGCCATGATCCGGTCTGCTTCCTCGGGCGCGATGCCCGGCAAGCGCAGGAAATCTTCGCGCTCCAGGTCGATGATGTCGTTGAGCGTGCGATAGCCGGCATCCTCGAGCACGGCAACCGTCGCCGGTCCGAGTCCCTCGATTTCCGACAGCTTCACGTCCGCAGCCTCTTCGTTCTCCTCGGGCAGCGGCTGGAAGAGCGGTGCTTCACCGCCGCGCTCGAGCCATTCGCGACTGGAGTAGAGATCGATCTTCCAACCCGTGAGCTCGGACGCGAGCCGAACGTTCTGTCCGTTGCGGCCGATGGCGAGCGACAACTGATCTTCGTCGACCACCGCCTGGATTGCACGGCCGGCGGGATCGCTGAAGACGCGCGCGACGCGCGCCGGCGCCAGCGCCATCTTCGCGAACCGCTCCGGGTCCGAGGACCACGGCACGATGTCGATTTTCTCTCCGCCTAACTCGTTCACCACCGCCTGCACACGCGAGCCTTTGAGACCAACGCACGCGCCCACCGGATCGATGGAATCGTCGCGCGAGAATACGGCGATCTTGGTGCGGCTCCCCACCTCGCGCGCCACGGCGCGAATCTCGACAATGCCTTGCTGGATCTCCGGCACCTCGAGTTTGAAGAGCGCCTTTACGAACAGGCCGTCGCCCCGCGTGAGAATGAGGCGCGGTCCCTTGGGCGTCTCCTCGATGCGCTTGAGCACCGCGCGCATCGGCTCGCCTTGGTGATAATGCTCGCGATGGTTCTGCTCGCGGTACGGAACAATCGCTTCCGCCTCACGGAACTTGTTGAGCATGATTACGAGCTTGCCGCGCTCGATCTGCTGCACTTCGCCCGAGAGCAAATCGCCAACGCGGCCCGAGAACTCGTCGCGGATGCGCGTGCGTTCGCGCTCGCGGACGCGCTGGATGATGCGCTGCTTGGCCGCCTGCGCCGCAGTGCGTCCGAACTCCGCGAAGTCGATGGGCTCCTCGAGCTGGTCGCCCGGCTCGAAGCCTTCGTCGTAAATGCGCGCTTCCTCCACCGATATCTCGCGGCTCGGATCCGTCACGGCGTCGACCACCGATCGAAGGCGAATGATCCGGATCTCGCCCTTTGCTTCGTCGATCGACACCTCCGCCTGCACCGTTGGGCCGTACTTTTTCGCGAGCGCGGCAAAGATGCCGTCCTGCAGCAACGCGTGCAGCTCGGACCGATCGAGCTGCTTCGTGTTGCTCACCTCGCGGATCGCACTCAGGATGTCGTCGGAAGCCATCGCGACTGCCTCTCTCAATTACCAGTGAAACGCCAACCGCGCGTCCTTCACGTCGGCCAGCACAACGCGCTGTTCATGACCACGCTCGTCGCGGAGCACCACCACCTCCCGTCCCGGTTCACCGTCGACGGCTAGGATTTCCACCTCCTCGCGGCCGTTGAGCGCCGGGCTCGAAACACTCGCCTTACGCCCCACGAATCGATGCCAATCGGCTGCGTTTCTCAACCGTCGCTCGAGACCCGGAGACGACACCTCGAGCGTATACCGATCGCCCAACGTGCCGACTTCGTCCAACTTCGCTTCGACCGAGCGGGATACGACCGCGCAGTCGTCGACCGTCACCTTGCCACCGTCCAAGCGATCGATCCGCACTTGCACCGTGGGACGCGAGCGCGTTCCGCCGACTCGGAGCTCAAACAGCTCGAATCCAAGCGCTTCGACTCGAGTCGAAATCAACTGCTGCAACGCGTCAGTCTCGGTCATCGCAGGTCACAATAACAAAAAAATGTGGGGCGTCATCCCCACATTTCCGCCCGGCGCTCCAGGTGCCGGGGAACCGTAAGTAATTATAGAATTGGAGTTACGTGGAGTCAAGGCGCGTCGGCGCGGTACCGATGCAGCTCGGCAAACACGAGAGTATCGGTCGCCGAAAAAGTGGGTGACAACTATGAGAAACGTGTTACCTTTGCGCCAGAGGTCGACCAACTCTGCGCCCTGGCCGAGCAACGGGGAAGCGCTACGGGCGTGTGAACCTGCGCAACGGCCATAGTTGAGACGACTACCGGCTTGAGGGCGTGGTACGTCTGAGATCTCCCGCGGCGTTTTGTGCCTTCCCCGAGGAAGCACCGGGTCCAGTGTCTGCGTCCATCGACCAACTCCGTTCGGTTATCCTTGAGCGCTACGGCGTAGAGCGCGAGATCGGTCGCGGCGGCATGGCCACCGTGTACCTGGCCCGGGATCTCGACCGCGACCAACCGGTCGCGATCAAGGTGCTCAACACCGACGTCTCCGTCGTTCTCGGCGCCGAGCGTTTCAAGCGCGAGGTGCAGGTCACCACGCTGCTCAAGCATCCGCACATCCTTCCCATCTTCGATTCGGGACAGGCCGGCGGCTCCCTCTACTACGTGATGCCGTACGTGGAAGGGGAATCGTTGCGCGCACGATTGGATCGCGAGCGCAACCTCTCGATCGATGATGCGATCCGCATTACGTGCCAGATCGCCTCCGCGCTCGAGCACGCGCACCGCCACGGGATCATCCACCGCGACATCAAGCCGGAGAACATCCTGCTCGACGACGGTCAGGCGGTGCTCGCGGACTTCGGCATCGCCCACGCGATGACCGCCGCCGGTGAGCAGCGGCTCACGCAGACCGGCATGTCGTTAGGCACTCCGACCTACATGAGCCCCGAGCAAGCCACCGGCGAGCGCACGATCGACGGTCGGAGCGATGTGTACAGCCTCGCCTGCGTCACGTACGAAATGCTTGGCGGCCAGCCGCCGTTCACGGGACCTACCGCGCAAGCGATCATCGCTCGCCACACGCTCGAGAACGTTCCGTCGCTCACGATCATCCGGAACACGGTGCCGCCCCAGATCGAAGCGATTCTGGTGAAGGCGCTCGCGAAAGTGCCGGCCGATCGCTACGCGACCGCGGGAGCGTTTGCGGACGCGTTGCAGCATCCCGAGACGCAAACCTTCCCGGTTGCGTTGCCCGCCGGGCGAATCGTACGGCGCCGGATCCCGCTCTGGCAGAAGGTGGCGCTTGGAGCGGTGGTTGCCGCGGTCGCCGGCGGCGGGTACATCGCATGGCATGGTCGCAACGGCGTATCGGCATCGGGTGGTGCGCTGGCCGGCCCGGACCCGAGTCGCGTCGCGGTACTCTATCTGGCGGATGCGAGCGAGGGAAACAAACTCGGCTACCTGGCCACCGGCCTAACGGAAGCGTTGATCGACCGGCTGTCCGCCATTCCACAGCTGCAGGTCTCGTCGAAGAATGCGTCGGCGCTGTACGAGAACACGAACGCGCCGCGAGACAGCATCGCGCGCGCCCTCAACGTGGGCACGCTCGTGGACGGGAGCGTGGAGCAGCGTGGCGATCAGATCAGCGTGACGGTGAAGCTCGAAGACGCCAGCGGCAGTGACTTTCGGCGGGCGACTTTCAGCGTGCCGGCTGCATCACCGCTCGCGCTCAAGGACACACTTGCGAGTCGCGTAGCCACGTTCCTGCGCGAGCGCCTCGGCCAGGAAATCACGCTGCGCGACGAGCGGGCGGGCACGACGAACACCACGGCGTGGACGATGCTGCAGCGAGCCAAGCTCATGGCCCGCGCGGGAGACAGCGCGAGAGCGGCGAACGACACGGGCACCATGCTGCGCAAGTTCGCGCAGGCGGATTCGACGCTCGCCGCCGCCGAGCAAGTCGATCCCAACTGGGTCGCCATCCCGATCCTGCGCGGTACGATCGATTACCACACGTCGCGCTTCTATTCCGGCGACCAGCGGCTCGTCAACGAATGGGACGACAAAGGACTGGTGCACGCGCAGACGGCGTTGCAGATCGCGCCGCGCAACGCCGATGCCATGGAGCTGCGAGGAACGCTGCGCTACTGGCGCTGGCTGATGGCCACGGAGCCCGACCCGCTCACGGCGAAGGCGTTGCTCGATTCGGCGCGGGCAGACCTCGAGACGTCCACGCAGATTTCGCCTAACCAGCCGGAAGCGTGGTCCGTGCTCAGCCACCTCTACTACCAGTACAACGATGTCGTGAGCGCGAAGCTCGCCGCGCGGCGCGCCTACGACGAAGACGCGTACTTGAGCGAGGCGGATCTCATCGTTTGGCGTCTCTTCACCACCTCGTACGATCTCGAGCAATTCCCGGACGGGGTGCACTGGTGCGATGTCGGGGCGGTGCGCTTCCCGGCCAACCCCCGCTTCGTGGAATGCAAGCTGCTGTTGATGGGAACGCCCGCGGTGACGCCTAACGTAGCCCAGGCCTGGCGCATGGCGGATTCGCTGGTGAAGCTGTCGGCGGGCCCCGACCGACCGTTCGCGCGGCTGAATGGGACCGCGCTCGTCGCGGGCGCGATCGCGCGGGCCGGCCTCAAGGACAGCGCGGCGCACGTGCTGACCCGCATCGACGACCGCGCCGACATCGACCCGACCAAGGATGTCACGCAGACCATCGCCATGACCTGGGTCCTGTTGGGCGATACGGACAAGGCCATCAAAGCACTCGCGCTGTATCTCAGCGCGAATCCGGCGCGCGCCGTCGGTTTCGATGACGAACACAGCTGGGAGTGGCGGAGCATCCACGATGACCCCCGCTTTCAAGCGCTCGTCGTCAAGCCCAAAAAGTAGTGCGGTTAGGCAACGCCGCCGATTCCGCCTCCCTCTACCGGATACACACTCCTATGCGACGTTGCACCCAGCTCCTGTTGATCGGTCCAGCGCTCTTCTGGCTCGGCGCGTGCGCCCACGATGCCTCGTCCCTGCCCAGTGAGCCGGGCGCCGCAGTGAGCGCGTCGGTGGGGGGCGCGCAGTGTCCAACCATCACGCAGCAGCAGATCACGAGCCTTTTCACGCCCGGCCTCCGCGGCACCGCGACATCGGGAGTGCAGCTCGTACAGAACGACCTCGCTTCGGGACTTACCGCGCAAGCGGTGACCGACATGTTCAAAGAGTGGAGCTTCACCCTCACGTCGTTCTACGCGGGCAAGCTCGCGGGCGGACAGTCGAGCAGCACGCAGACAGCCACGCTCGCCTTTGGACGAGCGCTGTACTGCCTCGTGGGTCTCGATGGTTCGTCGCTCACTCTCAACACTACGCCGCTCGATCCGAATAACGTCGTGCAAGTGGTGTTTCCGTCGGCGAGCGACCAGACCGTCGTCACCGGCAGCAAGCAGGGCGGCGTGCTCATTCCGGGCAACACGTTGTCGCAGCCGGTGACCATCTCGATCACGCTGCTCAACGGACCGTTCACGTTTCCGAGCGGCCCGCTCAACACCAAGCTCGATCAGTACGGCCCATTCTTCGAGTTCAGGGTGATACCGCAGCAGACGTTCTCGACCGCCGTTGTTGCCGCCGCCTGCATCGCGACGCCGGCCGGTGAGCCGCCGCCGCCGAGTGTGGACATCGCGCACAACGTCGGAACGGGCATCGAGATTCTTCCAACGGCTCCAGTCAACTTCCTCGACTGCGGCGGGAGCGCGCTGGATCCGCAGCGCAGTGTGTTCGACTTCGTGAGAGATGCGCAGTACGGACAGGCCGCGAATCGGCTGCTGTCGCTCGCTGCAGGTGTGTTCTCGACGACGTCGTTGCACGCTGCGGGGAGCGGCATCGGCGGCAAGACCAAGTCGTTCAGCCCGTTTGGTGGCGTCGACACGGCAGTCGTCGTCCAGCTGCCGGCGAATTTCCCCGCGCAGCCGCAGCACGCGGCTGCCGGATCGAACGTCGCGTCGCCGCCGGCCGTGCTCGTTCAGACGACTAACGGCCACACGCCGCTGGGCGGCGCCTCGGTGACGTTCACGGTGACGGCCGGCGGGGGCAGCCTGGGTCCCACGACGAGCTCCACGGCTTTCACGTCGACCGTGTCACCGACGGCCACCGCCACCGGTGTGGCCACGGTGCCTAACTGGACACTCGGCGCCGGTCCGAGCAATACCGTGACGGCCAGTGCCAGCATTGCC
>JAICLH010000021.1 GCA_025927495.1 Gemmatimonadaceae bacterium
ACAACATCAATGGTCTGCACGACGTGAGTGCCATGCGCGGGCCCGCGATGCGGCGTTCTTCAGCCCGAGACAACTGATGTCCTTCCACTCCCTCAGGCGGCGTCGCCGCCGCTTCCCCCAGCGGAGCGCTTCCCCAAGCGAGCGCCAGCGAGCGCTTCCCCATTCCCCGTCGAGACACTCACCCGCAACTCACGTCGCCGGCCCCTCCGCCGCCTGCCGCAACACCGCGATCACCGTCTCGTCCGTCACCTGCTCGAAGTCCGCGTACCACTCGCCCACACCACGAAAGTCCGACGGCGTATACACGCACACCACCGTGTACCCTTCGGCGGCCAGCGTCCGACACCCGTCCTCCGAGCACACCGGCGCGGCGAACACGAGCATCGCCGGCTGCGCGCGCCGCACCGACGCGAGCGCGGCGCGCGCCGTCACGCCGGTGGCCAGCCCGTCGTCCGCCAGCACCACCGCTCGGCCGGCGAGGTCAGGGAACGGCCGCGCGTCACGGAATCGATGCATCCGGCGGTCGAGCTCCGCGCGTTCCCGCTTGGTGATCTTCTCGATGTACGCCTCGCTCACGGCCAGCGCCGCCACGATCTCGTGATCGAGCACGCGCGTGCCGTCCGGCGCCACGGCGCCGATGCCCAGCTCTTCGTGCCCCGGCGCGCCTAACTTACGCGCCACGATCACATCCAACGGTGCGCCTAACGCGCGGGCGACCTCCCGGCCGATGATCACCCCGCCGCGCGGGATGCCAAGCACCATCGGGTGCCGGTCCACGAGCGCGGGCAGCCGCGCCAGGAGCGTCTCGGCCAGCTGCCGGCCGGCGTCGGCGCGGTCCGCGAACAACATCTCACGCGCCGCGCGCGGGCGGCGGCAGGTGGTCGACGAACCAGTCGCGCGACAAGCGCGCCACTTCCTCGAGCGCGCCCGTCTCCTCGAACAGGTGCGTAGCGCCCGGAATCACCACGATCTGTGCGATGGATCCCAACACATCGCACGCCTCTTGATTGAGCGGGATGATCGGCACGTCCTCGCCGCCCACGATGAGCAGCGACGGCGCGCGCACGCTCTTCAGGCAATCGCGCGCCAGATCCGGGCGTCCGCCGCGGGACACCACGGCGAACACGTCGTGGAGCTCCGCCGCCGCGTGAAACGCGGCCGCGGCGCCGGTGCTGGCGCCAAAGTATCCCAGCGCGAGCGCAGACGACACCGGGCGCTCACGCAGCCATTTCGATGCGCCTAACACACGGGCGCCGAGCAGGTCGATGTCGAAGCGCAGGAGGCCCGTGCGAGCGTCTTCCTGCTGCTCATCCCTTGTCAGGAGATCGATGAGCAGCGTGGCGAGACCCACGTCCTCGAGCGCGTGCGCCACGAGTGCGTTGCGCGGACTGGTGCGACCGCTGCCGCTGCCGTGCGCGAACAGCACCACGCCCCGCGCCGCGACCGGCACGCTCAACAGCGCGTCCAGCCGGGCGTCCCCGAGATCGACCACGACATCCGTCCGCATGACCGCCGAGCGGTCCATTGGATCGCCCCCTATGGTGCGGGGCTAGAGCCGCACGAAGAAGCCCAGACGATACGTGACGCGTGAGGCCGGCGGCACTTCCATCCGACGCACCTCGCCGTACAACGCCCAACGCTTTGTGAGGTCGTACGAGATACCGAGAAAGTACTCGGCACCCAGCTTCGCGCCCGTGTAGTCATCATGTATGGGCTGCGAACGTGCAATGTCGGTGCCGAGAAAGTGCACACCGAGGCCCGCGCCGACATATGGCTCGAACCGTTTCACGTGGGCTACGGAATACCGTGCCGACATCCCGACACTGAAATCGTGGAACGAGCCGGGAATGGGCACCTCGTCGGCGTCGAAGCGATGGATGTCCGCGTGGAGATAGTTGACCTCGGCCAGCAAGTGCAGCTTCGGCGTGAACACCGAGCCCACGTCGACATCGCCGCCGAGCTCCCAACCGTGCCGGCCGTGCTCCACCGTGGTGTAGCTCACGTACGACCCCACCCGGTCCAGGCCTAACTGGGCGACGCTGCTGTCGCTCTGGGCGCGTCCGTCGTGCACGGCCGCGAGCACGCCGGCCGCGACGTACACCCATACTCGAATCCCGCGAGACACCATCCGTCTCCTCGTGAAGGACCGGTCGGTCACCGCTGGCGGAGCATGATGAGACCGCCCGCCGCCCACGCGCCAAGGTAGACGCCGAGCAGCGACAGCGCCACGCTCGCGGCAACGTAGGCGCTCGCCCGCGCCACCTCGCCGTCGTTGATCAGCGCCATCGTCTCAAACGTGAACGTCGAGAAGGTCGTGTAGCCGCCGCACAAGCCCGCCGTGAGAAAGCCGCGCATCTCGGGCGAGATCGCGGGCGTCGCCAAAGCGAATCGCATCAGGAATCCGAGAAGGAGGGAGCCGGTGATGTTGATGACCAGCGTGCCGGCCGGAAACCCGGGACCGAAGCGTTGTTGCAGCGCGGCGCCTACCAGGAGCCGCGCCACCCCGCCGATCGCACTGCCTAACGCAACGGCAAGGATCATCGCCACGCCGCGACCGCCTCCACCGTGGTGTCGGGCGACGCCAGCAGGAACGACAGGTCGGCGCCCGGCGGGAAATCGACTGGCTCCCGTCCGGCGATGAACACGCGCGCCCCCGCGCGGCCCTCCGGACGTCCTGTCAGCTCCACGACATCGCCCGACACGCGCAGCGCGCTCCCTTCACGCAAGCCCACCACCGGTACCCGCGGATGCAACACCAGGAATTCCGCGATCCGCTCGGCGCGCGTTTCACCTTGATGTCCGGGCGGATGAAAGTCGGTGTAGTGCGCGTTGATCTGGAACGGCACGAGACCGAGCGCGCCGAACCGGGGCGGCTCCGCGATCGGCATGTCGTTGGTCGTCGCGATCGTTGGACACGCCACCACCGATCCGGCGCTCCAGGCGATATACGGCACGCCGGCGTGTACGCGCTCTCGAATCACGCCGAGCAGCCCGGACACCGCGAGTTGGCGGAGCAGCTGAAAGGTGTTGCCGCCGCCGACGATGATCGCGCCCGCCTCGCGTACCGCCTGTGCCGGATCGGCCGCGTGGTGCACCGCGTGCACCTCCACGCCTAACGGCATGAAAATCTCGTGCACCCGCTCGGCGTATACGTCCATCGAGAACGACACCGCGGCGAACGGGATGAACACCGCGCGTCCGACGCCCGCCAGCGCCTCCTCGAGCGCCGCGCGCGCGTACACCAGCACGCGGCCGTCGGCGTCGCGCGAGTTGCTCAACAGCAACAGCCGGCGCGACGCCGGCCAGCCCGTCGCTTCGTTAGGCATCGGTCGCGTCCGTGTCGTCGTCCACCGACCGCCAGCTGCCCGTGATGTCGATCGGCCAGCTCGCCGGCCGCTCCTCTTCCGCCAGGTGCGGACGGTACATGATCACTTTCGCCCGCTCCAACGTGATGAGCCCGCCGCCGATCATACCGTCCAAGTCGGGCAGCAGCCCCTGAATCTGCTCTTCCGTGTCCACCACTTCGATCACGATCGGCAGGTCGAGCGACAAGACTTCGATGCGATCGCTCCGCACGCGCGAGCTGGCGCCGAATCCCATGATTGCGCGCAGCACCGTGGCGCCCGCGCAGTGCCGACGACGGAGCAGTTCGACGATCTCGCGATAGAGTGGCTTCCCGTTGTGCTTGTCGCGCTCGCCGATGTGGATGCGCATGAGCACGCGCTCGCCCTTGAAGCCGTGCATCGTCGGCGTGCCGCCACCGTCAGGCATTGTAGTGCTCGGCGTCCAACCGCAGCTCGCCTTCCACGTCGTCGTAGCTGAACAACTCCGCGTACCGGCCCCAATCGATCAGGGTCTCGAACTGGCGCCGCGCCTCCGCGCGCGTGAACGACGTCTCGAGCTCGGCCAACACCTCTTCGGCGAGCAGGACGCGCGTCGGACTGACCTCGAGCCGGTGCACGATCTCGCGCATGAGCGACAGATGGTCGAGCACCGCGTGCCGGAACAGTGTTTTCTGCGCGTCGAGCTCCAGGGGCGCGAACCGCTGGCCTAACGGAGTGAGAAAGACGCTGCGCTCCTGGATGTCCGCGAATCCGAGCAGATCGGTTGCCTCGGCGATGCGGATGAGGGTTTCACCGCGCATCTGAAGGTCGCGCGCCAGATCGCTCAACGTGCCGGAATTCCCGATACCCGACAGATACTGCACGAAGCCCGTCAGGTCGTCGATGCTCACGTCCGGCAGCGCCTGATAGCGCCGCGGCCGCGCCGGCTCCGCCTTCCGCCGCTGTCGCGACGGCGCGCGCGCGATGTACTGCTCCACCAGCTGCTCCGCGTCTTCGTCGGGATTGGTGATCACCTGGTAGATCGCGTCCACGAGACGCGTGCGGGCCTGACTTTTTTCGCGACGCTCCGCGGCACGCAGCCCCTTGAGCTCCACGCGCACGCGGCCGGGATTCGCGCCAAATACGAGGATGCGATCGGCCATCGACACGGCTTCATCGATGTTGTGCGTCACCATCAACACCGATTTCGTCGGCATCGCGCTGTCCGACCACAGATCGCGCAGCTCGCCGCGCAGCGTCTCAGCCGTCAGTACGTCGAGCGCCGAGAACGGCTCGTCCATGAACAGAATTTCGGGTTGCACGACGAGCGCCCGCGCAAACCCGACGCGCTGCTTCATCCCGCCGGACAGCTCTTTGGGAAACGCTTCCTCGAACCCGTCGAGACCGATGAGGTCGATGGCGCGCAGCGTTCGCTCGCGGCGCTCCGCTTCCGGTACCTCCGTGGCCAACAGGCCGAGCTCCACGTTCTGGAAGACCGTGAGCCACGGGAACAGCGCGAACTGCTGGAAGACGATCGCGACCTGCCGGTTAGGCCCGTGCAGCGGCGTGCCGCGCGCGAGCACGCGGCCATACGATGGCTGCAACAGACCCGCCAGGATGCGCAGCAGCGTCGACTTGCCCGATCCCGATGGCCCGAGCAACGCCACGAACTCGTTCTCGCGCAGCTCGAGGTCGATGCGTTCGAGCACCGGCGCCGTGTCGTTGCTGAAGAACTTGCGCACGCCTTCGGCTGCGAGCAGCACGGTGCCCGGCGGCTTCGGAGCGACTGCGCGCGTCGTGGTTGCCATCGATGGTCCTCGTCCAGGCGAATCAGCCGAGACGGAAACGCGTTTCCGCGTAGCCGTAGAGTCGGCGCCAGAGCAGACGGTTCAACACGATCACGATGCCCGCCATGACCAGCGTGCCGGCGAGCAGGACCGGGAAGTCGCCGCGCTCCGCCGCGCCGGCGATCAGCGCCCCCAAACCCGTCGTGCTCGCAGTGTGTCCCGCGAACGTCACGTACTCGGCAACGATGCTCGCGTTCCAGGCGCCGCCCGTGGCGGTGATCATGCCCGTCACGAGATACGGGAAGATGGCAGGAAGGATGAGCGTCTTCCAGCGCCGCCACCCCACGACGTGATACATGGTGGCGGCCTCCTTCAGATCGGATGGGATCGCCATCGCGCCCGCGATCACGTTGAACAGCACATACCATTGCGTGCCGAGCAGCATGAGCGCGACCGCCGCGACGTTGAGCCCGCCCGGAATCGCGAGCAGCGCCAGCAGCAGCACCGGGAAGACGGCGGTGGCGGGAATCGATGCCGTGATCTGCACGATCGGTTGTAAACGCCTCGCCCAACGCGGATTCGTGCCAATGGCGACGCCGGCCGGGATGGTCCACGCTGCCGCGATCACGAGCGCGATCGTCGTGCGCGCCAGCGTCGCCGCCGCGCTCACGCCGACCCGCCCCCAATCGCTTTCCGTTAGGCCGCCGAGCGTGTGTACCGCGAGGACGAGGCCCCACACTACGGCCGCGCCGGCGAGCACGAGCACCAAAATGCCGGCCGTACGCCGCCGGCGCCGTCGTGCGGGTGGGGCGTCACCGTCCGCGGTATCGGGCGTGTCGCCGTTTCGTGACGAGCCCAACGCATGGTCGATGCGCCGGGCCGCCGGCCGCAGCACCCGCGAACGCAACGCATCGACCAAGCGAGAACCGCGGAGCGCATCCAGCAGCCGAGACGTGGGCGCATCACTGCTCGCGCTCTCGAACTTGAACCGGTCGGACCACGCCAACAGCGGACGCCACAGAATCTGATCCAGCAGCACGATCACGACGACCAGCGTGAACAGTCCATACACCAACGCGCGAGTGTTTCCCGCGTCGGCCGCGGCCGCGAGGTACGACCCCAACCCCGGCAATCGCAGACGTCCGTCGCCGACCGCGAACTGCTCGCTGGCCATCAGAAAGAACCATCCGCCCGCCCAACTCATCATGCTGTTCGCGATGAGCGAGATCACGCCGAACGGGAGCTCAAGACGCGTGAATTTCCGCCAGAAGCCCAGGCGGTAGATCCGCGCCGCCTCGGTGAGCTCGCTCGGAATCGTGATGAGCGACTGATGAAAGCTGAACGCGAGATTCCACGCCTGGCTGGTGAAGATGAGAATCACCGCCGCGAGCTCGAGGCCGAGGGTGCGGCCAGGAAACAGCGCCACGAGCCCCAGCACCACGCCCGGCATGAACGACAGAATCGGAATGCTCTGCAAGATGTCGAGCAGCGGCAGCATCACGCGCTCCGCTGCCTTGCTCGACGCCGCGAAGCGCGCATACGCCACCGAAAACACGAGCGACACGATGTACGCGAGCACCATCCGCAGGGTGGAGAGCGCCGCGTAGTACGGCAGCCTGAGTGGCGAGAGCGAGATGCGAAACCCCGGCGACAACGGGGCGCGCCATTCGGCAGCCGCGCGCATGACGCCGAACGTCACGGCCCCCACCGCACAGAGCAGGATGAACTCCACCCACCGCGGCGCGGGCGTCGTGACAACGGGCGCCGCGGGCGCGCGGCCCTCTGTAACGACGGGAGCGATCGGCTGCGCCATCCGGGGTCGTGGTTTGGGAGACGAGGAAGAAAAACGGCGCAGGCCAAAGACGGAAGGGGCCCGGCTGCGGCAACTCCGCGCCGGGCCCCTCGGTCGAGCGGGGTGGGCTACTTCCCGTCCAGCTCCTCCGCCAAACGCGTCGACTCGTACACGTTCCGCAGCGCCTCGATGATCGCGCGGGACGACACGCTCACCGACCGCGCCACGTCGTCGGTGAAAATGAAGCGGTTAGGCAGTGACTCGATGTTGCCGTCGAAGATGAGGCCCACCAGCTCGCCGTCGCGGTTGATCACCGGGCTGCCCGAGTTCCCGCCAATGATGTCGTTGGTCGACACGAAATCGAGCGGCGTGGTGAGGTCCATCTTCGCGCGCTGCTGCATCCAGCGGTCGGGCAAATGGAACGGGGGCTTGTCGTCGAACGCAGTCGCGTGCCCGAACATCCCATAGAAGGTCGTCTTGTAGGGCGCGATCGTTCCATTGTACGCATAGCCTTTCACCACGCCATCCGTGATGCGCAACGTGAACGTCGCGTCCGGCGGGAGCTTCGTGTTGTAGACCGCGAACAGCGCTTGCCCAACCTTGTCCGTGCTCGCCGAGATGATGTCGTCGAGCCGTGCCTGCGCCGCCTGCGTCTGGTCGGCTATCGGAGCAATCTTGCGCGCCAACACGACCATGGGATCCGTGGACGTGTCCACCAATGCTTTCCCGCCATCCAGCAGGGCCTGCCGCACCGCGAGCGACGCGAGCCTGGTGCCCGACAAGAGCGACGCCGCCACGTCTTCCGGCGCACGCACGCCTAACACAACAGCACGATACGGGTCGTTAGGCGGTAGCCCCTGTTGCACCGCTTTCAGGAACGACGTCAGCTCCATCCGCTCCGTGGTCGAGTCGATGGGCTGATCCACCAGCACCGACTGGCGAATGCGCGCCAGGCCATCCGCCCGGTACTGCGGCAAACGCTTCGCGTCGGGTAACGCACTCTGCGCCGGCAGCCGGACCAGCGCGCCGGCCCAATTCAACAACTGCGAGCCGAACGGCGGGTTGAAGCTGAAGCCGTAGTAGTTGCTCTGCGCCGCCATCGCGGTCAGCTGCTTCTCGGCGTTCGCGATCTCGGTCCACGCGCTGCCATACTTGGGACGCAGCGCGGGATCGGCATCCACTCGCGCCCGAAGATCGCGCTCGAACGCCGCCTTTCGCGCCATGATCGTCGTGTCGAGCAGCCCCGCGCGATATCCCGTGATCGCTTTCTTCGAGTTCTCGATGTTGAAGATCAAGTTCTCGTACGTGCGCTTGTTCTCGGCGCTCTGCGCGCTCAGCGTGTTGAGCACCGCGATCGTGCGATCGAACGCGGCGAGCGTGAACGGATACTGCACATCGCGCAGGTACTCCATCTGCGCGAGCGTGAGCAGCCGGCCCGTCGAGCCCGGGTTGCCTGTCACGAACACCAGATCGCCCTCGCGCGCGCCGGACTTGCTCCACTTGAGATAATCCGTCACGACCATCGGCGAGTCGTTCTGGTACACGCGCAGCAGCGCCATGTCGAGGTCGTATCGCGGATACGTGAAGTTGTCCGGATCCCCGCCGAAAAATGCCGCTTCCTCCTCAGGCACCATCACGAGCCTAACGTCGGCGTATCGCTGGTAGCGGTAGAGCGAATACATCCCGCCCTGATAGAGCGTCACCACCTCGCATCGCAGGTGCGTCGATGTTTGACACGCGGTTTGTACCCGGTTGATCGCCGAATCTCGCTGCTGCACCTGCGCATCCGCCGTCTTCGCCGTGACGGCTCCGCGAATTTGCTGCGTCACGTCCGAGATCGACTGCAGTTGGTCGACGTACAGCGTCGAGCACTTGCGCTCGTCGGCCAACGTCGCGGCCACGAAACCGGTCGTGTTGTAGTTGGTATCCGCGGGCGACGCCGACGCGACGCACGCGCGCGCACAGTGATGGTTGGTCAGCACCAGCCCGCGCGCCGAGACGAACGACGCCGAACATCCCGGCAGCCGCACCGATGCGAGCCGCACGTGGTTGAGCCACGCCGAGTCCGGCGTGAATCCGTAGGTCTGCTTCCAGTAATCGAGCGGTGGTGCATCGAACGTCCACATCGTGCCCGCTTCTTTCACGTACTTCGCCGGACCGAGCGGCACCGGCAGCCGCGCCGGCTCCTTTGGCACACGTGTCGGCGGCTTGCGAGTCGTGACCTGCGCCGACGACGTCAATGGAAGCCCAACGGAGAGAACCGCAATTACCACAATGGCGCGACGGAGCGAACGGAGCGGGCGGTCGATGTGCATAGGCCTCGTCGAGTCGAAATGGGCGGAAATCGTCCAGAGCCAAATTCGGTGATCGATCGACCGAGCGAAAGGTCTCCGTCTTTCTCGTTGTCACCGCGTTGGCGACGCTGGCACGGAGCTCGCACCACGGTTGACGCACGTACCCGTGCGGCTTACGATGCGCTCCGCCCAAGCGGGTTGCTCGGACACGCGCGCGCTCGTCTGTTCGAGCACGCACGAAATCTCTTACACCGCTTCTTCGTACGAGATGCCACGTCGCTCACACTTCCATCTTGCTGTCGTCGCGACGCTCGCGGCCGCTCTCGTGATGCGGCCCGCGACGCTCCGCGCGCAAGACGGTGTGCGCACCACGCCGCCCGTCGAAGAACCCCAATCCTTCACGGCCTTCCGCTACACCGCCCTCGCACTCGGCGATTCAATCGTCGAGTTGGCGCGTGAACAGTTGGGCAAGCGGTATGTGTTCGGTGGCGCATCGCCGCGGCGTGGCTTCGACTGCAGCGGCTTGGTGCAGTACATCGCGACCGTGCTTCACATCGACCTCCCACGCACCGCGCGCTTGCAAGCGCGTGCCGGCGAGGCGATCGCGAAAGACACCGCGCAGCTCCTGCCGGGCGACCTCGTCACATTCGGCCGCGGGTCGCGGATCTCGCACATCGGCATTTACGTCGGCAACGGCCGCTTCATTCACGCGAGCACCAAAGCCGGCCGCGTGATCGAGACAGCGCTCATTCGCCCGTCGGCACGCGACATCAAACCGTGGCAGGGTGTCCGTCGAATTGCCCTAGCCGACGTCGACACAACAAGCGACGGACCGTTGCGCTGACGCCCGATCAAGGCTCGTGCACCGTCGCTTCGACGACGAGTCGGGCGCCCGTTTTCGGAAAATCCAGCTTGGACAACGAATCCGCCAACACCGCGGCGCGCGCGCGGGGATCGGCGCGCACCAACCCGGGCGCACGCTGTCGCGTCGAGATCAGGCGCACGGCGCTCACGGTACCGCCGCGATCCATCGTCGCACAGAGCAGCGCGCCGCGGTCGAGCGGATTATCGAGCGCGAACGGCCCGTAGGTGACGAGATTGCCTAACGAATAGGCGATGAGCGCGCCGTGCCGCCACTCGATGGCGCGGACCACGTGCGGGCCGTGCCCAACGACGAGCGTCGCACCCGCATCGACGGCCGCGTGCGCGAACGCCACCGGATTGCCGCGCCGCTCGTCGAAGTACGTCTCCATGGTGTCGCGCGTACGCTGGGCCCTCCGGCCCTCCGCGCCCAGGTGCATGGTGACCACCAGCCGCGGATAGCGCGCCGCCGCGCGCGACACGTGGCGTCGCACCGCGGCGAGGTTTCGCGCGTCAGGCTCTCCCGAGCTCCCAAAACCGAGGAACGCAACCGTGTCGCCGCGTGACGTGACGACTGGCGTCGCGATGGTGTCAGCGCCCGTCACGTGTACACCCGCTTGCTCGAGGGCATCCAGCGTGCGCGTAAGACCGGTCTGGCCGGCGTCGCGCGAGTGGTTGTTGGCGACGTTGGCCACCACCTCTCCGCTGTCGCGCAAATGACGGAGCGCTGACGCTGCCGATGCAGGCATACGGAGCGCGTAGCATCGCGAGACGGCACCTGTGCACTTGGCCGTCGTGTCGGCGCCGGCCGCGCTGTCACCGATGGCGCCCTCGAGATTCACCATTACCAGGTCCGCACCGGCACCATTGAGCATCGGGACCAATGGAGCCAACAATCGAGACGGCGCTGGCAGCGCTTGCGGGCGATGACGCATCCATTTCGCGGCGCGATCAACCCAGGTCGTGTCGAGGTTGGTGCCGAGCGAAACGTCGCCGCCCATGCACACTCGCACGGCCGCCGAGTCGCCGCGCGCCGCTTCCTGAGCGCCAAGGGGAGTCGCCGGCACGGCGCACCAGGCCAAGACCGCCAGACAGCCCGCGAGCCGGCGCGCTAGAGAGGTCGGAACGACCGATCGAAAGCCTGTCCGCTTCTGGGACGTGCATTCCCATTGGCGGGCACCCGGCGTGAGAAAATCGAGACGGCCTTCTGGACAAACCATTGCCTTATAAGCGATTGTCCAATCTGTCACTCGGGCACGCTCCTTCCCGTATGGGGAGTGAGCGAAAGCCGCAACTTAGCGGCACCTATGAACCATCCGAGTCATTATCTGTGGACATTCCGCGCGAACCACCTAGCAAGAAGAAGCGCAACATCCTGATTGGCGCCGGCGTCGTCGCCGTCGTAGCCATCACCGCCGCACTGAGCCGCCTGAGTCCCGCAGCGCCCCCCGTGGACCGAGCGACTCTCATGATCGACACGGTTCGCCGTGGCGAAATGGTGCGACAGGTACGCGGCCCAGGTACTCTGGTACCCGACCAGATCTTGTGGATCTCCGCCCTTACCGGCGGCCGCATCGACCAGATCTACGTGCGTCCGCCCGCCAAAGTCCAAGCGAACACACTCATCCTCAGCATGTCCAACCCGGACGTGACGCTCGAGCAACTGAATGCAGATCAACAGTTGAGTGCTGCCGAGGCCGCCATGGCTAGCCTCAAGACGACACTGGAAACGCAGCGTCTCAACGAGGAAGGCGTGGTCGCCAACGCCCAAAATCAGTATCAAACCGATAAGCGCGCGGCCGGCGTCTCGGAAGCCCTGCTCGCCAAAGGACTGATCTCCCCGCAGGACGCCGCCAACGCGAAGGACAAAGCGGCTGCATCGGAAACTGCGTTCAGGGTGGAAACCGAACGGCTCGATGTGATGTCAAAGACCATTGATGACCAGTTGAAGTTGCAACAGCAGCAAATCGACCGGCTCAAGGCTATTTCGGCGTTCCAAAAGAAGCGGGTGGAATCCATGCAGGTTCGTGCCGGCTCGGACGGAGTGATTCAGGACATGGATCTGCAGCCGGGGCAATGGCTGCAACCGGGGACGCTGCTGGCCAAAGTCGCGCAGCCGGGCAAGCTCAAAGCCGAGCTTCGGATTCCTGAGAACCAGGCGGCCGATGTACAGGACGGTCAGCCCTGCGCCGTGGATCTGCGAAACGGAATCGTTCAAGGACACGTAACGCGTATTGATGCCTCGGCTCAATCGGGGACCGTCGGCGTGGACGTGGCGCTCGACGGACCGCTGCCGCCGGGCGCGCGGCCGGATCTGAGCGTTGACGGAACGATCGAGGTGGAGCGCCTCAAGAACGTGCTGTACGTGGGGCGACCCGCGTACGGACAGCCGGAGAGCACGGTCGGCCTGTTCAAGTTGACGCCGGACGGCAAGGAAGCCACGCGCGTGAACGTGAAGTTAGGCAGGGCCTCGGTGACCACCATCGAGGTAGTTCAGGGACTCAATGTCGGCGACAAGGTGATCATCTCCGACATGTCGCAGTGGGATTCGCACGACCGCGTCAGCCTGCACTGATCGGAACCACCTGATTCACCGAGCACACTCTCCTCAACCCGGACCCCGCCTCCCATGGATTCCGTCTCGCCAACACCCGTGCCCGCCTCCGCGGGCAGCTCCTTCACATCGGCCACGTCGGACGGCAAGGCGCTGATCCGTCTCGACGCGATCGCGAAGATTTTCTATACGGACGAGGTGGAGACGCACGCCCTGGCGGGCGTGCACCTCGAGGTGCCGCCGGGCGAGTACCTGGCGATCGCCGGGCCGTCGGGCTGCGGCAAGACGACACTGCTCTCGATCCTGGGCCTGCTCGACACGCCGACGCAGGGCGAGTACCTGCTCGACGGACAGCCGGTCGCGGGCCTAACGGCCAGCCAGCGCGCGCGCGTCAGGAATCGGCAGATCGGATTCATTTTTCAAGCGTTCAACCTGATCGGCGACCTCACGGTGTACGAGAACGTGGAGCTGCCACTCACGTATCGCGGCATGGATTCCGCCGAGCGTCGGAAGCGCGTGCTCGAGGCGTTGGAAAAGGTCGGGATGTCGCACCGCGTGAAGCACTATCCGTCGCAGCTCTCCGGCGGTCAGCAGCAGCGCGTGGCTGTGGCGCGCGCGGTGGCCGGCGATCCGTTGATCCTTCTGGCCGACGAGCCCACGGGAAACTTGGACTCGACGAACGGCGAGGCCGTGATGGAATTGCTGCGCGACCTGCACCGTCAGGGCGCGACGATCATCATGGTGACACACGATCCGCGGTACGCGCGGCACGCGGACCGGTCGATTCACTTGTTCGACGGCCGCGTGGTGGAAGACGAGACGGGCCAGAAGGAACAGGCAGACGAATCGCAGCTTCGCGAAGCTGGATTCTGAGCGCACGGGGAAGCGGCGGCTGGCGTCGCCCTTCGGGGGAAACGGCGGCCTAACGGCCGCCGTTTTCCCTAACGGGGACCGACGTCCCCCTTCCCCAGGCGGCGCCAGCCGCCGTTTCCCGGAGCAGCCATGTTCGATCTCACGTTCGCCCTGCGCTCCCTCCGCCGCACGCCGGGATTCACTGCCGCCGCCGTCCTCTGCCTTGCGTTAGGCATCGGCGCCACCAGCACGGTCTTCGGCATCGTCGACGCGCTCTTCTTCCGGCCGCCCCCCGGCGTCGGCGAACCGGCCGGCATCGTCCGGCCGTACATCAACGAGCGCTCCAAGTACGCCATGCTGAACAACACGCCGTCCGTCTCGTACCTCACGTACGAGGCGTGGCGCCACGGCGCGAAATCCCTGTCCGCGGTCGCCGCCTTCTCTTCGTTAGGCTTGAGCGCCGGACTCGGCAGCGCCGCCCGGCACGTCGACGGGTATCTCGTGTCCGGGAACTACTTCTCCGTGCTCCGCGTCCAACCGGCCGTGGGCCGCCTGTTCACCGCCGACGACGACGCCGGACCCGGCAGCCCGCCCACCGCGGTCATCAGCCACACGTACTGGCAACGCATGTACGGCGGCGATCGCGGCGTAGTCGGCAAGCCGATCGTGCTCGACGGACACGAGTACACGATCATCGGCGTCGCGCCCACGGACTTCCACGGCGTCGATGCGGACAACGCGGATGTCTGGATCCCCGTGTCGCACGCGTCCCTGGTCGGCTATCCGGCCATGTACCTCACGTCGAACAATGCGTTCTGGCTCCAGACGGTGGGCCGCCTGGCACCCGGTGTCAGCCGCGCGTCCGCCCGCGGCGAGCTGGAATCGATCTATCGCCACGTCGCGGAAACCGGCGGTGCCGCGGCGTCGCCGCCCTCGTATTTGCATCTCACCCTGGGCCCGATCCTCGCGGCCCGTGGTCCCCAAACATCCGACAGTGCGCGCATCGCGCGCTGGCTCGCGCTCGCCGCCGCGCTGGTGCTGGCCATCGCATGCGCCAACACCGCGAACCTCCTGCTCGCCCGCGCGACCGTTAGGCGAAAGGAGATCGCCGTCCGCCTGTCGCTCGGCGCCAGCCGGTCGCGGTTGACCCGCCAGCTGCTCGTCGAGAGCGTCGTGCTCGCGCTGTTGGGCGCCTGCGCCGGGTTGGCACTCGCCTTCTGGGGTTCGGACCTCGTACCCGCCGTCGGCCTGCCGCCGCTCAGCTTCTTCGCGCAGGGACGCGTGCTCGTGTTCACGTCCGCCGCGGCGATCGGATGCGGCCTCCTGTTCGGCCTCGCGCCGGCGTGGGCCGCAACGCGCGCCGATCTCTCCGGTGCTCTCAAGGAAGGTGCGCGCGAGGGCGTCGACCACCGCTCGCGCCTCCGCACGTTCCTCATGATCGTGCAGATCGCGCTGGCCGTCGTGCTGCTCACGGGCGCCGGCATGTTCGTGCACAGCCTGCGCAACACCGAGTCCGTAAATCTCGGAATGGATGCGCAACATCTCCTGGCCGTGTCGGTCGACCTCTCTGTGGTCGGCTACAAGGACAGCGCCAGCGCCCGCTTCGATGAGCTCGCTCGCCGGCGACTCGACGCGCTGCCCGGTGTCCGGAGTGCGTCGCTGGCAGGCATGGTGCCCGTCACCGGCGGATACGTGGTGAACGATTTTCGCGTACCGGATGCCGCCACGCCGTCGCATTCCATGTCCGATGCGGCCGACCTGATGAGCGCGATGACGGGACCGGATGCCGCGCTCAGTTGGAACGCCGGTACCGACTACTTCGGCACGATCGGGACGCCGCTCGTCGCGGGTCGCGACTTCACCGCCGCCGATGTGGAATCGAACGCGCACGTCGTGATCGTCAACCGGGCGTTCGCCAACCGCATGTGGCCCGGGAAAACAGCGTTAGGCCACTGCGTCGACATGCAGGACGAGAACAGCAAGTGGGTGTGCTACAGCGTCGTCGGCGTCGCGGCAAACGCCAAGTACTCGAACATCGTCGAGACGCAGCGTCAGTCGTTCTGGACGCCGATCACGCCGAGCATGGGCTCGATGAACATCCTCGTGCGCACTTCGGGCGACGCGTCCGCCGCCGTCGCCAACGTGCGCCGCGCATTGTCGTCGCTCGCGCCGGGCCTTCCCTACATCGAAGTCAAGCCGTACACCGAGGTGCTACGCCCGCAGTTGCAGCCGCGGCTCCTCGGGGCCTCGATGTTCAGCGTGTTCGGCCTGCTCGCGCTCGTGCTGGCGGCGATCGGACTCTACGGCCTCATGTCGTACCTGGTGGGCCAGCGCACGCGCGAGCTCGGCCTCCGCATGGCGCTCGGCGCCCAGCGGCGCGACGTGCTCACGATGGTGCTCCGCCGCGCGCTCGTCCTCACGTTAGGCGGGCTCGCCATCGGCCTCGTGGGCGCGCTCGCGTCGGCCCGCCTCATCACGCACTTGCTCTATCGCGTGAGCGCCGCCGACCCGACGAGTCTCGTGGGCGTGGTCGTCGTGCTGGTCGCCACCGCGCTCGTCGCCGCCTGGCTGCCCGCCTACCGTGCGTCGCGCGTGGACCCCATGGTGGCGTTGCGCTCCGAATGACAGGTTACCATTAAAGCATCCCTTTCGCGGAATCCCGGGACTCCATGGCCTCTCTCAAATCACTGTTCGGCGGCGCGCGACCCGAAGTGCCGGCTGCATCCGAGATGCAGCCGGACGCGCCGCCCGCCGATCAGATGCTCATCTCCACGCGCAACATCGACAAGTCCTATCCCGTCGGGAACGGACAGGTGTTCGTGCTCCGGCGCGTGAGCATCGACGTCAAACCCGGCGAATTCGTATCGATCATGGGTCCCTCGGGCGCCGGCAAATCGACATTGCTCAGCGTCGTCGGCATGCTCGACAGCGCGTGGACGGGCGAATTCTGGTTCGTCGGCCACCCGGTTCACACGTACACGATCAAGGAACGCGTCGCGTTGAACAAGCAGTACATCGGCTTCGTGTTCCAACAATACCACTTGATCGACGACCTCACCGTCGCCGAGAACCTGGACATTCCGCTCTCGTATCGGAACATCAAGAAGGGCGAGCGCGAAGCCATGGTGGCCGACACGCTCGACCGCTTCCAGATCGTCGGCAAAAAAGATCTCTATCCGCGCCAGCTCTCCGGCGGGCAGCAGCAGCTCGTCGCCGTCGCACGCGCCGTGATTGCAAGCCCGCGCCTCATCCTCGCGGACGAGCCCACCGGCAACCTGCACTCGAGCCAAGGCGCCGAGATCATGGAGCTGTTCACGCGCCTCAACCAGCAGGGCACCACGATCATTCAGGTGACGCACTCCGAGACGAACGCGGGATACGGGAATCGCACCATCAATCTCAAGGACGGCTGGATCGTGTAACCGGCGCAGCGCGTTAGGCACCCGTGAGTCCACTCACCGCACCAGAGATACCGCTTCGCATCCTCATCGCCGACGATCAGCCCGACGTGCTCGAAGCATTGCGGCTGATGCTCAAAGGCGCGGGATTCCAGATCGAGACCGCCCGCTCGGTGGGCAGCGTGGCCGCGGCCGTCGAGGAACGCGACTTCGACGCCGTGATCATGGATCTCAATTACACGCGCGACACCACGTCGGGACGCGAAGGTCTCGACCTGCTTCCGCGCCTGCGCGAGCTCGACCGCACGCTGCCGGTCATTGTCATGACCGCCTGGGGCAGCGTCGACGGCGCCGTCGAAGCAATGCGCCAGGGCGCGTGGGACTACATCGAGAAGCCGTGGGACAACGCGCGCCTCATGGCCACGCTGCGCTCGCAGCTCGAGTTAGGCAGAGCCATCCGCCGCGCGCAGCGCCTCGAGGGCGAGAACGCCCTGCTCCGCAAGGATGGCGTGCCCAATCTCATCGCGGCGTCGCCGCGCATGCGCCCGGTGCTGCAGCTCATGGAGCGCATCGGGCCGTCCGATGCCAACGTGCTCGTCACCGGCGAGCATGGCACCGGCAAGGAAATGGTCGCGCGCTGGCTGCACGCGGTCTCGCCGCGCGGCGGTCACACGTTCGTCGCCGTGAACATGGGCGGGCTCTCGGAGGGCGTGTTCGAGAGCGAGCTGTTCGGTCACGTGAAGGGCGCGTTCACCGACGCCAAGACCGACCGCGTTGGGCGCTTCGAGCTGGCCGACCGCGGCACCTTGTTCCTCGATGAAATCGCCAACATTTCGTTAGGCCTGCAGGCCAAGCTGCTGCGCGTGCTGCAGACCGGCGAGGTCGAGCGCGTGGGCTCGTCGCGGGCGCACGCCGTGGACGCGCGCATCGTGTCCGCCACCAACGTCGACCTGCACGGCGAAGTGGGCGCCGGCCGCTTTCGCGAGGACCTGCTGTTCCGTCTCAATACGATCGAGATTCACCTCCCGCCGGTCCGCGAACGCCGCGAGGATGTTCCCGCCCTCGCGATGCACTTTCTCAAGCGCCATGCGGACCGCTACCAGAAATCGCTCGGCGCCTTCGACCCGGCCGCGATGCAGGCGCTGCTCGATCATTCGTGGCCCGGGAACATTCGCGAGCTCGACCACGCCATCGAGCGCGCGGTGCTGCTCGCGCAGGGCGACACCGTGCGCGCAGCCGACCTTGCGCTTCGCCCCGGCGCGCAGGGCGCCGCGTCGCGATACGAGGAGCTCACCCTCGAGGAAGCCGAGCGCGTTCTCATCCAGAAGGCGCTCACCCGCTACGATGGCAACGTGAGCCAAGCGGCCAAAGCACTGGGATTGAGCCGGAGCGCGCTCTACCGCCGGCTCTCCACGCATGGCCTCTGAGCATCCGCCACACGTCCCTAGCCTAACGAAACACGCGCGCCCGGCGCAGCCTTCGGCCTTCGAGCGCCGGATCCTGCTGCTGTCCTTGCTCGCCGGAACACCTGGCGGAGTGGTCGCACTCACGCTGCTCTGGACCGGCGACTACTCCGACCGCCTGCGCTGGACGCTCACCGTTCTCATGGTCGCCGCGTGGCTCGGCGTGACGCTCGCGTTGCGCGAGCGCGTGGTGCGGCCGTTGCAGACGATATCCAACATGCTGGCGGCACTTCGCGAGGGAGACTTTTCAATTCGCGCTCGTGGCGCGCGCGAGGACGACGCGCTCGGACTCGCGCTGCTCGAGGTCAACACGCTCGGCGAGACGCTCCGCTCGCAGCGCCTCGGCGCGCTGGAGGCCACGGCGCTCCTGCGGACGGTGATGGCCGAGATCGACGTTGCGATCTTTGCGTTCGACGAGCACCGCGCGCTGCGTCTCGTGAACGGCGGCGGCGAGCGCCTGCTCGACCAACCCGCCGAGCGGCTCCTCGGCCGCACGTCGGCTGCGTTAGGCTTGGCCGAGTGCCTCCGCGGCGACGCCGAGCGCACGGTCGATCTCGATTTCCCCGGCGGTCGCGGCAAGTGGCAGCTCCGTCGCGGCAGCTTTCGACAGGGCGGATTGCCGCACCAGCTCGTGGTGCTGTCCGACCTGAGCCGCGTGCTGCGTGAAGAGGAACGACAGGCGTGGCAGCGACTCATTCGCGTGCTCGGCCACGAAATCAACAACTCGCTCGCGCCGATCAAGTCGATCGCCGCGAGTCTCCGCGACCTGCTTGGTCGCCCAACGCTGCCGGGCGACTGGCGCGACGACCTGGGCGATGGCTTGGCCGTGATTGCGGGACGCAGCGAGTCGCTCAGTCGATTCATGGCCGCGTATGCGCTGCTCGCGCGGCTGCCGAGTCCGCAGCCAAGGTCTTTGGATGTCGACCAATGGGTCCGCCGCGTCGCGCATCTGGAGACGCGGCTCCCGGTGCGCATCGCGCCGGGACCGGCGACGACGATCTCGGCAGACGGTGATCAGCTGGATCAGCTGCTCATCAATCTCGTCCGCAACGCAGCCGACGCGTCGCTCGAGACGCACGGCGCGGTGGAGGTCGGGTGGTCGCGCAACGGCAGCACGCTCGATGTCTGGGTACGCGACAACGGACTCGGCGTGTCGGACACGGCGAACCTGTTCGTGCCGTTCTTCACGACGAAGCCTGGGGGATCGGGAATCGGACTCGCGCTCAGCCGCCAGATCGCCGAAGCGCACGGCGGCGTGCTGACGCTCGAGAACCGCCGCGACGCGCGAGGATGCGAGGCGCGGCTCAGGCTGCCACTGTGACCCCAGCCGGGAGCGTCCTCCTCGATCCCGAGGCGCGTCCGGTGATCGCGCACCGCGGCGCGTCCGCATTCGCGCCCGAGAACACGTTGGTTGGATTCGAGCGCGCCGCGGCCTTCGGCGCCGAGGCATTCGAGCTCGACGTGCACGTGACGGCAGACAACCAGCCGGTGGTGATCCACGACCCGACGCTCGACCGAACGACCGACCGTCGCGGCGCCGTTGCTTTGATGACATACGATGTGATTCGCGAGGCCGACGCGGGTGCGCGATTCACCACCGATCGCGGCGCGACGTTTCCGTTCGAGGGGCGCGGCGTCCGCGTGCCGCTCCTCGCCGACGTGTTAGGCATGTTCGCCGACACGCCGATCATTCTCGAGATGAAGACGGCGGCCGCGGCGCCGGCGGTGAAGCGCGTGGTGGCCGAGTCGGGCGCGGTGGCGCGGTGTATTCTCGCGTCGTTCGACGAGCGCGCGTTGGCGCCGTTCGACGCGCCGCCGTGGATCCGTAGCGCGTCGCGGGCCGAGACGATGTCGTTGTTGAGCCGTGCGCTCGTTGGGCGCGCGCCGCGCCCTCGGCGCTACCGCGCGCTCACAATTCCGACGCGGTTCAACGGGATTCCGATTCCGATGCGGATGTTGGCCGGCGCCGCGCGGCGCGTCGGGTGTCCGACACACGTGTGGGTGATCGACAGTCCGGACGTGGCGCGGACGCTGTGGCGGGACGGAATAGCCGGCGTGATCACGAACCGGCCGGGCGCCATGCTGGCCGCCCGCGAAGCGGGCGGCGCGGATTGACCCCCGAGGCCTGACGAAAGAGGGCGACGGCTTCCGCCGTCGCCCTCTTCCGTTAGGCCCCCGGGATTACCGGTGGTGGTGTCCACCACCGCCGCCACCGCCGCCCCGCATCCCGCCGGACGACATGCGTGGTGCGGACATCCGTGGCGCGGACATCCGCGGTGCGGACATGCGTGGCGCCGATTCACGCGGCGCCGACATCCGCGGCTCGGCCATGCGCGGCTCGGCCATGCGTGGCATCGCGCGCGTGCCTTCGAACCGCGACTCCGGACGAGGCGCCTGCATCCGCGGAGCCTCCATGCGTGGCGACTCCACCCGCGGCGCCGGCACACGTTCCGCCGGTTCTGCACGCATGCCAGGCTGGAAGTTTGGCCGCTGCGGGCTCATCTCGAACGGCCGCCCGCGCGGCGAGCTCACGCGCGTACCTGGCGAGCTCACGCGCGTGCCTGGCGCATTTACTCGGGTGGCTGGCGCGTTCACTCGCGTAGGCGGCTCGGCCACCCGCGCGTGGGGCGCCCCGTTTCCACGGAACGGCTCCGATGCGCGAACCGTCGGCACGAAGTGCGGCCGGTCAGGAATCGCACGCGTGCCGGTGAACGTCGGCCGGCGACCCGGACCGAACACCGTCGGTCCATCCATGCGCGATTCGCCGTTAGGCACCCGTACCGAGGTCGGAACGCGGCGGCCGCCAACGACGTCCGCCGGACGCAACGCCGGCCCGCGCGCCAACGAGTGGACGCCGCCCACCGACATGCCGGCGAAGCGCACGCCGCGACCGCCCACGAACGCCCCGCTGGCGAAATCGATGCGCGGCCGGTACTGGACGCCCGCGATGGTGTGACCGCCCGGGAAACCGTCCTTGAAGCGGAACGGCGTGAAGCCCCGTCGACCAAATCCAAATCCGCGGCAATCAAAGCACGCGAAGAACGGACGGCTGAAGAACGGCCGCGGGAAAAACACCGAACGCGGGAACGGCGTGAAGAACGGCTGGAAGAAGAACGGACTGCCGAAGCCGATGGTGACGAATCCACCATAAAACGGCCCGTACGGGTAGTAATACGGGTCGTAGAACGGATCGTAAAACGGATCGTATCCGTAGTCGGGATACATGTAGTAGTTAGGCTGGGCGGACGCGACCACCTGCTGCGTGCTGTACGTCTGCAGGTCGTAGTCGAAGTGCGCCGTGGCCATTCGTCCAATGAGATTCGTTAGGCCAGTTTCCGGGTCCTGCGCCATCGCGCTGTCGCCCAAGACCGTGTAGTCCCAGCGCCCGTCGCGCGTGAAATCGTCGAAGCGGAACTGCTGCGCGGACCATGCGGCGTACACGACCCCGCTCCCCGAGCTGTTCGACGAGATCGTGAAGGCGCTGCCGCCGTCGCGGCCCACCATCTCGTAGCTCTTGCCGCCGTGCACGAAGTCGTCATCGGTCGGATCGAGCGGGAACAGTACCTGAACCTGTCCGTCCGGCGACACGCGCATCACGACGAGGTAGCCGTCGTCGCGGACATCGATCTGCACGTTCGCTTGGTCGCCGCGCTGGTACACGCTGCGATCGAGCGTTACGCGAACCGCCGGATCGGGGTCCGCTGCAATGGCGCGCGTCGGCGCGGGAGCACCGCCCGTCGCAACACCCGAAAGCATCAAAGGAACCAGCAATACGGAGAGCATATCCCCTCCCGAAAACTCGAGTCCGCCAACCCGCTCTGGCTGGCGAAACCACAGGCGCCCAAAACACCACGCCCCCTACTGCACTATGGCGACTGTCGTGCCGCTCGGCAAGTCGTTGCTGCACAACGCTTTTTCGCCTGCGTAAGTCGCCGATTCGTCCGCCCGGCTGGACAGTGGCCGTGGCCGTTTGGGGACACCATTTGAAGCGGACTCGGCAGGTCTTCCTCAACACGTTGGCATAGCTACGGTTCCGCAAATTCCGCACTTCGCCGTTGAAGGGGCTCTTGCGCCGAATTGGCTTATGCCGAATCATCACGCGTTCCCGCGGCAGTTCAGTTCGGCGGATGCACGTTCGGCGCGTTGCGCGCCGGATCCGCCCTCCCCACTACGGTTCGGCGAGGGATACTCACATGGGCCTGATCGACAGGGCGAAGAACATCATCGTGCAGCCGAAGGCGGAATGGTCGGTCATCGACACCGAGCCGGCGACCGTGGGCGGGTTGTATTCCGGATACGTCATTCCGCTCTCCCTCGTGTCGGTGATCGCCGCGACGCTCGGCATGATCATCTTCGGCTTATCCGTGCCGTTCCTCGGCAACATCAGGATGCCGATCGGTACCGCGTTAGGCGGCGCGGCAATCCGGTTCGTCGCCGGCCTGGTGGGGATCTACGTGCTTGCCCTCGTGATCGATGCCCTCGCACCGACGTTCGGCGGCACCAAGAACAGCATCCAGGCATTCAAGGTCGCGGCATACTCGTACACGGCCGCTTGGGTGTTCGGCATCCTCGCGATCATTCCGGCGCTCGGCATTATCGGCGGCCTGCTCGGCCTGTACTCGCTGTATCTGTTGTACACCGGTTTGCCGACACTCATGAAATCGCCGCCCGAGAAGGCGCTCGGCTACACGGTCCTCGTCGTGATCGTCGGCATCATTTTATTCTTCTGCATCGGATACCTGGTGAGCGTGCTCGGCTTCGGCATCCCCACCGGCATGCCGCGCACGATGTGATTTCCGTTAGGCACGTGGGGCGGGCGGCGCGCAATCTCGCTGGCCGCCCCACGCGCCCATCGAGAGCCGTCAGAATCCGAATCTGAGACCGGCCGACAGTGCCCAGTTCTGGGTCACCGGCGCGTCGATCGGTTCGCCCGACACGTCCTGGATATTGAACCGGCCAATGTAATCCTTGGCCATGAACCGGATGCCGATCGAACGCGCGATCCTCGCGTCGATGCCCACCCCCGCGTTCCACGCGAAGTTCGTCGCCGTCGTGGACGGCACTCCGTCGCCGCCATCGCCGAAGTTGTAGTGCATGGCACCGGCGCCGATCTGGAAGAACGGCCTCACCGTTCCGCGGTTGAATGGGCCCGTCGGCACGCTGAACTGCAAGCCGCCGTCATACAGCCAGATGTTCGAATTGCCCGCCGCGCCCGTCGACGCGAGCGGCACCTCGACGTCGACGTTCGACTTCGCGTAGCCGAGGTTGCCGTAGAACGAAATGTTCGGCGCGAGCTTGAGCGCGAGCTGCGCTCCCACCACCGCGGCGTCATCGGTCGTCAGCGACGAGCCCGTGCGCCGGCTGAAGAAACTGCCAAATGTCAGATATCCCACGTATGGCGTGAACTGCACCACTTCATCGCTCGACTCGCCGATCACGCGCAGCCCCCGCTGCGCGCTCAGCGGCGCGGCGGCCGCGACGAGCGCGACGATGCCCAAGGCGACGCCGGTTCCGTTTCGCATCGGTTCCTCCAGTACGAGATGTCATGCGCCCACACCTCGCGCCGAAGGCACGCGTCATGCCCGGCGTCCCCGTGCATATGCTACGCCGTTGATGCCGCGATACTTGCGCCCGGCACAGTCCGACATAACCGCCCCCGTCGTTGTCCTCGGCCTGAGACGGAATTGTCCACTCACTGGCTCGTATGACGCGGCTCCACGTTCCAATTGATGATCGCGTTCCAGACCATCGGGAACTCGTGGTGGTTGAGATAGCGGTGCAAGGGGTCGAAGGTGAACGCCACCACGTGGCCGTGTCTCACCGGCACGTCGAAGATCGCGCCCTGCCCAACGATCTCCTCCTGCCCGCGCACCATTCCCGACACGACGTACGGCTCCTCGGTTTCGTGCTTCTTCGATTTGGCGGTCGTATCGTGCGCAACCGATGTCTTCCCCGGCTCGCCCATGATCTCGCCGCTTTCCGCCTGCTCGGGCAGCTTGGTACCATACTGCAGGATGAGCATCGCGCTGTCGCGCGGCAGCACTTCGTACAACGGCGAGTTGCCCCGGAACACCGTGGTCGTATCGGGAAATCCATAGAGGATCGGCGACGCGTGGCGCATCCGCACGCGAACCACGGAGCCCGGATGGAACAGCGTGCGCGTCTGGTGCGGCGCGAGCTCCGGTGCGATGCCCGACTCGGCGGCGAGCCGCGTGGCCGTCTCGAGCGTGATCAGCTCGCCGCCGTCATCGACGAACGCGCGGAGCGACTCGAGTCCCGCGAAGCCCGGACCACCGGTGATGTCCGGACTGGAGAGCGGCGCGCCTAAGTTAGGCGTCGCGGCCGTCTTCTCGAACGGCAGCGGCCCGAAGTCGCGATCGACGCCGTTGATCATGCGGTCCAGCGAACCGCCCATGTTGGGCACGAGGATCACGTCGAAGCGCTTGCGCAGCGCGCCGCGCCGCAGGTCATCCTTGTCGATCGACGTGTAGGGGATGCCTAGCTGATCGAAGGTGTAGCGCGACCATCCCGCGTCCTGCGTGTCGTACCAGGAGTGGTAAATGGCGATGCGCGGGAGTTCGATCGCGTGCCGCGACACTTGCGGCGCCCGGTCCGTGCTCGCGAGCGGGAGACCCCAGCGGGTCGCTACCTCGCGCGCCGCGTCGGCGCCCGCGTGTTCGATCACGATCGAGCCGGCGGGGAAGCTGTCCTGACCCACGACGAACGCGCGCTCCGCCACCGACGCGGTCGCGGCATGATCCCGCTCTCTCAGGTGATAGAGGGCCGGCAGTACTTCGCTCTGCGCGCGATACGGGAGCAGATACACCGGACCCGC
>JAICLH010000130.1 GCA_025927495.1 Gemmatimonadaceae bacterium
ATCATCGACGGCGTCGGCGCCGAGACGTTGTTGGGCAACGGCGACATGCTGTTCATCCCGCCCGGCAAGTCGGAACCGGCGCGCCTCCAGGGCGCGTTCATCGGCGGCGAAGACACCGAGCGGCTCATGCGGTGGTACGAAGAGCGCAAGACGGCCAAGCGCGCGGCGCTCGCGGCCAAGGGCCTCGCCGCCGAAGAGGTCTCCGAGCCGGACATCCTCGAGATCGTGCGGCAGAAGGAAGCGCTGGAGTCGGGACTGGCGTCGCTCGACGCGGAAGATCCGGGCGACCGCGACAAGCTGTTCCGCGACGCCGCCGAAGTCGTGATCCAGCATCAATTGGGGTCGACCTCGCTGTTGCAGCGGCGGCTCAAGGTCGGCTACGGGCGCGCGGCGCGTATCATTGATCAGTTGCACGACGCCGGCATTCTGGGTCCGCCGGACGGATCGAAGCCGCGCGACGTGCTCATGGGACTCGAAGATCTCGATCGCATCTGCGGTCCGCGCGTCTAACGACGCGGCGTCGGGCCCGGGTGACGGGAGGCATGCATGAGGTTCACGTGGCTCGTCTCCGCGATGGCGACGGCGGTCGCGCTCGCGACGCCGGCCGGCGCCCAGTCGACCGATGCGGCGGCCGCGCCGCTCGTCCGGCCGGCGACGGTCGCCCGGCTCAAACCGATCAAGTGGGTCCACGTCATCTCGCTCGTGAGCGGTGAGAGCACGCCGCAGCGCATCGGCTTCCGCACGCTGAGCCTAACGGACACGACCTACGCGGGCACGGCGGCGTGGCTCGTGATCGACTCGCGGCAGATGCAGACGGTGACGTACGCCGAATCGCTGTACGTGGCGCGGGCGGACCTCCGGCCGCTCTATCGGGTGGAGCACACGCCCTCCGGCCAGACGGTGTCGCGCTATGCGCGGGACAGCATCCGGACGGTCTTCGACGACGACAGCGGGCGCGTGGCGGTGGCGATGCGGGCGGAGCCCGGCGCGCTGCCGACGCTCTACCTCGTCGAAGCACTGCTCTCGGCTTCGCCGTTAGGCGCCAACTGGTCCGCCACGGCGCGCATGACCGCCATCGGCCGCGACAGCAGCGGCGTGGTGTCGCTCGCGCTGCGTACGGTCGGGGAGGACAAGATCAACGTGCCGGACGGGTTGTTCGACGCGTGGGTGCTGACCCTTGCGTTAGGCAAGAGCGAAGAGCGGCTCTGGGTGCGCAAGAGCGACGGGGTGGTGCTGCGCGAAGAGTTGCCGGTGGCCGGGATGGCCGGCGCCAGGGTCCAGATGCTCCTCGGGCTCAACGGGGTGCAAACCGCCCGCCGATAGCTGGTTCCTGGAGAACTGCTTCAAAGGAGATAACAAAAGGGAAACTGAGGGATCACAAGAGTGATCGGCCTGCGCGGCGGCAAGCGCGATGGCGCAATGGCGGGGAGTCACAACCCTCCAGACGCTTGCTCTCTCTGCCGCCACGAACTCGCCGCCGCGCAGACCGATCACTTTTGTGATCCCTCAGTTTCCCTTTTGTTATCCTTGGAAGCAGTTGTCGAAGAGACCCGCAGGCCCGAGCCGTCCGGAAGCCATAGAGCGACGCGCTCCGATATGAGGACGATTCTGCTCTACGCGAGCACGATTTTGGTCCGATCGGCGTTGTTTTGAGTCTGGACTTGGCGCGAGCGCTGATAGATTCGCGCCCATGTCTACACAGGCAGTCGGACTCGCCGGTGAAGCCTACGCCGCCCAATGGCTCGAACATCTTGGGTGGACTCTCCTCGACCGGCGGTTTCGCAACGGCCATCGCGATCTCGATCTCGTCGCCCGCCGCGGCGGCGTGGTGGTGTTCGTGGAGGTGAAAGCGAGGCGGGGCAGGGAATTCGGCGATCCGGTGGAAGCAGTCGACTGGCGAAAGCGACGCGAGCTCATCCGGTCGGCGCACGTCTGGGTCGACCGCTTCGGAAATCCGACGGACAGCTACCGATTCGATGTCATCGGAGTGCTCTTGGACGGTGGTCGCGTCCGGATCCGTCATGTCCAGAACGCGTTTTCGGTCGCCTAGAAAAAACTTGACGCGCTGGCCGGCGCTTCGTATTTTCTTCGGTATGCGATTCCCCGAAGATTTCGGGTAGATTCGAGAGCCGGCCAGATCAACCAGCAGGCTCACCATCTCTCACCGGGACACACGAGAATGGCGGTTTCCACACTGCAAGATGAGAAGAAGAAAGCGTTGAATCTGGCCATCGCGCAGATCGAGAAGAGCTGTGGAAAGGGCTCCATCATGAAGATGGGATCGGACAGTGCTCGGGTGCGCGTGGAAGCGATTCCAACGGGGGCGATCAATCTCGATGCGGCCATCGGCGTGGGCGGCATTCCGCGCGGACGTGTCACGGAGATCTACGGCCCGGAGTCGAGCGGCAAGACCACGTTGTGTCTGCACGTGGTGGCCAACGCACAGCGCGCCGGCGGCGTCGCTGCGTACATCGATGCTGAACATGCGTTAGACACGGACTACGCCTCGAAGTTGGGCGTGGACGTCGAGAACCTCTTGGTCTCACAGCCCGACACGGGCGAGCAGGCGCTCGAGATCTGCGAAATTCTCGTCCGTTCCGGAGCGGTCGACGTCGTCGTGATCGACTCGGTTGCGGCGCTCGTGCCCAAAGCCGAAATCGAAGGCGAAATGGGCGACTCACACGTTGGCCTGCAAGCTCGACTCATGAGCCAGGCGCTGCGCAAGCTCACCGGCGCGATCGCGCGATCCAAGACGTCGGTCATCTTTATCAATCAGTTGCGCGAGAAGATCGGCGTGATGTTCGGCAATCCCGAGACGACCACGGGCGGTAAGGCACTCAAGTTCTATGCGTCCGTCCGCCTCGACATTCGCCGCATCGGGCCCGTCAAAGAAAAAGAGGATGTCATCGGCTCGCACGTTCGCGTGAAGGTGGTGAAGAACAAGGTCGCGCCGCCGTTCAAGCAAGCCGAATTCGACATCATGTACGCGGAAGGCATCAGTCACACGTCGCTGCTGGTCGACATCGGTGCGGAGTCCGGCATCATCGAGAAGTCGGGCGCGTGGTACAGCTATAACGCGCAGCGCATCGGTCAGGGACGCGAAAATGCCAAATTGTTCCTCAAGGACAATCCTGTGATGCTCGCCGAGATCGAGGAAAAGGTGAAGGGTGTGCTCGGCATTCGGTTGACAACGGGTGCGGAGGGCGATCTCGTCGAAGAATGACCCACACGCATCACTCGGTGTTAGTGCCGAGGGGGTGGAACGCCGAGATGAGGGGTACCCGGAAATTACTCCAATCTCGCGATTTCCTCCCTCGGCATTTTTTTTCAAGGTTGGCGTCTCGCGGAGTACTCTCACCGATTCCTTCTCTCCGGCTTTGTCCGGTGTGTCCGTCATCAACTCGTAGAGGCCTGCCAGACACCAGAGGCGGATACGTGAGAACGACTGAGGTCTCGCGAATCCGCCTCCAGCGAAGACGAACGGCTCACGACTGTGAGAACGGGCGAAGCCGGACACGAGCGGACAAAACAGGAATACCTTTATCTTTTTCTGAGCGAAGAGTTTTTTTCTGAGACGGTGCCTCGAGGTTAGTCAGTGCCGACCATAACGGCTGTTACGTCGACCACGCGCCGCGCACAGCGCACGGCGGGAGCGCGTGGCGCGACGAGTGAGGGCCTGGGCGGCCGCTATAGCGTCGCGATTGACGGCGCGACGTTGGGCGATCTGTCGCTCGATGCCATCGAACGCCTCAATATCCACGTTGGCGCAGAGGTTTCGGATCGAGTTGTCGCCGAGATCGCGAGAGAGGCGCAGGCGCTGCACACGTACGATCGTGCGGTGAGCTTGCTGGCGGCACATGCACGCGCGTCGCAAGAGCTCGAACGGCTGTTGGTCAAGAAGGGAGAGCCGCCAGCACTCGCGAAAGCAGCTGTCGCGCGGCTCACCGAGCAGGGTTTCCTGGACGACGCATCTTTCGCGCGGCAGTTCGCGCGCACCAAACTCACGGGCGGCTTGTCTCGACGGCGCATGCAGGCCGAGCTCGCGCGGCGTGGCGTCGCCCGCGTCGTCGCCGACGCGGCCATCGACGAAGTCGTCGTCGATGATGGCGTCGATGAGGCACAAGCGTGCGACCGGATCGCGACGCGCAAGATGCGATCGCTCCGCGATCTCCCGTCCGAGGTGCAACGCCGACGCCTCTACGCTTTTCTGGCGCGTCGCGGCTACGAGCTGGACGACGTTCGCTCGGTTGTCGACCGTCTCGTTGGACGGGGCTGATCAGCACTTCCTTCCGAGGAGGTCGTCAGTCACACAAACTGGCCCGTCATCGACCATCTGCCCTACTGACTCGTACCGCTCCAGCACGAGTATATTGTTGCGTTATGCGCGCTTCCGAGATTCGCCAGCGCTTCCTTGCCTACTTCGAGCGGAACGGCCACGCGGTGCGTCCCAGCTCGTCGCTCGTGCCCAAGGACGACCCGACGTTGTTGTTCACGAACGCGGGAATGGTCCAGTTCAAGAAGATTTTCCTCGGCCAGGAGCAGTCGTCGTTCGGGCGACGCGCCACGACAGCGCAGAAGTGTGTGCGCGCGGGCGGCAAACACAACGACCTCGAGCAGGTGGGACACACGGCGCGTCACCACACGTTCTTCGAGATGCTCGGCAACTTCTCGTTCGGCGACTACTTCAAGCGCGACGCCATCCGCTTCGCGTGGGAGTTCGTCACAGAGGAACTCGGCATCGACAAGCGACAACTGCGCGTGACCGTGTACGAGTCGGATGACGAGGCGCGCGCCCTGTGGCGCGAAGTGACCGGCCTGGCCGATTCGCGCATCTACGGTCTCGGCGAGGCGGACAACTTCTGGCAAATGGCGGACACCGGCCCGTGTGGTCCGTGCAGTGAGATCTACGTCGACCTCGCGCACTTCGCGTCCGATTGGGCGTTTCCCACGGGCGCATCGGGCGAATGGACTGAGATCGGTCGCGACGAATTTTCGCGCGACGCCTTCGTCGAGGGCGCCGAGGCCGGCCGGTTCCTCGAGATCTGGAACCTCGTCTTCATGCAGTTCGACCGGCAGCCGAGCGGCGAGCTCAAGCCGCTGCCGCGGCCGTCGGTGGACACCGGGGCTGGCCTCGAGCGCATCGCGGCGGTGATGCAGGGTGTGACGTCCAACTATCACACCGATGTGTTCGCGCCGCTGCTCGAGGCGGCGGAGCAGGCGGTGGGCGTTCCGTATCGCGGCCGCCTGTCGGACGACCCGTTCGTCGTGCAGACGGCGTCGCGCCGTGTGGCCGTGCAGCCCGCGTCGTTCCGCGTGCTCGCCGATCACGCGCGGGCCGTGGCCTTCTTGCTGGCCGACGGTGTCTATCCGTCCAACGACGGACGCGGCTACGTGCTGCGTCGCATTCTGCGGCGCGCGGTGCGCCATGCGTGGTTGTTAGGCAGGACGGAGCCGACGTTAGTCCAGGTGGTGGAGCGCGTGATCGACACCATGCGCGACGTGTACCCCGAGCTCGAGGCGCGTCGCGGATTCGTGTTGGACACGACGCGTGCGGAAGAGGAGCGCTTCCTGGCGACGATCGAGGGTGGTATGGAGCGCTTCGATCAGCTCGCGCCGGCGCGCAGCACGCAGGGTTCGACGGCGCTCCGCGGGACCATCTCGGGCGACGATGCATTCCGCTTGTACGACACGTACGGGTTCCCGATCGACCTCACGGAGCTGATGGCGCGCGAGCGCGGATACACGGTCGACATCAGCGGCTTCGACCGCGCGCTGGATGCCCAACGCGAACAGTCCCGCGAGGATCGTCGTGCGCGCGACATCACGGTCACGGCGGACGAGCTGTCGGACGCATCGCGGTGGGATCGCGCGACGCCGGCGCAGTCGTCGCGCTTCGTGGGCTACGACACGGTGGAGATCGAAACGCAGGTGACCGCGGCGCGCCGCCTGGACGACGGACGGATCGCCGTGATGCTGCGCGAGACGCCGTTCTACGCCGAGTCCGGCGGCCAGATCTCGGATCTGGGCGAGATCGTTGGGCAGGGCTGGCGTGTGGACGTGGACGACGTGCGCAAGGTGCAGGGGAGTAACGCCGCGGTGGGCACGTTGGTCGGCGAGTTCCGGTTCGGTCCCGCGGTGGCGCGGGTCCCCACCGATCGCCGTCGCGACACCGAGCGCAACCACACGGCGACGCACCTGCTGCACGCGGCGCTGCGCGCGATTCTGGGCGACCACGTGCACCAGGCGGGATCGTTAGTCGCGCCCGACCGGCTGCGGTTCGACTTCACGCACCACGGCCCGGTAGGCGCGGAGCGCCTGGCGGGGATCGAGGAGTGGGTGAACCGCGGCATCTGGGCGGACGTGGACGTGACGACCACGGAGAAGGCGTACCGTGAGGCGGTGGCGGGCGGCGCGATGGCGCTCTTCGGCGAAAAGTACGGCGACGTGGTGCGCGTGGTGTCGATCCCGGGCTGGTCGATGGAGTTGTGCGGCGGCACGCACGCGCGCAACACCGGGCAGATTGCGCTGTTCAAGATCGTCGCCGAGACGGGCGTGGCGGCGGGGGTGCGGCGCATCGAGGCGGTGACGGGTCCCAAGGCGTACGAGCTGCTGCGCGACGAGGAGCGCCGGCTCGAGCGGTTAGGCGAGCTCGTTCGGGCGCCCGCGGACAGCCTGGTGAAGCGCGTCGAGGCGCTGCTCGAGGAGCGGCGCACGCTGCAGAAGCGCCTCGACGAGGCGATGCGCGGCGGCGGCGACCAGGTGCAGCAGCTGGTCGCGGCGGCCGAGCGCGCGAACGGGGCGCGTATCGTGTCGGCGGTGGTGCAGGCCGGCGACGTGAAAGAGCTGCAGGCGTTAGGCGACGCGCTGCGCGAGCAGTTGGGCAGCGGCGTCGGCGTGTTGGGATCGTCCTTCGGCGACGGCAAGAACACGCTGCTCGCCGTGGTCACCGACGATCTGCGTGACCGCGGCGTGCGGGCCGACCAGCTGATCAAGACGATCGCGGCGGCGGGCGGCGGGCGCGGGGGCGGGAAGGCGCACATGGCGCAGGCCGGGATGCCGGACGCCGACCGCGTGCGCACCGCGATCGCGGATGCGCCGGCGATCGTGCGTAGTGCGTTAGGCGGCGCGGCGTGACCGTCGGTGGCTGGCTGGACACGCGGCAGCCCGCGCCGCCCGCCGTGCTCGCCGCGGAGCTCAGGCGCGCGCTGGGCCCGGCGTTGAGCGCGGATGCGTCCACCGTGCACGACGCGTCCCTCGCGGCGGCCGAGCGTTTAGTGGCGGAAGCGGTGGCGGCGGGATGCCGGAGTCGCGCGCAGGCCATCGTGCTGCTGGCCGCCGACGCGCTCGTCACCTACGCGTTCGAGGCAGCCGCCGACGAGCCGGAAGCGTTAGGCGAACGCGCGGCGGCTGCCGTGCGCCGGTTCGCCGGCCTCGCCGCGGCGGCGCCGGACGGCCGCACGGGAGCGTCCGTCGGAGGAGCGGCGTGACGCTGCTCGACCGCCTCACCGAATCGAGCGGCCTGGCGGTGCTCGTCGACCCGGCGCGCACGCCGCCGGAGAGCGCACGCGAGCTCGGCGAGCGCGCGGCCGGCGAAGGCGTCGCGGTGCTGCTCGTCGGAACCAGCTTCGCTCAGGGAGCCGACGCGTCCGCCACAGTCGCGGCACTGCGGTCCGCGGCGCCCGATGTTCCGTTGGCGCTGTTTCCGGCCTCGGCCTCGGACCTCGTGCCAGGCGTGGACGGTGTGCTCATGCTGTCGCTCGTGTCGGGCCGCAACGCGCAGTACCTGATCGAGGAGCACGTGCGTGCGGTGCCATTCTTTGATCGTCATCCTGAAGTGGAACCGATCGCAACGGCGTACTGCCTCGTGGACGGCGGCTGCGTGACCGCTGTCGAAGCGACCAGCCAGACGCGCCCGCTTCCGGCTGACAAGCCCGAGTTCGTGCACGCTCACGTGAGCGCGGCGATGCGGCTCGGAATGCAGGCGACGTACCTGGACGCCGGCAGCGGCGCGCGCCGTCCGGTGGGCGCGTCCCTCGTCCAAGCGGCGCGGGCGGTGTCGCGCGGACCGCTCTTCGTGGGCGGCGGCATCCGCACCACGGAGCACGTTCGCATCGCGCGCGATGCCGGCGCCGATTTCGTGGTGGTGGGCACGCTGTTCGAGCAGAGCGGCGTGCGCGAGGTGGGTGCACTCGTCAACGCGGCACAATCGTGATCGACATCCACACGCACCTGCTGCCGGGTGTGGACGACGGTTCGCCATCGATTCAGACTTCGCTCCCGGTGCTGGACAGGTTCGGGCGCGACGGCGTGAGCGTCGTGGTGTGCACGCCCCACCTGCTGGCGAGCAATGCGCTGCACGCGCCGGTCGAGAAATATGCGTCGATTCTCGCGCGCCTTTCGGCGCGCGCGCCGACCAAGCCCGAATTGTTGCAGGGCTGGGAGATCATGCTCGACGCGCCGGGGATGGACCTGCGTGCGCCTGACCTGCACCTGGGCGGCTCGGACGCTGCGTTAGTCGAGTTCCCGCGCATGAACGTGCCGCCGGGCGGATCGCACGAGCTGCTGCGCATCAGAATGAGCGGCGTGATTCCGGTGCTCGCCCACCCTGAGCGCTACTATGGCGCGACGATCGAGCAAGTGTACGAGTGGCGCGATGTGGGCGCGGTGATCCAACTCGATGCCATCATGCTCTTCGGCGCGTCGTCGGGCTGCCGCTTGGCGCGGCAGATGCTCGAGGAGGGTTTGGTGGACTGCATTGCCAGCGACAACCATGGCGACGCGCGCTCGCTGGCATCCGCGCGCGACTGGCTGATCGAGCTCGGCGCGGCCGAACAGGCGCGGCTCCTCACGCATTCGAATGCCCAACGATTGCTGGCGGGTGAGCCGATGATTCCGGTGGCGCCCGTGCCGCATGCCGAGCCGGGCATGCTCGGCAAGCTCCGGCACATGTTGTTTGGACGCAAATGAACGCGCACACCGGTGATACGCCGGCTGGTTTGACATCGGCACTGCGCGATCTGGCTGCCGCGGCGTCGCGCACCGCTGACGCGTTGGACGCCGACATCGCGCGGGCGGCGACGATGGTGCGCGACACGGTTCGCGCGGGCGGGACGCTGTTCTTCTGCGGCAACGGCGGCAGCGCGGCAGATGCCCAGCACCTGGCCGCGGAGTACGTGGTGCGCTATCAGCGGGCGCGCCGCGCGTGCGCTGCCGTGGCGCTCACTACCGACACCTCGATCCTCACCGCAACCGGCAACGACATGGGTTTCGAGCACGCGTTCGCGCGGCAGGTCGAGGCCCTCGCTCGGCGCGGCGATCTGCTGGTGATCCACTCGACCAGCGGCCGTTCGCCTAACGTACTCGAGGCCGCGCGCGCGGCGCGGGCCAAAGGGGTCATGGTGTTGGCGTTCACGGCCGGCGACGGCGGCGCGTTGCGCGCGCTCGCCGATCACGCCGTCGTCGTGCCGGTCTCGCGCACCGACCGTGCGCAGGAGCTGCACCTCTGCATCGAGCACGCGATCTGCGAGCTCGTGGAGCACGACTTATGATCTCGCTGCGCGGACGGCGCGCGTTGGTCACCGGCGGCTCCCGCGGGATCGGCGCGGCCACGGCCGTGCTGTTGGCCCAGTCCGGCGCGGACGTGGGCATCGGGTACCGGAGCCGCGAGGCGGAGGCGGCCGAGGTCGTTAGGCGGCTGGCGGCCTGCGGTGTGCGCGCATTTTCCGTGTCGGCCGACATTTCGACGGAGGCGGGCGCCGAGTCGTTGTTCGACCGGGCGGCGCGCGAATTCGGCGGCCTCGATCTGTTCGTCGGCAACGCGGGGATCTGGCCCGTCGTCGAGACGGCGTTGAGCGCCATGGACGATGCGCGCTGGACACGGACGATGGAGCAGAATCTGCTGTCCATGTTCTACACGGTGCGGCTGGCGGCACAGCGCGTGTCCGACGGCGGGCGCATCGTCCTCGTGTCGAGCACGGCCGGGCAGCGCGGCGAAGCCATGCACGCCGACTACGCGGCGTCCAAAGGCGCCATGATCTCGTTGGTGAAGTCGTTGGCGGTCGAGCTGGCCTCGCGCGACGTGACCGTGAACAGCGTCGCGCCGGGGTGGGTGGACACGGAGATGTGCGCCGAGCCCTTCGCGGATGGCGGACGTGAGCGGATCGCGGCGGGCATTCCGTTGGGCCGCGTCGCGACGGCGCGCGACATTGCCGGACCGATCGTGTTCCTGTGCTCGGACCTCGCGCGCCACGTCACGGGCGAGATTCTCAACGTGAACGGCGGAAGCGTGCTGTGCGGCTGAGCCGCCAGTTAGGCAGGTGCGTCGATCGATGATCGTCATCCTGTTCACGGGCGGCACCATCTCGATGCGACACGATCCGGCGGCCAAGGGCGCCCTGCCGGCGTTGTCGGGGCGCGAGATCCTCGCGGCCACGCGAGGCATCGAGGACGTCGCGCCGGTCGACATTGAAGAGTGGGGTGCGTTCCCCGGGCCGCACATGACCGTCGAACGCATGTGGGCGCTCCGGAATCGCATCCGCCAGCACCTGAACCGCGGCGAGGTACAGGGCGTGGTGGTGACGCACGGGACCGACTCGATGGAAGAGAGTGCCTACTTCGCGGCGCGCTCGCTCGCGCCCGACAAGCCGATCGTG
>JAICLH010000066.1 GCA_025927495.1 Gemmatimonadaceae bacterium
GCGCTGGCTGGATCGCGACGGGTCGTGAAGCACGTCGTGCTCTCCTGGAGCAGCGGGAAAGACAGCGCCTGGACCTTGCACGTCCTCCGTCAACGCGCGGAAGTCGAGGTCACCGCGCTGCTCACCACGTTCAATTCCGCCGCGGATCGCGTGGCGATGCACGCGGTGCGCCGCGACCTGGTGCGCGCTCAGGCGGAACGCGCGCACCTTCCGCTGTGGGAAGTCGAGCTGCCGTGGCCGTGCTCCAACGAGGAATACGAATCGCGGATGCGAGCCGTGTGCGACCGGGCCCTTGCTAACGGAATCGACGCCGTCGCGTTCGGCGACCTGTTCCTCGACGACATTCGCGCCTACCGGGAGCGCCAGCTCGCCGGTACGGGTCTCGAACCGATGTTCCCCATCTGGGGACTGCCGACAGCGGCTCTGGCTCGCGAGATGATTGTCGCGGGCGTGAAAGCACGCGTGACGTGCGTGGATCCGGCGCGCGTGTCGCGCACGTTTGCCGGTCGCGACTTCGACTCGACGTTGTTGGCCGACCTCCCGCCATCGGCGGATCCATGCGGCGAGAACGGCGAGTTTCACACGTTCGTGTACGACGCCCCCGTGTTCGACCGGCCGATCAATGTGGAAGCGGGTGTCGTGATCGAGCGGGACGGGTTTGTGTTCGCGGACGTCGTCGCGATGACGCTATCCAGATTGACGGAAGCGTGACGGACCGGACTTTGCGTTAGGCGCCGGCGGCGATGCCGGTGAGGATCGTGACCGGTGCGCGTGCATAGGCGGCTGCCGCGGCGTCTGCCGATGCAAACGGCGCCGCGGACACCGCGCGCGCCGGAACCGCGAGTGGGACCTCGGTGCCGCCGAACGGATCTGGCGTCAGCACCAGGCGGTCTCCCGTGAGGCGCGCCGACCCGCCGCGCTCGTCGTGCTGCGCGTCGGTCCAGCCGTTAGAGAAGGCAAGCGAGAGAATGTCGCCCGTGCGCAGCCAGCGATAATCCGAGAGCAGCATCTCGAGCGTCGCCGGCGGTGCCGCGCGCAGGTGATGCGCGCGCAGCGACTCCATTTCAGTGAAGAACGGCGCCCAGGCGTCGTCGTCGCGGTAGCGCCGGTAGACGTACACCGCGTGCTGGGCGACGAGCGCGGCGGCGTAGGGAGTGGATGCGAGCCGCGCGACGCCGCGCGGCCAGATGCCGCGTCGCACAGCCACGGGCGATGTGACGAAGTCGAGCAGCTCGCCGGTCGCTTCGTCGACGATTGGCGCGCGATCCACCTCGATCCATCCATCATCGTGATGCTCGACGGCATGGAGGATCTCGTCGCGACGCGGTGACTGCGCAAGCTCGCTATCCCTCCAGCGGCGCATTATGCGCGCGGCGAGCGCCGCGTGGTCGGGCTGCGCGATCAGCAGCACGGTCGAGTCTATCCGGCGAACGATCATGGCGCGACCCGGCGCGTGCGGCCGCGGAACAGCCGTCGACGTGCGTGCGTTGCGGCTATGTCATCGGGCGGAGCGACGCGACCCATGTCATCATCCATTGACCGCATTGGCGTAACCTACATTGGCGGCCCCACCGTGCGCCTCGACATCGCGGGTCTCCGCTTGCTCACCGACCCGACGTTCGACGCGGGCGGTGTGTACGAGGGCCGGGGTGTAGCAGAGGTCGTGCGGCGCTTCGAGATCGTCATCGCCGTGTTGTTCATGGGCGCCGCGCGCGTAGCTGCTGGACGAGCAGTCGATGCTGCAACTGAGTTGCAGGGAAGAGGGAAGCGCTCGCTGGCGCTCGCTTGGGGAATCGCTGCGCTTGGGGAAGCGGCGGCGACGCCGCCTGAGGGAGTGGAACAACATCGATGGTCTGCGCGACGTGGGCGCCCTGCGCGGGCCCGCGCGATCCGGCGCTCTCCACCCAGAGACAACTGATGTCCTTCCGCTCTCTCAGGCGGCGTCGCCGCCGCTTCCCCCAGCGCAGCGCTTCCCCCAGCGAGCGTCAGCGAGCGCTTCCCTGGTCCCCTAGTCTTCGTTGAGCCGCCGGCCTTACGTCAGGCGTCGAGCGCGCGGAAGGCGGCGCACGTATCGTGGCCGCCGAAGCCGAACGCGTTGTTGAGCGCGACGCGGACGGGCCGCCGGACCGCGGTGCCTAACGCAAGCGCGATGTCGCACGCGGGGTCGCGCTCGTGGACGTTGATCGTGGGCGGCACCAAGCCGTTTACGATCGCCAGCACGCTCCAGATCGCCTCCACCGCGCCCGCCGCCCCCAACAGGTGCCCCGTCATGCTCTTCGTCGACGTCGCCAGCAGAGCATCGGCGTGCGACCCGAACAACGTGCGCACCGCCGCCGACTCGGCGTGATCGCCCAACGGCGTCGACGTCGCGTGCATGTTGATCGTGTCGACGTCCTCGCGCGCGAGGCCGCTCTCGTCGAGCGCGCGCTGCATGGCCAGCCGCACGCCGGTGCCCTCGGGATCGGGCGCGGTCATGTGGTACGCGTCGGCCGCCGCGCCCACCGCGCACAACTCGGCGTAGATGCGCGCTCCGCGCGCGCGCGCATGCTCGAGCGACTCGATCACGAGCACGCCGGCGCCCTCGCCTAACACGAACCCGTCGCGCGTCGCATCGAACGGGCGGCTGGCGGTCGCCGGGTCGTCGTTGCGCGTCGACAGCGCCCGCATGGCGTCGAACCCGCCAATGCCTAACGCACACACGGCCGCCTCGCTGCCGCCCGCCAACGCCACCTCCGTCTGGCCGAGCCGGATCGCGGCCAACGCGTCGGCCAGGGCGTGATTCCCCGTCGCGCACGCCGAGGACACCGCATGCCCCGGCCCGCGAAACCCGTAGCGCATCGCGATGAGCCCCGCCGCCATGTTCGGAATCATCATCGGAATGAAGAACGGCGACAGCCGGCGCGGTCCGCTGCGCGCGAACGTCAGCGCCTGCGCCTCGAACGTCTCGATCCCCCCGATGCCCGTGCCGAGGAATACGCCCACACGGTCGCGTTCGGGAACGGGCAGGTCGGCGGGAGACAGTCCCGCGTCTCTCACCGCTTCGTCCGCCGCGACGAGCGCAAACTGCGAGTAGCGATCCGTCCGTCCGGCCAGCTTCCGGTCGAGATGCGCAGCAGGGTCGAACCCTTTCACCTCACACGCAAATCGCGTGGCGAGCGCCGATGCATCGAACCGCGTGATGGGCGCGGCACCGCTCACGCCGCGTACGATGGCGTCCCACGAGCTCTGTACGGTATTGCCGAGGGGTGTGATCGCGCCGAGACCGGTCACAACGGCACGGCGTGCGCCTGCGGCACTTCGGGGAGGTGTCGGCGCTCGCTCGCTCATCGGGGCGGGTGCAGTGTTTGAGGGACGACGTGTCCGACGCGCTGCGGACCGCCATTTCCAGGCGTCCAGGCGTTAGCCTGGACCATCCGGATGCGTACAGATTCCGTGAACGATGCGCGGGCGAAATGGCTGATGCAACCGCACTCACGTCTGGCGTGCGTCCCCGACGCTCGGCATCATTTACACCAGTAGGGCATCATTTGAGCGCAAAGCCTGGACGGCGTGTCGGCTCCGCCCATGCACGTGGGAGCATCGTATGCAAAGGAAAGCCTCGAGCAGCGGCGTGCTGCTGCTGGTCGGCACAACCAAGGGCGCGTTCGTGTTTCGCTCTTCGGGAGCGCGCACCAAGTGGACCATGTCTGGTCCGTATCTTCGCGGCGAGCCCGTATACGCGATGGCGTTCGACGGACGTGCCGGACGCCAACGTCTGTGGGCCGGAACGGGCAATCCGTTTTTCGGATCATCGCTCAGGTCGAGCGATGATATGGGCGAAACGTGGAGCGATCGCGAACAGCACGCGATCAAGTTTCCGGCGGCGTCGGGGCTCGCCCTCAAGCAGATCTGGCAAATTCGCCCCGGTCCGGCCAACCACCCCGACCTCATGTACTGCGGCGTCGAGCCGTCGGCGTTGTTCGAGTCTCGGGACGCCGGCAAAACCTGGACGGCGAATGCCGGATTGCTGAGCCACGAGCATCGCGTGAAGTGGACGCCGGGCGGCGGCGGGTTGTGCCTGCACACCATCGTGCCGTTGAACGACAGCCGCATCGGCGTCGCGATGTCGACCGGTGGCTTCTATCGCTCGGACGACGGGGGCAAGAGCTGGCGTGCGCGCAACGTCGGTGTGCGGGCGGAATTTTTGCCGGACAAGTATCCGGAATTCGGGCAGTGCGTGCACAAAGTTGTCTCGCATCCGGCGCGGCCGGAGCGATTGTTCTTGCAGAACCACTGGGGCCTGTATCGCAGCGACGACTGGGGCGAGACCTGGCACGACATCGCGAACGGAGTGCCGTCTGACTTCGGCTTCGCGCTGGCGATTCATCCGCACGATCCCGATACGGCGTACATCGTGCCGCTCGAGTCGGATGGATTCCGGTGCGTGCCCGAAGCGAAGCTGCGCGTGTATCGGACGCGCGACGCGGGCAAATCGTGGAAGCCGCTCGCGCGCGGACTCCCGCAGGAGGGCGCATTCGAGAGCGTGCTGCGCGACGGGATGGACACGGATACGAGCGATCCCGCAGGCGTGTACTTCGGGACGCGGAGCGGCAAGGTGTTCGCGTCGCGCGACGAAGGTGCGTCGTGGGAGACGGTGGCCAAGTCGCTGCCGTCGGTGGTGTGCGTGAAGGCGGTGGTGCTCGCGCCGGCTCCGTCGCATGCAAAGCGGAAGATGGCGACGGCGCGGAGCAAGCGGAAACCCGCGCGCCGGCCGGTGCGAGGGTCGCACTGATGCCGGTCGTCGTCGCGATCCCGGGTCCACTGCAGCCGTACGCGGGCGGGAACTCCACGGTGGTGCTCGACGCGCCCTGCGACACGGTGGGCGATGCGCTGGAAGCGTTAGGCGAGGAATATCCCGGCGTACGCGATCGGGTGTTGACGGAACAGGGCGATGTGCGCCAGCATCTCAACGTGTTCGTCGACGAAGACAACGTGCGATTTGTGAACGGTCTGGCGACGCCGGTATCGGATGGCTGCCGCGTGACGATTCTGCCCGCGGTGAGCGGCGGCTGACGGCCGCGGACGGGAGGTCCACATGAGTCATGGTGAGCGGAAAATTCGCGCGCAGGTGACGGTGGCGGGGATCGTGCTGCTGGTTGCGGCCGTGATCTGGATTTTCGCGCTCGCGCACCCGATGCGCTGAGCGTCCTGGACGGACGCCTTGGGCGGAGCACCTATGGCGAAGACACGAAAGACGAAGCGCGCGTCGACGCGCACCGGTCGCACGGCGCGGAGTCCGGGCAAGCGGTCGGACGCGGCGGCATCGAAGGTCAAACGCTCGGCGGCGCGGACGCTCGACGACACCGCGTTGCGCGAGCAGCTGGTGGAGGTGCTGCGCGGCGGACACGCGCACGCGACCTACGAGGACGTGGTCGCGAACCTGGCGGCGGAGCTGCACGGCCGTCGTCCTAACGGAGCGCCGTACTCGCCGTGGATGATCCTGGAGCACATCCGCATCGCGTTCTGGGACATCCTGGAGTTCAGCCGCAATCCGGCGCACGTGTCGCCCGACTTCCCGAGCGAATATTGGCCGACGGATCCCGTGCCGCCCAACCCGGATGCGTGGACCGACAGCATGGCGCGTTATACGCGCGACCGCGAGGCGTTCGAGCGCCTGGTGCGCGATCCCACGAGCGACCTGTTGAGGCCGTTTTCGCACGGGACGGGACAGAACCTGGTGCGCGAGGTGTTGGTGGCGGCGACGCATACGTCGTACCACCTCGGGGAGCTCGTGGTGCTGCGCCGGCTGCTCGGCGCCTGGCCCGCCTGACGCGGGAGCGCGACAGCGGCTGACTCGGTTTCGAACGCCTAACATTGACGGTTAGGGCGCTCGTTGGGCCGACGGTGACGACCCGGGCTCTTGCGTCGTCCCCGCAGCGGCTGCATTGTAGTGCCTCGCGCCGCGACGCCGCGGCGCGTCCCGCCCGCATGGAGCGTGCATCGTGATGGTCGTCGGATCCGGGCTGCCTCCTCGCCCGCGTCGCCGAGCGTTGCCTAACGCAAGGCGCTGGAAGATGTCGCTGGTCCCCTCGGTGGTCTCGCTGGTCTTCGTCTGGGCGCTCCCCGCCGCGGCAGCCGCGCAACGCGCCACCTTCGACAACATCACGCATCGCGACTCGCTCGAGAACGGGATGCGCGTGATCGTCGTCGAGAATCACGCCGTCCCGCTGGCGACCGTCGATGTGGTGGTGAGAACGGGCGCCATGTCCCAGGACACCACCGACGAGGGCGTGCCGCACTTGTTCGAGCACATGTTGTTCAACGAATATCGCGGCGCCGGTGATGAGTTGTTCGATGACGACGTCGGGCCGCTCCACGCGTCGTACAACGGCGAGACGAAGGAAGAGCTGGTGGACTACTATTTGACGCTGCCCTCGCAGAGCGTCGATCGCGCCATTTCCATCCTCGCCCGCCTCGTGCGCGACCCGCGGTTCGAGAGCGACGACCTGAACAAGGAGCGGATGGTCGTCATGGACGAGATGCGACGCGACGTGTCCGATCCGCGCGAGCATCTCGACATGGAAGTGTCCAAGCTGCTCTGGGGCGCGAGCTGGCCGCAGAAGAACACGCTCGGCTCGGCGCTGCCGCTGTTCGCGGCCACGCCAAAGCGTCTCGATCAGATCTTTCACACCTACTACGTGCCTAACAATACGGCGCTCATCGTGACGGGCGACGTGTCGGCGCCCAAGGTGTTCGAGTGGGCCCGCTCGCGGTTCGGCGGGTGGAAGCGGACGCCGGATCCGTACGCGGCGCATCCTGTGCCCGTCGTGCCGCCGCTCAAGACGTCGCGCGCCACCGTGGTCACGGCCGACGTCCCCGACGTCACGATTCTCGTCGAATGGCAGGGGCCGAGCGTGACGACCGAGCGCGGCGACACGTATGCGGCCGACGTGGTGTCGCAGCTCGTCGCCGACGAGGAATCGGAGTTTCAGAAGCGGTTGGTCGAGTCGGGGTTGTTCCAGTCGGTAAGTCTCGGTTACGAAACCATGGCGCACGTCGGGCCGATCGAGTTCTACGGCACGACGACGGTCGATCATCTCGCCGCGGCGCTGACAGTGCTGCAAACCGAGGTGATGATGATGGGCAACGACGCGTACTTCGATTCCGACGCGCTGTCGATCGCCGCAAAGCAGCGGCGCGTGGCGCAGTCGTTCGATCTCGAGCGGGGGCCGGGCCTGGCGTACGAATACGCCGACTGGTGGGCCACGAGCGGACTCGACTACTACATGACCTACGGCGACAGTCTGTCCACGCGCACGCCGGCGGACCTGCAGCAATTCGCCAAGCGGTACCTCGTGAATCGTCCGTTCGCACTCGGTGCGCTGGTGCGTCCGCAGGATGCCGACAAGGTGAGCACCATGCTGCAGGAATACCTCCAGATGGCGGAGACCACGCCATGACGCGCGCGCGAGGGCTGGGCCGGATCGGCATGCTGTGCGCGGCGGCGGCCGTGCTGGGACCGTTAGGCGGCTGCGCGAGCACCCACCTCGAGAAGCAGCTGCAGGTGGCCACGGAGACGGGTCGGCTGGTTCCGTTGGACAGCGTCACCGTGTCGTACAACGTCGGCGGGCTGCAGGTGATTCAGCGGCCGAACTACGCCAACGACGTCGTGGCCGTGCACCTCTATCTGTTAGGCGGGCGCCGGCAGCTCACGGAGGCGACCCAGGGCATCGAGGCGTTGCTGGTGCGCACCTCCAAATACGGCACGGCGAAATACCCGGGCGACGCGACGCGCAAGGCGTGGGCGCGCACCGGTAGCTCGTTGGACATCGATCCATCCGATGATTGGACCGAAGTGGGCTTCCTCGGCGTGACTGGCGACTTCGACTCGACGTGGAGCGTGTTCGCGGAGCGCCTCATGCATCCTACGCTGGCGGCCGCGTCGGTGGCGTTGGTGCGCGAGCAGATGCGGTCGAGCGTCCACCAGCGCCTCATCAGCCCCGATGGCTACCTGTTTCATCTGTCGGACAGCGTCTCGTTCCAAGGCCGGCCGTACGGGCTCGCGCCCGACGGCACCGAGGAGTCGTTAGGCGCACTCGACTCGGCGGCGCTGGCAACGTACGAGCGAACGCAGATGGTGACCTCGCGCATGCTGCTCGTCGTCGTCGGGAATGTGAGCCGACAGGCCGTGGAGCACGCCGTGGGCACCACGCTCGCGACGCTACCCAAGGGCGACTACGTCTGGTCCGTGCCGCAGGCGACGCCGCCGGCGACCGTGCCCGTCGTGATGCGTGCGCGAACGGTGGCGACCAACTATGTGTTCGGGCTCTTCGAGGGGCCACCGGCCTCGGCCAAGGATTATCCGGCGTTCCGCGTAGCCACCGCGCTGCTCTCGACGCGGGTCAACGACATGGTTCGCCAGCAGCACTCCCTGAGTTATGCCGTGAGCGCGCCCTTCATCGATCGCGGCATCTCGGCCGGCGGCGTGTACTTCTCGACCAGCGCGCCGTCGCAGGTCCTGCCGTTAGTCAAAGAGCAGATGCGCTGGGTCGAGCACCTCGAGTCGGGGCCGTTCGACATGCCGTATTTCACCGAGGGGTTCGTCCTCGATTACCTCGCGTCCAACAGCACGGACGACGAGCAGGCTGATTTCCTCGCGCGTGCGCAGCTGTACCAGGGCGACTACCGGAAGGCGTCGGACGAAATGGAGGAGCTGCGCCACGTCTCCACCAGTGACGTGCGGAGCGCCGCGCAGCACTATTTCCCGCACATCCAGTTCGTCTACGTCGGTGACACGACGCGGGTGAAGCGCACGGATTTCGCGAGGTTCTAACGCACGCCGACGCCCTCGCCGATCTCCACCTGCTTGACATCGGTCACGCCCGGCAGGGCGCGAAGGTCGGCGACGACCGCGGGGGCGAGCGGCGCATCGACGTTGAGCACGGCGAGCGCCTCGCCGCCGGCGGCGAGGCGCGACTGATGGTACTCGCCGATGTTGATGCCGGCTGCGCCTAACAGCGTACCGACTCGGCCGATGACGCCCGGTACGTCGCGGTTGCGCAGGATCACCAGCGCGCCGCGCGGCTCCACGTCGAAGCGGTAGTCCCCGATGTGCACGAGGCGCGGGTGGCGCTGCCCGAGCAGCGTACCGGCGACGAAGGTGACCGTGTCGCCTGCGCGGATGCGAACCTCGACCCGGTCGCCGCCGTCGGCGTGTGCCTCGCGTGTGGCCTGTGTGACCGTGATGCCGCGGCCCTTGGCCAACCAGGCCGCGTTCACGAAATTGACCCGCGCCGCGCCCAACGTGCCGCGCAGGATGCCGACCAGCACACAGGGCACGAGCGGGCGCAGGAGGCGCGGCGCGCTCCCCGCCAGCACGACCTCCACATCCTGCACCGGCGCGTTGGCCACGGCGGCCGCGATAATGCCTAACGTCGCGCCGAGCGTGAGGAGCGGCTCGGCCCGGCGCATGTCGTCGCCGCCGACGGCCGGCGCGTTGACGGCGCGCGACAGGTCGCCATCGGCGAGCGCGGACCGCACGGCGTCGGCGATCTCGAGCGCCACGTTGCGCTGCGCCTCGGCCGTGGACGCGCCGAGGTGCGGCGTGAGCAGCACCGTGTCGAGCGTGCGCAGCGGGTGGTCGGCGGGCAGCGGCTCCTGCTCGTACACGTCGAGCGCGGCGCCGCCTAACCGACGGTCGCGGAGCGCATCGATGAGCGCGTGCTCATCGATGATGCCGCCGCGCGCGCAGTTCACGATCACCGCGCCGCGCTTGGCGCGCGCGAGCATCGTGGCGTCGAGGAGGCGATGCGTCTGCTCGGTGAGTGGCACGTGCACGGTGATGGCATCGGCGCGCTCCACCACGTGCTCGAGCGGCGCCAGCTCGACCTCGAGCTCCGCCGCGCGCTCCGGCGCGAGGTACGGATCGAACGCGACGACGCGCATGCCGAACGCGCGCGCGCGGCGCGCGACTTCGCTGCCGATGCGTCCGGCCCCGACCAGGCCCAAGGTCTTGCCGTAGAGCTCCGTGCCGGTGAACGACTTGCGGTCCCAGGCGCCCGATTTCATCGAGCGATCGGCCGCCGCCACGCGCCGCACGAGCGCGAGCAGCAGCGCGAACGTGAGCTCGGCGGCCGAGATGGTGTTGCCCGACGGGGCAGTGAGCACCGCGATGCCGCGCTCGGTGGCCGCGTCGACGTCAATGGTGTCGACGCCGACGCCCGCGCGGCCGATGACGCTCAGGCGGCCGGCGCGGACGAGCGACTCGCGCGTGATTTTTGTGGCGCTGCGGACGAGCACCGCGTCCACGTTCTCCATCGCGCCCGCGAGGCGATCGCCCGACAGGCCCGGTGCGTCGACGACCTCGAAGCGGCTGTCGTCGGTGAGGGGGCCTAACGCTGAGCGGTCGATGGCGTCGGCGACCAGCACCCGCCACCGCGCGCTCACGCCAGCACCTCGGCGAGTTGGGCGAGCAGGGCATCGAGCTCGGCGACGGTGTGGTCGCCCATGTGCCCGATGCGGATGGTCGCGTCCTTGAGCTCGCCGTAGCCGGCGCCGATGGTCCAGCCGCGCGACGCGAGGGCGGCGGTGACGGCCGGGCCGGTGCGGCGGGGCGGCAGCGTGAGGCAGGTGACGGTGGGCGACCGGAAGCCCGGCGGCGCGAGTACGCCTAACGGAATCCCGCGCTGCGTCATGTCGTCGGCCCACTGCCAGCAGCGCTCGGCCATGGCCGCGTGGCGGGCCCACCGCGCCTCGATACCTTCCGCGCGGATGTGCTGCAGTTGGACCTGGAGCGCATAGAGCAGGGACAGGGCCGGAGTGTTCGGCGTCTGGTTCTTGGCGAGGTACTTGTCGAACTCCACCAGGTCGAAGTAGATGCCGCGGCCGCGCGCCTCGCGGGCGCGGCCGAGCATCGCGTCCTGCGCCACGCCGAACGCCAGGCCCGGAGGGAGCGCGAGCGCCTTCTGCGAGCCGGTGAGCACGAAATCGAGGCCCCAGCCGTCGCTCTCGACCGGCGCGCCTGCGACGCCGGTCACGCTGTCCACGAGCAGCACCACGTCGCCGGCGTCGTGCACCACACGCGCAAGGTCGGCGATCGGGTTGAGCACACCGGTGGCCGTCTCGGAGTGCACGACCGTGACCGCGTCGTACGCGCGGCCGCGGAGCGCGTCGGCGACCCGGTCCGGCGCGTGCGCCTCGCCTAACGGGACGCGGAGCGCGTCGGCCTCGAGGCCGCACGCGACCGCGATCTGATAGAACCGCTCGCTGAACGCGCCGTTCACCAACGCGAGCACGCGGCGCCGCGCACCGTTGCGCACGGCAGCCTCCATGAGGCCGGTGGCCGAGGAGCTCGCGATGTACACGGGACGTCCCGTCCGGAACACACCCCGCAGCGCCGGCTGCATCTCGGCCATCAGCTGCTCCATCGGCTTGCCGCGGTGGCCGATCATCGGCCGGAGCTGCGCCTCGAGGATCTCGGCCCGTACCTCGGTTGGGCCAGGCAGGAAAAAGCGCCCGAAGCGGGGACGCGTGATGACGATTCTCTCTTCACTGTCGAGCATGGCATGCGTCATGAGGGACTCCCATCGAGCGACGGTCGGGCGAGGAGCGCGACGCCGCGATCGAACACCGCGCGCGCGACGGACGAGCGGGGCGGTGCGCCGCCCAACGCCAGCGGCACCACCGGCGCAAGCGACGGACCGTCAATGACGTGGTCGGCGCGGGCAACCACATCCCGCCGCCTAACGACACCCGCGAAAGCGACGAACGCATCCACCGCGGGGCGCGCCTCGAGATCGGTCGCGCCGTCGCCCACCAGCATCGACGGCCGCGGCACCGCCGGCTGCCACGCCGCGATCACCGTGCCCTTGCCGCCCGATCGCGACAACGGCGACGACGCATCGAATCCGCGATAGGATCCGTCCTCCTCGAACTGCAGGTCCACCGCGGCCACGCGCTCCTCGGGCACGCCGAGCGCGGCCGCGACAGCGAGCACCGCCGGCCGCAAGCCGCCGGATACGATGCGGACTTCGATGCCTTCCGCATCGAGCGCGCGTACCACGTCTCGCGCGTCGGGGACCAGCGTCGACACGTATTGCTCGGCGAGCGCGTCCAGGTCGCGCCGCGCCGGCCGCGTCAACGCGAGCCGACGGGCGTACACGTCCTCGAGCGCGGTGTGGCCCTGCATGGCCGACGTCGTGAGGCGGGCGATCTCATCGTGATGCGCAGCGCCCAGCACCTGGATGCCTTCGATCGCACAGAGTGTGGAGTCGCAATCGAAGATGACGCAGCGAAAACGCACGCCGATCCTGTGGGTGGCGGGGCGAAGTGGTCGCGGGTGAGCGGTGCATTCCTAATCTCGATCGGTGAACGGGTCGGCACCAGCCTCGCACGCCATCAAATCGGTACCAGCCGCGAGGGGCTTACCCGCGCGGTCGCTCGTCATTAGCGTTCCGCCGTTCCCTCGCCTCGAGACGCGATGCGTCAGACCAGCTCGGCCTGTGACGAAATCGCGCGACCCGAAGTTATTCCGGCATGACCGCATCCGACTCTGGCATCGTGCGTCGCGTGTTGGACGGTGACACCGAAGCTTTTGCGGTGCTCGTCGCCCGGCATCACGCGGCCTGCTTGCGCTTGGCCACGCACGTGCTCGGCACCCGCGAGGATGCGGAGGACGCGGTGCAAGAGACGTTTCTGCGTGCCTACCGCTATCTGGTTCGATACGAGGAGCGCGAGCGATTCACGGGATGGTTGTTTCGCATTCTCGTGAACCAGTGCCGCACGACGCTCGCGCGCCGGCGCCGCGGCGAGTCGCTCATCGTCGACGGCGCTCTCGCACTCGGGTCGTGGGACGACGATGTCGCCGAGGGCGCCGAGCGTGATGACATGCTGCGTACGGCGCTCGCGCGGCTGCATCCGCTGCAGCGCGAGGCGGTGCTGCTCCGGTACAGCGCCGATCTTTCCTACGAGGAAATGGCGGTAGCGACTGGCGCCGGCGTGTCGGCCCTCAAGATGCGGGTGAAGCGCGCGTGCGCGCATCTGCGCGCGATGCTCGACGAGTCCATCCATGCCTAACGAGCGCGACGAGCTGCCGCGGTGGATGCGGTCGGCGCTGCGCGCGCCCGTCGCGGCGCGGGCGGACCATGTCCACCAGATCATGGACGTGGTGCGCGGGGCCGCCGCGGCGGAAGCGCGCGTGCGGCGTGCGCGGCGGCGCCGGATGACGCGCGCGCGGACGTTCGCTCTTGCCGTGGTGGCGAGTGCGGCGGGGGTGGCGATTCTGGCCGGCTCGGTGCGCGCCATGTGGCAGTCGTCGCTGCCCGAGCCGCTCGAGGCGAGCGCGACGTTCATCGGCGACTCGATCGATCCCGCGCTGCACGACACATTCGACCTGGTGCGATTCGCGCTCCGCACGCGTGGCGCCTCGCGCGTCGTGCTGGCGGGCGATTTCAACGCCTGGAGTACGACGGCGACGCCGTTGTCACGCAGCCTGTTGCCTAACGCAGAACGGTGGGCGGCTGTGGTGGCTCTGCGCCGTCACGATCGCCGCTTCGCGTTTCTCGTCGACGGCACGCGCTGGGTGCGTGCGCCGCGCGCCCCGGTGCGTGCGGACGTCCGGCCGCCGTCGTCCGACGCGTCACCGTACCGCGATTCCACCTGACGGACTCGCGCCGCTCCATACTTTCACCGTTCTCGATGCCCATCCGATCCGCCGCGAAAAGCGACTACACGCCGTCGTATCTGGCCGCGACCATCGCGGCACTGCTCACCTTCGTGTTGTATCTGGCGACCCTCGCGCCGTCCACCGCGATGTGGGATACGAGCGAGTACATCGCCTCGGCCAAGGTGCTGGGTCTCCCGCACCCGCCCGGCAACCCGGTGTTCGTTCTGTTAGGCCATTTCTTCGGCCTGCTGCCGATTCCGGTGAGCTACGCGCAGCGGATCAACATCATGGCGGCGCTGGCGAGCGCCGCGGCGGCGGGCTTCTGGTTCCTCATCACCGAGCGCGTGTTGTGGCGCTGGTTGACGCGGCGGTGGCTCCGCCTCACGGGCGCGGCCGCGACGGTGTTGATCGGTGCGACGTCGTTCACGGTGTGGAACCAGTCGGTGGTGAACGAGAAGGTGTACACGATCTCGCTCATCGGCCTCGCGGTGATCTCGTGGCTCATGGTGTGCTGGTGCGACGCGCCCGATGATCCGCGCGCGGACCGGTGGCTGGTGCTGGTGGCGTTCCTCATGGGACTCGGCTACGCCAATCACCCGGCGGGCTTTTTGCCGCTGCCCGCGGTCGGCATCGCCGTGCTGGTGCGGCGTCCGCAGACGCTGCTCCGATGGCGGCTCATCCTCGTGGCCGTCGCCGCGCTCGTGTTAGGCTTGACGCCGTTCGCGTACGAGCCGATCCGCGCGGCGTATTTCCCGACGATCAACGAGGGCGAGCCCACGGGCTGCCTCACGCACTTCGAGTGGTCGTGCACGTTCAGCGCGCTCACCCTGCAGCGCCTCGAGGACAACATCAATCGGAAGCAGTACCAGAAGCCGTCCGTGCTCGACCGGCAGGCGCCGTTCATCTCGGCGCAGGTCGGGATGTACTGGATGTACTTCAAGTGGCAGTGGCTGCGTGATGCCTACGGCGAGCACGAGCACCTGCAGAGCGGTCTCGCGGCGTTGTTCCTCATCTTGGGGCTGGCCGGCGCGTGGGCGCACTGGAAGAACGACCCGGCGTCCTTCTGGTACTTCGCCGTGTTCTCGATCACGATATCGCTGGTGCTCGTGTACTACATGAACTTCAAGTACAGTCTTGGGCAGGCGCCGGAGCTCGGCAACACGGTGGCGCGCGAGCCGCGCGAGCGCGACTACTTCTATTTGTGGAGTTTCTCGTCGTTCAGCGTCTGGGTCGGCATCGGTCTCACGTACCTGTGGGAGTCGCTCGCGACGCTGGCGGCCGGCGCCAAGACGGCGACCGCGTCCCTGCTGCCTAACCGGGCGTGGCTGGTCGCGTGTCCGGTGCTGGCGATCGCGTTCATCCCGTTCATCGGCAATGTGCGGGATGCGCCGCGCTCCGGGCAGATGTTCACGCGCGACTTTGCCGTGGACATGCTCAACTCGGTCGAGCCCTACGCCGTGATCGTGACCAACGGCGACAACGACACCTTCCCGCTGTGGTACGCGCAGGAGGTTGAAGGTGTCCGCCAGGATGTCATCGTCGCCGTCGCGACGTACCTCGGCACGGATTGGTTCGTTCGGCAAATCATCCGACGGCCGATCCGTCCGTACGATGCAGCCAAGGGTCCGGCGCGCTTTCGCGGCAAGTCGTGGCCCATCCCCTCTGGGCCGCCGCTCGCCATGACGTACGGCCAGGCGGACTCCATCCCGCCCGTGCTGTCGTTGCGCGAGCCGCAAGTCTTTACGGCCGGCGGCATCACGGCGCGCATTCCCGCGGGGTACCTCACGCGCGACCAGATCGTGGTGCTGAACCTCATCCGTGACGCGTATCCGCAGCGTCCGATCTATTTCTCGTCGAGCGAATACGGCGACGCGTTAGGCCTGGAGCCCTATTTGCTAACGCAGGGGCTGGTAGTCAAGCTCATGCCCAAGGCGATCACCGCCTCGAAGGATACCTTCCGCATTTCGGGCGGGTACTTCGACGAGCCCACCACGCGCGCGCTGTGGGACAGCGTGTACACCGCGCCGAAAGCGCTCATGGCGCAGAATGGATGGGTGGATCGCGCGTCGGTGGGAATCGTGTACCACTACGCCATCATCGGCTCCATCGTCTTCCAAGCGCTCGAGCAGCAGGGCGACTCGACGAAGGCGAGATCCATAGCGGCCACCGTGGATGCCATGGCGAAGTCGGCGCGGCTGATGCGCGAGAGCGGGCCGGGCTCGTCGGATCAGTAGATGATGCGGTTCCGTTGGTGATTGCGGTGCCCGATAACGAGGGAAACGGGAAGCGCTCGCTGGCGCTCGCTTGAGGGAAGCGCTGCGCTGGGGGAAGCGGCGGCGACGCCGCCTGAGGGGTGGAACAACATCAATGGTCTGCACGACGTGAGTGCCATGCGCGCGAGTCTCGGCGATTCGAGACTCTCCACCCAGGGAC
>JAICLH010000062.1 GCA_025927495.1 Gemmatimonadaceae bacterium
GCCGCGGCGAGTACCTCGCCGGCTTCTCCTCGCACCGCGAGCTCCAAACGCTGGTCTCGATCGGTATTCCGGCTGCCGCGGCGATCCAGGTCGCCACGATCAACGGCGCCCGCGCGCTCGGGGTCGGCTCGCTCCTTGGCAGCATCGAACCCGGAAAGTTGGCGGACCTGTTCGTGATCAAGGGCAACCCGTTGGCCGACATCACCAACACGCGGCACATTCAACTCGTCATGAAGGGCGGGTTCGTGTACGATCCGCGTGCGCTGCTCGACAAGGCAGTCGGAAAGATCGGGCCCAACGGACCTCAGCAGAGACCGCGAGCCGCCACAACTCCGTAGGACCGAAACTCCCAACAGAAGTCGTTCTCGCGTGTCCGCCTCCTCCACTTCGCGAGGTTCCACGAGTTGATGGCGGACACACCAGGACAAGGCGGACACAGCGACTGATTTTGAAACTGCCCTGGATGTTCCCTCGAAATAACACAACAGTTCGCTTCTGTCCGTCCGTGTCCGGTTTCGTCCGCTATCACCGAGTCCGCAAGAACGCCGCGACGGCATCGAGCGCGCGCGATTCCGCGATGTCGGCTGCGGTTCGACCCTTCGCGTCGCGCGCGGCGGCGTTAGCACCGTGCTCGCGCAACAGCCGCGCTGCCTCGAGCGCGCGGTCCGCGTCGTCGGGTAGCCACATGAGCGGGGTCTCGCCCGACTCGTTCACTTCGCGCGCCAGCGCCGGCTCTTCGCCTAACACAACGCGCAGCCGGTCCACGCATCCGGTGTACGTCAGCTCCCACACGTCGCGGCTGACCGCGCCCAGCATCGCGATCATCCCGGCCTGCTGCGCCCACGACGCCACGCCTAACGGCACGGCGTGGTAGCGGCTCTCGCGCGCGTCCACGGTCGCGCCGTGCGCGAGCAGCACGCGGGCGGACCGCTCCGATCCGCGAAACGCCGCCGTGTGCAGCGGGCGCGCGCCTCCGCCGGACGGATGCTCGATGTCCGGCGACACACCCAGATCGAGCAGCATTTCCACGACATCGGCGCGATCCTGTTCGATCGCCGCGTACACGGGGCGCGGCTCGCGCACGTACTCGGGATGCGCGGCGAACATCGCCGCAACCGCCGAGCGATCCATGCGCATGGCGGCATCCACCAACGCGTCGACATCGCTCGGCGGTCCCTTGGGCGGCGTCGCCCCGTACCGCAGGAGCACCCGCGCCATGTCGGCCTGCCCGCGCGCCACAGCCTCCTCATACACGGTCGCGCGCGACGCTTTCCCCTTCCGCGTGCCCCACGGTGTGTCGGGCCCTGCCCCGTGCGCCAATGCCCACTCGGCCAAGCCGAGAAGGTGCCGGTCCACGGCGGCGTCGAGCATGAGGCGCGCACCGTGGTAGACGTGCGCCCCATCGCCCAACGACGGCGCACCGCGCATCGCGAACATCGGCCACGCCGGGTCGGCCCAATCTGCCGCGTGCCCGCGCCGCAGCGCGTACGTGTGCATGAGCTCGAGCAGCCACACGATGTCGTCGCCTAACGTTGGCCGTGACCCGTGGTCGGCGAACACGTTGTAGACCACCTGGCCGTCGTACGGATCCGCGCCGCGCTCGAGCAGCAGGCGCGTCACCGGACGGGCGGCGGGATGCATGGCAGCCTGCTCCTCTCCGCGGCCCAGCACGCAGGTGAGTGCCGTATAGTGGATGTCGGCGTTGCCGCCGAGATAGAACGCGTTGGCGTCGGCGCCGCGATCCAGAAGCGTGCGCGCGATCTCCACGGCGCGCTCGGCCGGCCATGGTGCGGGGAGACGCGCATCGCAGACGTAGAGCAGCGGCGGCCATCCGCGAGGGCCGCCCACCGCGACCGCGAGGCCCGGGTCCGCGTCGATCATCGCGTTCACCGCGTCCAGGTCTCCGCATACGGCCGCGGTGAAAATATTCGCGCGCGCGATCTCCGGGTGCGCGGACAACATGCGTCCGGCCTCGTGCATCACCCGCGTGCGCGCGGAGCCGCCGGTGCGCCAATCGAGACATGCCTTCTCGAGGAAGGTGGCCACCAGGTTCGACCCGGTCGAGCGCCGCGGTGCCGCCGGTACGGCGTCCGCGAGGCTGGCCGCGAGCCCGGAATGGCCCCGCGCGGCGGCGACTTCGCCTAACGATCGGCCCTGACGGTCGCGCGCGTCGAGCGACGCGCCGCGATCGCGCAGCGCCCGCGCCGCGGCGGCGTTGCCGGTCGCCACGGCGTAGACCAACGGCGTCCAGCCGGCGTCCACCCAGTCGTGCTCTTTCGCATCGCCCGTCACGTACCGCCCGAATGGCCGCTCGAGTGCGCCCGGATCGCGACTCAGAATCTCATCCACGCGCTCGACGCGATCGAGCATGATGGCATCGAAGATGTCGATGGGTCCGTCGAGAATCAGATCGCGCGCTTCGGCGTGTCCCGCATAGTTCGCCCACCCCGCCGGCGTGCCCCACCATTTGTCCTCACGGGCGGAGGGACTCGCGCCGTGTCGCAACAACTCGCGCACCGCGCCCAGATTGCCCGCGAATGCCGCGGCGTGGAGCGGCGTGTATCCATGGGTGTTGTCGACGGCGGTCCGCGCGTCATCGCGGGCGTGCACCGAGGCGCCGAGTCTGAGCAAGGTCGCGATGACGGCCCCCGACGATGACTCTGCTGCGCGCACGATGAGCCGGCCCCAGCGCGCGCCGGGCCTGAGCGCGTCCGGCTCCTGGGCGAGCAGGCGTTCCACGTCCTGCGGCCGGTCCAGCGCCACGGCCGCCGGAAGGCGCAGACGCGCCCCCGCGTCGAGCAGCTGCCTCGCCAGGTCGGCAGCCCCGCTCAACGCGGCCTGATCCAGCGCCGTCAGGCCAGCGTCATCCTCGGCTTCCGTGTCCGCGCCTAACGCGAGCAGGGCGCCTAACGAGTCGGACCGGCCGTGCACGACGGCGAGGTGGAGCGGCCGGCGGCGGTGGTTGGCGGTATCCATCACCCGGTCGCGCTCGCCCGACGAGATCCCGACGATCCGGCGGACGGCGTCGGCTGCACCCATCGCCACGGCCGAGAAGATGGTGTGCGCGGCGCCGTGGGCGAGCAGATACTCGGCTACCGCAAAGTTGGACGGATCGCCGAAGCACGTCGCCCAACCGATCACCGCGAGATCGTGATAGTCGCCGGCGCCAATGGGATCGGCGCCGTGTTCGATGAGCCGCTTGACCACAGCCAGGTTCCGTTTCTCGGCCGCGAAATGCAGCGGCATAGCGTTGTCGCCGTCGTCGCGGATGTTCGGGTCGGCGCCGTGCGCCAGTAGCACCTCAACCACCGCTTCACTGTTGCTGTTGATCGCGAAGTGCAATGCGGTGCGCTTGCCCGTGTGGCCAGGCAGCGGCGCGCGCTCGTTCACGACATCGGGTTGCATCTCGAGGATGTCCCGCACGCGCGCCGCATCGCCGCGTAACGCGGCTTCGAACAACGACTGGATGATCGCGTCGCGCGGCTCGTGCGCGCGGTCGCGGCGCCGTGCGAGCTCGGTCTTGAGCGCCCCCCACCCGTCGAAGCCGTATTCGCGGGCGAGCGCGAGCTGCACGTCGCGCAGCGTTGCGTTAGGCGGAGCCTTTGGGTGGGAGCGCGCGAGGCGCGCGCGGGCGTCGGGGTCGTTCCGGCGAAGCGCGCCCAACCACCGCTTCGCTTCCCTTTTGAGCGTCTCGAGGGCGCTCTGGGGCGTGAGTGTCCTGTCCATCGCGGCCTTCCTCCACGTGCACGCCCGAAGTCCGCTGAGTACAGGCTAGGAAGAAGGTTCGCTGTGTCCAGCCGAACCACTATGGGTGGGAGCCGAGCTCCCTTGCCGCGGACAGGAGGCGCCCCAGCGCGCGCTTCCGCGAAGGTTGTCGGCTTTCGGTGCGGGCTGTCAAGGCGCGGACTGGCGCGCCCACGCGTCCGCTATACGCGGATGAGGCCGCGCACGGCGCGAAAGACGCGGGGGACCTCGATGGGCACCCACTGGCTGGTTCCGGGCACGTCGTAGCGGAACACGCGGCGCTCGATGCGCGGCGCGTCATCGAGACTCCGCGAGACTTCGATGGTCCGCTGCATCGGGTCGACCACCCAGTAGTCCTGCACACCAAGTGCGAGGTACGCGCGTCGCTTGTAATCGCGGTCATACACGGCCGACGATGGACTCACGATTTCGACGGCCAGCAACCACTCCGTGATATCCTTCCATGGGGCACCAAGTCCGAACTTTGCCGGATACACCAGCACGTCCGGCACGAGGCTGGTGAAGGGCTCGAGGCGGAGCTCTCCGGGCGAGGCCACGTATGCCACTTCCTCAGGAATGCCCGCCATGAGCATCGAGATTATGCGCGAGGTGACCACGGCGTGGACGCTCGCCGGCGCCGGACTCACGAGCAGGAGTCCGTCGAGCAGCTCGTACCGAACGCCCGGGTATTCGGGCAGCTCCTCGACTTGATCGACGGTGTAGCGCGGCAGCAAAGCGGGCATAGCCATAGGATACACTCCTCTCGGTACGTCCAGCAACTCGGCATGCCGCACGATGCTGTCGGTCGGTCTTCGAGCAGCTATCGAAACGCCCACACGCGGATCATTTCTACGCGACACGGCCGCGCTCGCCGCACCATCGAAGCCTAACGGCCGATGCGCCGTCTTCCGCTTGATCCGGTGCCGGCGGCGGCTCATGTTGAAGGGTACCCATGAACCTGAGGCGGGATGCAATCGTTTCTTGTCAGAGCGTGCGCACTGGTTGCCGCTGTCTGCGCCGTCGCGGCCTGCAGCGGTGACGCCACGCAGCCCGGCGGGTGCTCGCCCGAGTCGCTTCGTCCCGCCATCGTCGTCCACGTCGTCGCTGCGTCCGGACCTGCGATCAGCGACACGTTGTCCAAGGGCGCCGTGCGCGACGGAGACTACATCGATTCACTCAGGCCCATCCAGGGCACCGTCGGCGGGATCGCGTCGCTCGGCGCGGCAGTGAATCGCCCCGGGACCTACGACGTCACCGTGGAGCATCCGGGCTACGAGCCGTTTGAAAAGGACGGCGTAGTGGTGCACGGTGATTCCTGCGGGATCACGCAGTCGGTGACCGTCGTCGCATCGATGCAACCGCAGCGGTGAGCGCCTCACCGCCCGGACATCTCGCCTAACGATGCGCCGAGCCGGCGGAGCGCCGTACGCCGGCCTCATCGGCCGCGTAGCTCTTTCCGCACGCGTCGCAGGTCGCCTGCGTGCCGGCAGGAGGCTTCTCCGACAGGTCGAGCCGCTCGCCGCACTCGCACATCCACCCGACCACGCGCGCCGGCACGCCGGTGACGAGCGCATACGCCGGCACCGAGCGGGTGACCACGGCGCCCGCGCCCACGAACGCGTACTCGCCGATGTCGTGGCCGCACACGATCGTCGCGTTCGCACCGATCGACGCCCCGTGCCCCACGAGTGTCTCCCGGTACTCGTGCTTGCGCGACACGGCGCTGCGCGGGTTGAGCACGTTGGTGAACACCATCGAAGGCCCGAGGAACACGTCGTCCTCGCAGTGCACGCCCTCGTACAGGCTCACGTTGTTCTGGACCTTGACGTTCCGGCCTAACGTGACGCGCGGCATCACCACCACGTTCTGCCCCAGGCTGCACTGCTCGCCGATCACCGCGCCGGCCATGACGTGGCAGAAGTGCCAGACGCGCGTCCCGGCGCCGAGCGTCGCGCCGTCATCCACGTAGCTGGATTCGTGCACCAGCGCGCTGCCGCCGCCCGCGGCCGGCACTTCGCGCATCTCGCTCACCCGCGACGGCTCCCGCCTCCCGATTCGGTCTCCGGCGGAAAGGCGCGCAAGGGCAGCGCGATCTCGCGCTCCGCCCGCGCCGACTCGTAGATGCCGAGGATGAGCTCGAGCGATTTGCGTCCCTCGCGGCCGTCGGTCTCGGGCGCGGCTTCGCCGCGTAATACCCGAACGACATTTTCGTAATACGGCTTGTGCCCGGAACCGTACACCGACAGCGGGTTGGGCGCGCCGCGCAGCAGCTCCGCCTCGCGGTCGATGTCGTGGTACTCGGCGAACTCCCAGGTCTCGATGCGGTTGAGGGCCGTCCCACCCACCTTCACGCTGCCCTTCTCGCCCAGGATCGTCACCGAGCCCTCGAGGTTCCGCGGATACGCGAGCATCGTCACCTCGATCGTGCCTAACGCGCCGTTCCGGAACCGCAGCACCGCCACGCCCGAATCTTCGCTCTCGATGCGGCGCGCCAGGGTCGCGGTCTTGGCCGACACCGTTTCCACGGGACCCACCAGCCACTGAATCATGTCCACGTAGTGGCTCGCCTGGTTCATGAACGCGCCGCCGTCGAACTCCCAGGTGCCCCGCCACGGCGCCATGTCGTAGTACGACTGCGGCCGCTGCCAGCGCACCGTGGTGTTCGCCAGATAGATGCGCCCGAACCGGCCCAGATCGATGGACCGCTTGAGCAGCTGGATCGCGGGATTGAGCCGATTCTGCTTGACGACGAACAGATAGACGCCCGCTTCGTCGCACGCGTGCACGAGCGCGTCGGCTTCCTCGAGGCGCGTCGCCATCGGCTTCTCGCAGATCACGTGCGCGCCCTTCTCCGCCGCCATGATGCCGTGCCGCGGGTGGAGACCGCTCGGCGTGCAGATGGCCGCGACCTCGCATGGGCGTTCCTGGAGGAGCTGCGCGAAGCTCGTATAGAACGGCACGCTCATCTTTTCGCCCGCTTGGCGTGCGCGCTCGGCGACATCGTCGCACACCGCCACGAGCTGCAGCGAGGGCATCTTGGCGATCGCGTCGAAGTGCCGTTCGCTGATGCGGCCGCATCCGACGACCGCAATGCGGAACCGCTTGTTCGTCTGCTCCACGCTCATGGAATCGCGCGCGTCAGTGGGCCGCGCCGGCAGGCTCCGGCCGTCGCGCGACCGCCCGCGAGAGCGCGTTCCGCGAATCGATCACGATCGCAGCGAGGCGCTTCACGCGCTCGTAGTCGATCGCCGAATGATCGGTGACGATCATGACCGCGTCGGCCCCGCGCAGCGTGTCATCGTTGAGCGGCACCGAGCGGCCAACCGCGCCGTCCGGCGTGTGGCCGTCGTCGACGATCTCCGGGACGTATGGGTCGTGATACAGCGCTTCCGCGCCTTTTTTGCTGAGCAGATCGAGGATGTCGAGCGCCGGCGACTCGCGCAGATCGTCGATGTCCTTCTTGTAGGCGACGCCTAACACAAGAATGCGCGAGCCCCGCATCGGCTTGCCCACGTCGTTGAGCGCGTCGGCGACCTTTCCCACCCAGAACGCCGGCATCTCGGTGTTGATCTCACCCGCGAGCTCGATCATGCGCGTCTTGTAGTGCAGCGTGCGCATTTTCCACGCGAGATAGTGCGGATCGAGCGGAATGCAGTGGCCGCCGAGACCCGGCCCGGGCGAGAACTTCATGAACCCGAACGGCTTCGTCGCCGCGGCGTCGATCACTTCCCACACGCTCACGCCCAACTTGTCGCAGATCACGGCCATCTCGTTCACGAGGCCGATGTTGATCATGCGGAAGGTGTTCTCGAGGAGCTTGGTGAGCTCGGCCGCCTCGGGCGAGCTCACCGGCACGACTTCGTCGATGAACAGCTCGTACACCTGCTCGCCTAACTTCGTGCAGCGCTCGGTGATGCCGCCCAGCACCTTGGGGGTGTTCTTGGTGTGCCAGCGGGGGTTGCCCGGGTCCACGCGCTCGGGCGAGAAGCAGAGGAAGAAATCTTCGCCTACCTGCAGCTCGCGCTTCTCGAACGTGGGGAGCAGCACCTCGCGTGTCGTGCCCGGATACGTCGTGGACTCGAGCACGACCAGCTGCCCCGGGCGCAGCGAGTCGGCCACCGATTCCGTGGCCGTCACGACGAACGACATGTCCGGGTCCTTGGTCTTGCCTAACGGCGTCGGCACGCAGATCGAGATCACGTCGCACTCGGCCAGGCGCGACATGTCCACCGTCGCCTCCAGCTTGCCGCTCGCACGCAGCGCCGCGACATCCTTGGCCGCGACATCCTTGATGTGGCTGCCGCCGCCGTTGACCAGGTCGACCACGCGCTGAGACTTCTCGAAGCCGATCACGCGCAAACCGGCATTGCCCATCTCGACCGCCAGCGGCAGCCCAACGTAGCCCAGCCCAACGACGCCGCACGTGACCCGGCGTTGGCCAATCTTGTCCGACAGCGCGTCGAAAGTGCTCATGACCTGATCGATGGGTTGTGGGTGCGGACCTGCTCCCTACATCGCGCGCCGCGCGGCGATCGCATCTCGGCGCGGCGCGGCAGGTTGCGTGTGCGTCTCCCCTCGGACGCCGGGGGCTTCGGCGCGGTAACCCGCGGGGTGGCCTGACAGTCCTTTCGGTGCGACCGCGGCGTCTAAGTCAAACTAGTCGCATTCCTGCGCCGAGTTTGGCTCAATCGCTCGAACATAACCGCAGCACAGTGACCGTTCAAGCGAAAAGCTATCCCCTTCCGCTCGCGCCGGCCTCGCTCGGCGCCCTCGTGCCGTGCGCCCACGGCACGGGCTGTCCGCTCGGGGTCGACGTCCCCGCGCTCACCGCCGCGCTCACACGCGACGACCGCGACACCGCGTGGCGGATCGTCCGCGCGGTGAATCCGTTTGCCAGCACGTGCGGACACGGATGTCACGCGCCGTGCGAGCGCGCGTGCCGGCGTCGTCACTTCGGTGCTCCGGTCGGCATCGCGACACTCGAGGCACACGCGGCCGGGCTCGAACCGCCGCGTCTCGTGGCGCCGGACGGCCCGTGCGCCAGCCCGCACGACGCACGGTCGGTTGCCGGTCTCGTTGGGCTCACGCCCGACATGGCGCTGCGCGCGGCGCGCAACGACACGCGCGTTGCCGTAATCGGCGCCGGCGCGACGGGCCTCGCGTGCGCGCACGACCTCGTGCTGCTCGGCTATCGCGTGATGTTGTTCGACACCGCCGACGAGCCGGGCGGCGTGATCACCGCCGCGCTGCCCGCGTTCCGGTTTCCCGTCGCCAGCGCGCGCGCCGAGTGCGCCGCGGTGCTCGCGATGAGCGGCGTCGAACTGCAGACGCGGTACCGCATCCAGGGTAGCGCGGACCTGCGCGCGTTGCTCACCGGCGAGTTCGACGCGGTATTCCTCGCCATCGGCGCCTCGGCACCGCGCTATCCGATGTTCGGGGCTCAACCCGATCACCCACAAGTGATGGACGCCCTTGCTGTGTTAGGCAGCGACGTGCCGCTCGACGGCACGATCGTCGTCGTCGGCGATGGCGACCTGGCGCTCGATGCGGCGCGCGTCATCGTTCGGCGCGCGGCCCGAGACGAGCGTGCGTTGCCGCGCGTGCAGCTCGTGCTCGAGCGGGCGCTGGAGGACTCCGACGTGCCACCGGCGTGGATTGCGGCCGCGATGGGCGAAGGCATCGTGGTGCACGGCGGATGGGTGGCAGGTCACTGGTTGGCCGACGACAGCGGCATGCTGAGCGGCATCGAGATCGTCCGCCCAACGGACCGCGCCGCCAAGGTGCTCGCCTGTGACACGATCGTCACCGCCGCGCCCCGCGCGCCCGACGCGGCGCGATTCGCCGCCGACATCGCACTCGACGGCGACGGACTCATCGTCGTCGACCCGATGTCGCTCGAAACCTCGATGTTCGGCGTCTGGGCCGGCGGCGCGTGCGCCTTCGGCCACCGGTCCCTCGCGCATGCGACGTCCGACGGCAAGCGCGCGGCCTGGAGCATCCATGGCGCGCTCACGGGGCGCACGGTGCGCGTCTCGGTGACGTCGGCGTGGGTCGAGGCCGACGATTGGGACGAGATGCGAGCGCACACCGCGCTGGCCACGACGCCGCTCGACGCCGCCGCTCATGCGCCGCCCGCCGCTGATCCGTTTTCTGCATCGGCGGCGCGCCCCGATGCCGAGATCCGTCGTGAGGCGTCGCGCTGCTTCGACTGCACCGTCGTGCCCGTGGTCGATGAACATTGCACGTCGTGCGGACGCTGTGTCACTGCGTGTCCGGAGGGCGCGTTTCAGATGCAGGCCGGACCGCCCAAGCAGCTGCACCTGGATCCCGACCTGTGCACGCGGTGCGGCATCTGCGTGGAGAGGTGCCCCGAGGGCGCGATCGCGTTGCTGCGGGCCGTGTGGGAGCAGCGCCTAACGGACGCACCCGTCGCGGCGCCGGCGCCGGAGGTCGAGCGGTGGGTCGAGCCGCCCGAGCCTACGGTGCCCGCGTGAAGGCCGACAAAGCGCGGACATGGCCGGACAGGGTTACGATCGCTCGGTGCGGTTCAAAGCGCTGCCTCGCGCCCGAGCAACCAGTGCCGGTCCGGCTGTGTCCGGCTATGTCGGATCTTTGTCCGTCTTCACGGTCGCGCCCAACCGGGTGAGGCGCCCCGCGGTGGCGGCATCGACTCGCGCGGTCACCACCCACTCGTCGCCTTCCGCGCGCTGGTCGATCACTTCGCCCTGCCGGTGCAGCTCCGCCAACAGCTTGCCGTCCGACAGCGGCAGCCGGACGCAGGTCAGCGGCCGCTCCTTCCGCTCGGCGGCGAGCAGCGCACGCCGCAGCGGCTCCAATCCATCCTCGACCGTCGCCGACACGAACACCGCGTTAGGCAATACCGGCCGTACACGGTCCTGCAGTGCCGCGAGCTCGGGCGGCGAGAGCTTGTCGATCTTGTTGAACACGTAGAGCGTCGGCCGGTCCTGCACGCCCAGCTCGGTCAGGACGCCGTCGACCACCTGACGGTGGTCCTCCCAGGTGGGATGGCTCGCGTCGACGACGCGCAGCAACACGTCGGCCTCGCGGACTTCCTCGAGCGTCGCGCGGAATGACGCCACGAGATGGTGCGGCAGCTTGCGAATGAATCCGACCGTATCGCTCACCAGGACCTGGCGCCCGTCGCCCAGGTCGACGCTGCGCGTGAGCGGATCGAGCGTCGCGAACAGCCGGTTCTCGACGAAGATGTTCGCATCGGCCGACAGCGCGCGCAGAATCGAGGACTTGCCGACGTTGGTGTAGCCGACGAGCGCCGCGGTGAACGCGCCGCGCCGTCCGTGGCGTTGGACGACGCGCGACTTCTGGATGTCGGCCAGGCGATCGCGCAACACCCGAATGCGGTTTCCGATGAGGCGGCGGTCCGTTTCGAGCTGCGTCTCACCCGGACCGCGCATGCCGATGCCGCCGCGGAATTTCTCGAGGTGCGTCCACATTCGCGTTAGGCGCGGCAGCATGTACTCGAGCTGCGCCAGCTCCACCTGCAGGCGCGCCTCGCTCGTCCGCGCGCGCGTGGCGAAGATGTCGAGAATGAGCTCGGCCCGGTCCATCACCCGCCGGCCTGTGAGCTCCTCGATGTTGCGTCCCTGCGCCGGCGTCAGCTCGTCGTCGAAGATGAGGAGCGTCGCGCCCTCACGTCCGATCGTCTCCGCCAACTCATCCAGTTTTCCCTTGCCGAGGTACGTGCCCGGGTTGGGCCGCTCGAGGAACTGCGTCACCTCGCCGACGACCACCGCTCCGGCCGTGTCCGTCAACTCGGCGAGCTCGGCGAGGTGCTCGGCCAACTCGTGACGCGCGCCGGATCGCTTGATGGGCGCGCCGACGAGCAGGGCGCGCTCGACCGGTGGAGTAAGTGAGATGGTGTCTTTCGGGATGACCGGCTCCGTTGCCTCGTGTTCGCTATTCGGCGTTCCGATCCTTCTGCTTCAGGTCGGCCCACCATGCCAATCGCTTGGCAATCTCCTTCTCGAACCCGAACTTGCCGGGCTCGTAGAGCACCGCGTCTCGCAGCTTCTCGGGCAGATACTCCTGTGGAATGTACGCCTCCGGCGCGTCGTGCGCGTACTGGTACCCCGTGCCATAACCCAGTTGCTTCATCAACGGCGTCGGCGCGTTCCGGATGTGCATCGGGACCGGCTCCGCGGGCGTCTCGCGCGCCGCGTCCATCGCCGCGCCCAACGCAGCTTTGGCGCTGTTCGACTTGGGCGCCGTCGCGAGATAGATGGTCATCTCGGCTAACGGAAGATAGCCCTCGGGCGCGCCCAACATGTGATACGCGTCGCGTGCTGCCACCGCCAGCTGCAGCGCGTTCGGATCGGCGAGGCCGACATCCTCGGCGGCCATCGCGATCGCGCGCCGGAAGATGGTCATGGGATCCTCGCCGCCCTCGATCATGCGCGCCATCCAGTAGAGCGCGCCCTGGGGATCGCTCCCGCGCAGCGACTTGTGGTACGCCGACAGCAGATTGAAGTGCTCTTCGCCCGCCTTGTCGTGGCGCGCGAATCGGAGCTGCATCGCCTCGCGCGCCACCGGCACCGTGATGCGCCCGTGTGCACCGACGTGCGCAGCCGCGGCCTCGAGCACCGTCAGCGCGCGGCGCGCATCGCCGTCGGCTTCCTCGGCGATGAGATGGACGGCCTCATCGTCGAGCCCGAGCTCCAGTGCGCCGAGTCCACGCTCGCCGTCCGCCGACGCCCGCCTAACGAGCGTCTCGATGGCCGCCGCATCGAGCGGCTTGAGCACGAACACGCGCGAGCGCGACAGCAGGGCGCCGTTGATCTCGAACGACGGATTCTCCGTCGTCGCGCCGACTAACGTGATGGTGCCCCGCTCCACGTGCGGGAGAAACGCATCCTGCTGCGCCGTGTTCAACCGATGGATCTCGTCCACGAAGAGGATCGTGCCCCGCTGCATGGTCGCCAATCGGTCTTCGGCGTCGGCGACGATCTCGCGCACGCGCGGCACGCCTTCCGTGACGGCGGAAAACGGCACGAACACGCGGTCGGTGTAGTGGGCGAGGAGGAGCGCCAGCGTGGTCTTGCCGGATCCCGGCGGGCCCCAGAAGATCATCGAGCCCACCGTGCCCTTCTCGATGGCGGCGCGGAGCGCAGTGCCCGGACCTAACAACTGGTCCTGCCCAACGACGTCGTCGAGCGTGCGCGGACGCATGCGCGTGGCCAGCGGTTGCGCGCTCTCCGGCGCCGCGAACAACGACGGCTCGCCGCGTCCGCGCGATGACCGGCCGGCGCGTGACGGCATACTCACATCCTCACTGCGGACCGCGCCACGAAGTACAAGCCGCAGCCGACGAAAAACGCGAGCTGCAGACGCCACCCGTGCTTGCCCTGAAACTCAGGCACCAGATTCGATGCGCCGACATAGAGCGTCACACCCGCCGACAGGCCGAGGCCGTACGCGGCGAGCGTCGCCACACGGCCGGTGACGAGCACGCCCAGGAGCGTCGCCACGCCGAGCGCGATACCCGCGTAGAGCGCGCGCTTGCGACCGGCTCCCGCGGCGAGAAAGAGACTCGAGATGGCCAGACCCTCCGGCAGCTTGTGCAGCACGATCGCCAGAAACACCAACGTGCCCAACGCATGGCTGACCAGGAACGCCGATGCAATGGCCACGCCGTCCACGAAGGTGTGCAGCAGCAAGCCGACGAGCGCGGACACGCCGACGCGCTCGGTCACATGGTGCGTCTCTTCACCGAAGTGAAAGTGCGGCGCGAGCGTGTGCTGCGTGAAATGCACGAGCAGGTAGCCGAGCAACGCCGCCATTGCGCCCCTGTCCCCGCTGCGCGCGATCGCTTCGGGAAAGATGTCGGTGAGCGACACCGAGATCATGAATCCCGCCGACAACGCCACCAGAGTCTCGAGCGCCGCGACGCTCCAGCGCGAGCGCCACGTGACGGCGGCGGCGCCCAAAACGTTGGCCGCCGCCGCCACGATCGCGTACGCCCAGGGCGTGACGGTCACGCCGGAGACAGCCGCAGCGATTCCGCCATCTGCGCCAACGCCGCGACCAACTCGGGTGCATCCGCGTACTCGCGCCTCAGGCCCCGCCAGCTGCGCGTACGGATGAGCCGCCGCTCCTCGAGCCCTTTGCCCTTGAGGATGTACAGCCACTGGTCGGTGCGCGCATAAATGAACAGCTCGAGCATCGGGTTCACCGTGAGCTGATCCTCGCTCGTGTACACCGAGACCTCCGTGCCGCCGTTCGTCGCGAGCAGCGTTTTGATGCGCGACACGGCTTCGCGCACGTCCGGCAGCGCGAGCGACTCGCCCTTCCACGACCGGTCAGTCCGCTCGTCGGTGATCGCGACATCGACGGCCGGCGGCAGATGCTCCATGAGTGCAATGAACAGATCGACGACGCGCTCCGCGTTCGCCACGAGGTGCGCGGTGTAATAGTCGCCATCGTGCGAAAACGAAAAGCCGTCGGCCGCGGTGCGAAACCGCTTCCACACGGATTGATCCGGCTGCCGCCCGCGAAAGAACATGATCGCCTCGTCCGTTGCCTAACCGCGATCGCCAAGGCTCGCCACGCGCGCGAGAAGTGCGTCGCGTGTGTTCCGGGCCGGGTCCTCGAGGACGTCGTCGAGCAGCCGCTCGAGCATCCTCTTGATTTCCGGCCCCGCCGGCACGCCGGCGGAGAGCAGGTCATCACCATCGACGGCCAAGTCGCCGATCTCCACCGGGTCGCGAAATGCGATGCGGATTGCGCGGTGATACGCCGACGCCACGGCAGCCGCCGACGGTGCCGGCTCGCCAAGCTCGCGCTCCGCCGCAAAGCGCACCGCGGTCAAGCGCCACACGGCCCGCGCGCGCGTCCGGCCCGTCGTGCCTGCCCAACGCCGCAGCGCCGCATCCGTCGGGCCTTTGGGTTCCGAGAGTGCGCGGCGCACATCATCGCCGATCGCGGTCCATCCGCGCAACACCGAACCCACCCACGCAACCGTCTTGTTCGAGAAACGCAGGTCGCGCATCGCGCGTTCCGCGTCGCGCGGCGCGAGGTCTGCCACCAGCGCGACGATGCGTTGCATTTCGCGGTCCGGTTTGGCGTCGTTCCGGGGCGGCGGCAACAGGTCCAGCGACCGCAGCGTCACGTCGGAGAGGTCGGCGAGCGCCGGGACGACGGCCGCGAGCGCACCGCTCTCGCGCCAGAGACCCATGGCGCGACCCGCGAACCGAACCTGCTGCATCGTCTTCTCGATCTCTTGCTTCACGCGCTCGCGCGACAGGCGCGTCGTGAACGGCGCTGCGTCGAGCACCGCGCGCCAGGTCCGCGTTTCGATGTCGAAGCCGAACCGCGCGGCGAACCGGATCGCGCGGAGCGCACGCAAGCGGTCCTCACGCATGCGGGCGTCGGGATCGCCCACGGCGCGCACCAGTCGCGCGGCGAGGTCGGCGCGGCCATCGAACGGGTCGCGCAGGGTGCCGCCTAACGGATCGTACGCCATCGCGTTGATCGTGAAGTCGCGTCTGGCCAGGTCGTCGTCGAGCGAGACGCCGAACTCCACCACGGCATGGCGGCCGTCGGTCTTCACGTCGCGGCGGAACGTCGTCACCTCGTGCATGACATTCTTTGCGTCGAGCACGCCCACGGTCCCGAACTCGATGCCCACCGGCACCGTGCGCCGGAAGAGGCGGCGCACATCCGCCGGCGTCGCGGCCGTCGCGAAGTCCCAGTCGAGGTGCGTCTCGCCCAACAGCGCGTCGCGCACCGCGCCGCCCACGCACCAGGTCTCGAAGCCGGCCCTGGTGAGCACGCGCGCGATCTCGACCACCGTGTCGGGCGGCGCCAACCGTGGCCGGTCGATGTCCGCGGCGCGCGGCATGGATGCCTAACTCTCGAACAGCGCGCGGATGCCCGCGGTGTCCATGCCGAGTCCTAACGCAAGCATGAGGTCGATGCGCGCCTGTTGCGGGCGGCGGCCCGGCGCGAGGATGGCGCCGGCCTCGACGAGGCGGCGCGCGCCGCCCGCATAGCCGTACGTCGTGCCGACGCGTCCCCGTTGGGTCCGCGAAGCGATGACCACCGGCTTCTCGTCCGCGACCCAGCGGTCGATCCCCGGCACCATCGCCGGCGGCACGTTGCCCCGCCCCATCGCGGCCACCACGATGCCGCGCGCGTCCCGTCGCGATGCATCGAGCAACCGGGCGTCCGCTCCCGCCGCTGCATACACGAGGTCGACCGGCGTCCCCGGATCGTCCGGGTCGAGCGGCGGCATCGACGGGACCAGTGCGCGCCTGAAGATCACCTCGCCGTCGTCGATCACCGCCACCGGCCCGAGGCCAGGACTTTCGAACGCGTCCAGCAGATGCGTATGCGCCTTGGTCACGTCGAGGCCGGCGAACACGCGGCCCGACATGGCGACCATCGCGCCGTACCCGCATGCGCCGTCGTTCGCGGCTACGCGCACCGCATCGAGCAAGTTCGACGGACCATCCCAACCGAGGTCGCTCGCGGTGCGCATGGCGCCGGTGAACACGATGGGCTTGTCCGGCGGCAGCGAACGCGCGGCGAAATACGCGCTCTCTTCCATCGAATCGGTGCCGTGCGTCACGACCACACCCTGCACCTCGCTCCCGGTGAGGAGACGAGCGTGCCCGTCGCCGACGTGCTCGCC
>JAICLH010000104.1 GCA_025927495.1 Gemmatimonadaceae bacterium
CCCACGATGCCGAATCGAGCCGGGCTCGAAGCCAGTTGCGCCGACGCCGGGACGGCGAACGCGAGTGACGTGACGGCCGCGATCACACTCCACACCATGCGTCTCATGCAACGCCCCCTTTGAAAATGCCCCTGCGTCGCGACCGCTGATCGGAGCTCCAGTCGCGTCGATGCCGCTTTTCGAACCCTCACCCGCAGCACCGGACCGCGCAAGACGCGCCTCCGCTCAGAAACGCAAGCCCACGCTCACCGGTACCATCTGCACGTGGTTTCCGTTGGTGAACATGTCGTGCCACTTCGCCTCGACGAACAACGCGAATCCTGAAAGCTGCACGCGGACGCCGCCGCCCGCGTTGATTCCGAACGCCGTCTCGGAGATCTGCGACGGGCAAACGCCGACCCCTTCGCTACACGATACCGGGAGATGTCGCACGTCCGTCTTCACGTTGTACTCTCCCACACCGCCGATGAAGTATGGCTTGATGACCGGCAACGGCAGCAGCGTGTAGGTCGCATCGAGCGTCCCGGCGAGTACGCGTGCGCTGCTTGTTGCACCACCTTCGAAGTGCGCGGTGCCGAGCTGATGATATGCGCCCTCCAGGCGAAATCCGACGGGGACCACCGGCAAATTGAGCTCGAGAAATGCGCCGGCATGCCAGCCCGATTTCGACACGTCCGAGAGATGCCCCGACGGCGACGTCGTGCCGCCCACCAATCCGAAGCCGATCGGACTCGATATCTGCGCGCCTGACTGTGATGTGCCCCCGATCACCAGGAGGCCGACGATCACGACGACCGCTGACCAGGATGATTTCATGCGCACGCTCCAGTTGAGGTGACTCGAAGCCGACACACAAGCCGCCATACGAGCAAGGCGCGCGCCCCTCAGAATCGAAGGCCCACGGTGATCGGCACCATCTGCGTGTAGGTCCTGCTTATCAAGATGTCGTGCCACCGGTGTCGAAGCCCGTGCTGCAGGGAGTCCGGAGCGAAGCACCGGTGTGCCAACCCGACTCGGCCACGCTTGAAAGGCTCCCGGCCGGAGTCGTCGTCCCGCCCATCACGCCGAATCCAAACTGGGCCGCGCCTTGCGCGCCGCAGGTAGCGCTGACGCCGAGCATCATCAGTCCAACCCATCCCGCCATCGCCGCCCGAGACCGCATCATCTGCGCGCTCGAGTCGAAGGTGACCACCTGCGTTAGACATGCCAACGCACGCGCACGTCACCAGTGAGCGGGGGCGCCGGGAATAGTGTCGTCTAACGGGTGATTGCACAACCGGCGAGCTGAAGCGTGCGCGCGGCTACGCCGCGGCGTCGATGGGCTCCGCCAGCAACGTCCGCGACACGCAGACTTCTCTACACGCCGACCGCCGCGCGCAGGCCGCGCAGTCTCGCCGCAATTTCTCGGGATACCGTGCACGGTCGTCCACGCCGTAGCCGACCGCTTCGAAGAACGCCGGCGTGAGCGTGAGCGCGAACACCTCGTCCACGCCGCGAATCCGCGCCAATCGTTCCACCGCCGACACGATCGCGCGGCCAGCGCCGTGTCCGTGCGCCTCCGGCGCCACCGCCACCGATGCCACTTCGGCTAACGACGGTGAATACTGCTTGAGCGCGCCGCAGGCGACGACGCGCCCATGGCAGTCGGCGGCGACGACGAAGTCATCCAACGCCAGCGCGATCGACTCGGCGCTCCTCGGCAGCATCACCGCCTGCGCCGCGTACCCGTTGACCAACGCCGCAATGCCGTGCACGTCCGGCGCCCGGGCGGGTCGAACCTGAAACAGGTCGCTCACTGCAACGCGGCCTCGAGAATCGCCAATCCCTCAGCCAGCTCCGTGCGCGTCGCGACGAGCGGCGGCAGCAGCCGCACCGTGAAATCGCCGGCCGAGCAGATGAGGAGCCCGGCCTCGAGGGCCCTGGCCACGGTCTCCGACGCGGGATGCATCACGTCGATGCCCCACATGAACCCGATCCCGCGCACTGCGCGCACGCGTCTCGATCGCGTCGCCAGCGCGGCCAGCTGCTCACCTAACCACTCGCCGGTCTCGGTCACGTGCGCGAGCATCCCGGGGTCGCCTAACCGCTCCAGGACGTGGAGCGCCACGGATGCCACGAACGGACCGCCGCCGAACGTCGTTCCGTGGTCGCCGGACCGGATCGCGCCCGCGATTTCCGACGTCAGGAGCACCGCGCCCATCGGCAGGCCGCCCGCGAGCGGTTTCGCCAGCGTGACCAGGTCGGGCACGATCGCGGCGCGTTGGTACGCGAACATCCAACCCGTGCGGCCTAACCCACACTGGATCTCGTCGCAAATGAGCGCAACCTTCCGCGCCCGTGTGAGCGCGCGCACCTCGCGCAGGAAGCCCGCGTCGAGCACCCGCACGCCGCCCTCACCCTGCACCACCTCGATCACCAGTGCCGCGACGCCCTCACCGTCCAGGACGTGCTCGAGCGTCTCGAGATCGCGCTCCACGACGGACACGCCGCCCGCCAATGGACGAAACGGCGCGCGATACTGGGGGCGATCGGTCGCCGCGAGCGTCGCGAAGAGACGGCCGTGGAACGCGCCGCGCACCGAGAGGATCTCGTGCTTCGCCGCGCCGCCGACCTCGCGCGCCCACCGTCGCGCAAACTTGAACGCGCCTTCGTTGGCCTCCGCGCCCGAATTGCAGAAGAACACGCGATCGAGCGACGACAGGCGCGCGAGCTCCGCCGCCAACTGTGCGGCGGGCCGCGTGTGATAGAGGTTCGACGTGTGCAAGAGCCCGCACGCCGCCGCATCGCGCATCGCGTGCGCGATGCCGCCGTCGCCGTAGCCTAACGCATTGACGCCGATGCCGCTCGTGAAATCCAGATACGCGCGGTCGTCGGCATCGAACACGCGCACGCCCGATCCGCGCACGAGCTCGACGGACGGACGCCGATAGAGCCCGAGCAGCGCGTCGGGCGCGACGGCCGGAGCCGACTCCGGCGGGAACGTCGCGACAGAGAGGGGAAGTGCAGTCACACCAAGCTCCGTGATGGCGCGAGCACCGTACCGCGCGCCGGATCGAGAAGCGCATCGAGATCGCCGATGCGCACGCGCGTCACGCCGCGTTCCATCGCCGCCATCGCTGCGCCGAGTTTCGCGACCATGCCCCCGGTCGCGGTCCCATCGGAAATCGCAGCCGAGGCCTCGTCGGCATCGAGCTGCGGCATCACCACGCCGTTCGCTCCCTGTACGCCCGGCACGTCGGACACGAACACCAACTCATCTGCGTCGAGCGCGACAGCGATCGCCGCGGCCGCGTCGTCGCCGTTCACGTTGAGGGCACGCGACACACCAGGCGCGGCGTCGAGATCACGCGCCAGCGGCGACACCACCGGCAGATACGACCCTGCCAGTACGTGGCGCAGCAGGGCCGCGTCCACCCACGCCGGTTCGCCCACCATTCCGAGGTCCGCATCGTCCACACGCCGCGCGCCCAACAGACCCGCATCCTCGCCGGACAAGCCGATCGCCGGAACGCCCGCCGCCGTTAGGCGCGCCACGAGCTCCTTGTTCACGCCGCCCGACAGCGCCATCCGGATCGTCGGGATGTCCGCCTCGCGCGTCACCCGCCGCCCGCCCACGAACTCGGCCGGCGTGCCGAGAGTGCGCTGCAGCGCCGACACCTGGTCGCCGCCGCCGTGCACGACGCACATCGTCGCCGGCGCTGCCCGCCAGGCGGCAAGCATCACCGCCGGCAGCCGAGCGTCGTCCTGCGCGCGGCCGCCGAACTTGAACACGCGCATCACGCCGGCAGCCCCATCGCTTCGTCGAGTCCGGCGAGGAGATTGCCGTTCTGGATGGCCTGTCCCGCCGCGCCCTTTACCAGGTTGTCGATCGCCGCCACCACGATTACCGTCGGATGCCGCACGCCCGCCGCCGCGTGCGCCGCGATGCGCGCGATGTTGCGATGCACCACGTCGCGCAGTGCCGGCACGTGGTCCGTGATCTCGACGAACGGCTCGGACGCGTAGTGTGCGCGCCAGAGATCCAACGGATTTGCCAGCGGCTCGGCCAATGGCACCGTGATCGTCGCCAGTATCCCGCGGGCCACCGGCAGCAGATGGGGCGTGAACACGAGATCCGCATCGCAGTCGAGCGCCCGCATGACCGCGCGCATCTCCGCGAGATGCCGGTGCGTGTTGCCCAACGCATAGGGCCGGTAGTCGCCGCTCACTTCGGCGAACATCAGGTCCTGGCGCGGCGTGATGCCCGCCCCGGTCACCCCGCTCGCCGCCGCCACGCTCACGCACCCGCCGGGCGCAATGAGTCCGCGCACCAGGAGCGGCAACAACGCGAGCAGCACCGCCGTCGCATAGCATCCGGGATTCGCCACCACGCTCGCGGCGCGCACCTCATCGCGCGCGAGCTCCGTTAGGCCGTACGGCACCAGCGCCGCGTCCCGGGCGCCGCCCGGGCGCAGATCGGCCGACAGGTCCACGACTTTCGCACCCGCCGCGTGTGCCGCGTCCACCCAGCGCTTCGACGCGCCGTGCGGCAGCGCGCTGAATACCAGCTGGGCGCGATCGAGCGGCGCGTCGTCGTGCGCGAGGAACGTCACCGACCGGTCCCCGAAACGCGCCGTCGCCCCGCGCTGCTCGTTCGCGCACGCGAACGCCAACTCTGTCCCGGGATGCCGCACCAGCAGCGCGCACAGCTCGCGCCCGGCATAGCCGCTCGCCCCCAGAACACCCACAGAGACTTTATGCACAAGCTATGCATAAACAAGCATACGGGCAGTGTCAATGGTGCGCGTGGCCGCGCGGAACGGCGCGCCCAGGCCCTGGCAACCGCAGCCCGATCGGCTGTATCCTCCGGCATGGCCAATAAGCGCGACCGCCAAGCCACCATCCGCGAGCTCATCGAAGGACGCGCCGTGGAGAGCCAGGAGGAGCTCCGCAAGCTGCTGCTCCACCGCGGCTGGGACGTCACGCAGTCCACGCTCTCCCGCGACCTTCGCGAGCTGCGCATCGCGCGCGTTCCAATGCCCGACGGCGGTGCTCGCTATGCCGTTGCCGCAACCGCCGAAGACGAATCGCCGCGACTCGATGCCCTCCTCCCCCACTTCTTCACCCACATCGACGGCGTGGGAGAGCTCATCGTGCTGCACACGCTCCGCAGCGGCGCCCAACCGATCAGCGAAGCGCTCGACGCCGAAGAGTGGGCGGAAATCATCGGCACCATCGGCGGCGAGGACACCGTTCTCATCATCTGCCGCTCCGCCACCGCACGAGAGAAAGTCATCCGCCGCCTCAAGGCCTTGGCCGAAGCCTGAGCCCGTCGCCGCCACAATCCGAGTCGGCCTCACACGGCTTGACGCGTCGCGAGACTCAGAGTAAATATGCACAACCATAGCATATTTATCCTGACCGTCGGAGCCGGCATGATTCGTACGATCGCACTCGCTTACTCGGGTGGACTCGACACCTCGATCATTGTCCCGTGGCTGCGCGAGCACTACGGTGCGCGCGTCATCTGCGTGGCTGCCGACATCGGACAAGGCCAGGAGCTCGCCGGCGTGCGCGAAAAAGCCATCGCCTCCGGCGCCGCCGAGTGCTACGTCGAAGACCTGCGCCACGAATTCATCACCGAGTACGTGTGGCCAACGCTCCGCGCCGGCGCCGTCTACGGACGCAAATACCTCCTTGGCACCTCCATGGCGCGACCGCTCATCGCGAAGCGGCAGGTGGAAGTCGCGCGCGCCGTCAACGCGGACGCGCTCGCCCACGGTTGCACCGGCAAGGGCAACGACCAGGTTCGCTTCGAGCTGACGTACGCCGCGTTCGCCCCCGACCTGCCGGTCATTGCGCCGTGGCGCGAATGGACTATTCGCAGCCGCGAAGACGCGCTCGCCTACGCCGCCGCGCACCGCGTGCCCGTCACCGCCACGCGCGACAAGATCTATTCGCGCGACCGCAACATCTGGCATGTGTCGCACGAAGGTGGTGTGCTCGAGAACCCGGCGTCCGTGCCGCCCGACGACCTGTACCTGCTCACGACGAACCCGGCGGTCGCGCCTAACGCACCAGAAGACGTCGTCATCGGCTTCGTCGCCGGCACACCGGTTTCCGTCAACGGCGAGTCGCTCTCGCCCATCGGCATCGTCGAGATCCTCAACGCCATCGGCGGCCGCCACGGCGTCGGCCGCATCGACCTCGTCGAAGACCGTCTCGTCGGCATGAAGTCGCGCGGCGTCTACGAAACGCCGGGAGGCACACTCCTCCACACCGCACACTCCGAGCTCGAGCAACTCGTGCTCGACCGCCGCACGCTCGCCGCGAAGGATCTCATCGCGCCACGCTACGCCGACCTCGTCTACGAAGGCCGCTGGTGGACCACCGAGCGCGAGGCGTACGATGCGTTCGTGAATACCACGCAGCAGCGCATCACGGGCACGATCACGCTGCGCCTCTTCAAGGGGACGGTCACCGTCGCTGGTCGCGCCAGCGAACACGCACTATACGACGAACGCTTCGTCACGTTCGGCGAAGACGAGGTCTATCAACAGAGCGATGCCGCCGGCTTCATTCGCCTGTACGGTCTGTCGCAGCGCGTCCGCGCCGTCAAGGATCGCGAGCTGGCCGAGGCCGCCGTCGACAACGCGCCCGTCGCCGAGGGGGCGCCCGAAGCGCTCGCCATCGCGTGACGTCGCTGAAGCTCGTCGGCGCCGACGCCACGGCGCACAAACTCTGGGGCGGACGCTTCAGCGGCGACACGGCTCCCGCGCTCGATGCGCTGAACCGGTCCATCGGCGTCGACTTTCGTCTGTGGCCGTTCGACGTACGCGTGTCCAAGGCGTGGGCCGTTGCCTTGTGGAGCGCCGGCGTCCTAACGGTAGAGGAAAGCCAGCGCATCGAGCGCGGCCTCGATGCGGTGGCCGCGCGGCTCCGCGGCGGCGCGGCGCCCGTGGCATCCGATGAAGATGTGCACACGATGATCGACCGGCTTCTCCACGATGAAATCGGCGATCTCGCGTCGAAGCTGCACACGGGCCGCAGCCGGAACGACCAGGTGGCCACCGCCACGCGCCTCTGGGCCATGGACGCGTGCACCGTGCTCGACGCCCGCGTTCGTGAGCTCCAGCAGGTGATCCTCGGCCACGCCGAAGCACTGCAACAGGATGGCACGCTCATGCCGGCGTACACCCACATGCAGCGTGCCCAACCGATCGCCGCCGCGCACTGGATGCTGGCGCACTTCTGGCCGCTCGACCGCGACCGCGCCCGCCTCGCCCAGACTGCGCGCGACACCGCGAGTCTCCCGTTAGGCGCCGGCGCCGTGGCCGGCTGCGCCTATCCGATCTCGCGCGTCCTCCTCCAGGGCAGCCTCGGCTTCGATCGGCTCAGCCCGAACAGCGTCGATGCCGTGAGCGACCGCGATTTCGTCGCCGAGTTGATGTTCGCGATCGCGCTGCTCGGTACACACCTGTCACGGCTCGCCGAAGACCTCGTTCTCTATGGCAGCAGCGAATTCGCCTTCGTCCAGTTCGGCGATGCGTTCACCACCGGCTCGAGCATGATGCCGCAGAAGCGCAACCCGGACGCCCTCGAGCTCGCGCGTGGTTCCAGCGCCCGCGTGCTCGGCGACCTCACGGCGCTGCTTGCTACGCTCAAGGGCCTCCCGAGCGGCTACAACAAGGATCTGCAGGACGACAAGCGCGCGCTCTTCGACGCCGCCGATACGATGTGCCTCGTGCTACCCGCTGTGGCTGGCGCGCTGGGCGAAGTGACGTTCCGCGCCGATCGCATGCACGCCGCGCTGTCGAGCGCCATGATGGCCACCGACCTCGCCGACTATCTCGTGCGCAAGGGCGCCACCTTCCGTGAGGCACACGCCAGCGTCGGCCGGCTCGTTCGTGAAAGCGAGGAACGCGGCGTCGAGCTGCACAGTCTTCCGCTCAAGTCGTTTCTTGCGGCTCACGCGCTGTTCGCCGGAGATGTGTTCGACTCGCTCTCGCCCGCCGCGTCTGTAGAGCGGCGCGACGTCGAGGGCGGCACTGGGCCTAACGCCTTGCGCGAACAGCTCGCCGGCGCGCACGCCGCGCTATCGTAGTACCCGCGCGCACGCCGGTGAACGCAAACGGGGGACACCATCCGGTGCCCCCCTTTCGTATCCCGCCTCGTGCAATGCCTCACTCCCGTTTGGTCACGTTCTCCGCCGCAGGGCCCTTCTGGCCATCGACGATATCGAACTCCACCGCATCCCCTTCCGCGAGCGTCTTGAATCCGCTGCCCTGAATGGCGCTGTAGTGGACGAAACAGTCCTTCTGCCCGTTGTCTGGTGTGATGAAGCCGTACCCTTTGGCATCATTGAACCACTTCACCTTGCCTGTGACACGCATGTCCCACTCCGGAATGGTTTCTCATGTCCAGGGACCGGACACCGTGTCCTTGCCCTGACTGCACGTGACCGAAACAGGAAACCCGGGCGCAGTGAGCCGCCCGGGTCTGCACCTGCGTTCGGGTGGTGCGGGCCGAATATACGGTTAGCAAGCTAGGCCAGCAATACTGCGCCCCGCCGTGCAAGGACACCCGGGGCGGTCATTGCCCAACTTGGGCCGAGGTCACATAGAACTCGGTGTTTCCGAAACACGATGTCGGCACGCCGCGGTGTTCCTCGAACGTGAGCGACATGCGCTTCCCCATGTTCGCCTCGATTTGCTTCGCCACTGCTTCGTCCCGCACGGTGAAGTGAAAGATCTGCGGCATCGTCCCCGGCAAATTCGCCATGGCTAACTCGCCCTCCCACGTCTTACACACCCAGCCTTCCTTCGCGATGTGCTGCACGTAGCCCGATCGTTCACCGCGCCCGTAGGCGAACGTCAGCGCCGACCACCCGTAAAGCACGAACAGCAAAATGGGAATCAAAAACACGATGGCCACGTAGCGTTTCCATTTGAAGCGGCGCTTTTTCGGCGCTGGAGCCTGTGCCGCCACGTCTTCCGTGTTGTAGGCCCGTGGTGGGTGCTCGATGTCTTCAGCCATGTGGCAGCTCCAGTGGAGTTGAGTTTCAGCTGCGGACACGGACCATCGGCGCCCGTCGCCACGGCCGCATCCCTTCGCTCATGAGTCCCGTTAGGTTTCGCGCATGACCTTCGCGCCTCGCCGACATACCGTCACCGCAGTGGTGGGCGGAATCCCGGTCGGGAGTTCCCATCCGGTGGTCGTGCAGTCCATGACCAACACCGACACCGCGGACGCGGAATCGACTGCGGCGCAGGTCATCGCTCTCGCTCGAGCCGGATCGGAGCTCGTTCGCATTACCGTCAACACGCCGGAAGCTGCAGCCACGGTCGAAGAGATCGCGCACCGCGTGGCCGACGCCGGCGTTCAGGTGCCGATCATCGGCGACTTTCACTACAACGGCCATCTACTCCTCGACCGCTATCCCGCCTGCGCCCGCGCCCTGGCAAAGTACCGGATCAATCCGGGTAACGTGGGCGGCAAACGACGGGACGAAAACTTCCGTACGATAGTGCAGATCGCCGTCGCGAACGACAAGCCCGTCCGCATTGGAGTGAACTGGGGCTCGCTCGACCAGGATCTCCTCACGGCGCTCATGGATGAGAATGCCCGGAGCCCGGTCCCGCGCGATGCGCGCGACGTCTACATCGACGCGATGCTCGAAAGCGCGCTTCGCTCGGCTCAGCTCGCCGAGGAAACCGGACTCGCGCACGATCGCATCATCCTGTCCGCGAAGGTTTCCGGCGTGCGCGACCTGGTGGATGTCTATCGCCTGCTCGCAGCGCGCTGCGACTATCCCTTACACCTCGGCCTTACGGAAGCAGGGCTCGGGATGAAAGGCACCGTGGTGAGCACCGCTGCACTCTCGATTCTGCTCGGGGAAGGCATTGGCGACACGATCCGCGTGTCGCTCACGCCGCGACCTGGCGGTGATCGGACCGAAGAAGTGCACATCGCCCAGCAGATTCTCCAATCGCTTGGCCTGCGCACTTTCACGCCGCAGGTGTCTGCGTGCCCTGGTTGCGGACGCACCACCTCGACGTTCTTTCAGCACATGGCCGAGGACATTCAGACCTATCTGCGCGAGCAGATGCCGATGTGGCGGGCGCGTCATCCCGGCGTCGAGGAAATGCGTGTGGCGGTGATGGGGTGCGTCGTCAACGGACCGGGCGAGTCGAAGCACGCGAACATCGGCATCTCGCTGCCCGGCACGTTCGAGGAGCCCAAGGCACCGGTGTACATCGACGGAAAACTCGCCGTGACGCTCAGGGGTGAGCGCATCGTCGCGGAATTCCTATCGATCCTCAACGACTACGTTGCGCGCACCTACCCCGCCTCGGGCGCCGTGACGTCCCCGAGCAGCTCCGTGGCGGCCACTACCTAGGCGCACCGCGCTCGAGTAGCGCAGCCTGCTCGTCCAACGCGGCCAACATCGCGCCCAATTCATCCATGATCGGCGCCGCAAATCCCGCTGCCGTTAGGCGTTGGTGCACGTCGTGGAACCATCGCATCGTGCCCTCGCGCCCCGTGCCGTCGGTTGCGTGTGCCCAGACGGTCCCTGGAAAGCTGGTGCGCGACAGGTCGGCGGCAAGGGTGCCGGCCGCGTGCACGACGCCCGCGGCGATCACCCAGCGTCCGCGTTCGTCCGCGGCTGCGAGACGGTTCGCGAGATCCGCGCGACGCTCCTGTGGCGACATCTCGACGCCGACGTCATCGTGGCGCCGTTCGACCACGCCGAGGAGCGTCGCCAGCACCGACGCTCCGAACTTCTCGCCGATTCGCGCGTCCAGCATCTCCACCGTCGCGCCGTCGCGCACGTAGTCCTGCACGACGTTGCGCAACACACCGCTCACCACGGTGTCATCATCGCGGTCGTAGCGCGACAGGATGACCGCGACGTTGGGCGCGGCAGTGAGGTACGGCAGCCGCGCCCCGCGTCGCACCTGTTGGTCGTGGTGCTTGGCGGCGAACGCGAGCGCGTGGCTGATGCGATCCGAGTAGCCGGTCATCTACGAGCGCGGCACAGGTCGCGCGAAGCGGCGCACCAGCATCTCGAGGCCGGCGGCATCGTCGTCACCGAACGCGCGCGCGGTGTCCGCATCGATGTCGAGGACGGCGATCAATGCGTGCCGCTGGTCGAACACGGGCACGACGATTTCCGACCGCGAGCGCGCGTCGCACACAATGTGACCAGGGAAGTCCCGCACGTCGGGCACCACGACCGTCCGCTCCGTTGCCGCGGCTTGCCCGCACACGCCGCGTCCGAACTCGATCGTTAGGCAGCCGATGGTCCCCTGATATGGTCCGACGGTCAGGCGGCCGCGCGGCTCTGTGACTTGGTAGAATCCCGTCCACAGGAAGCCCAAGCCGTGATGCAGCACCGCCGCCATTGTGGCCATGACCGCGATGCGATCGTGGATCCCGTCGAGGACGGCGTCGAGGTGCGCATCGATCTCGGCGTACGCCGCGGGTCGCGGCAGGTCGCGCACGTCGAGGGTGAATTCAGCCATCGAGGGAAATCCTTCCTGCGGATTGCGTTAGGCGCCCGTTGTGAGGCGGGCCAGGAACAGGCGGTCGAGAACGAACAGCACGCCCCCATGGGCGACGAGCGCCACACCGATGCCCGCAAGATCGAGTCGCTTCGCCAGCATGACCCCCACACAGAGGAGCACCGTCGCGCCGGCGAACAGCCACACTTCCCCGATCATTGCCAGGCGGACGTGCGCCGTTAGGCGAAGCGCGCTCGCGAAGTCGCGCTCGGCCAGATCACGACACCGGACGAGCGCAAAAACCGACTCCACCGCACCCGACACCGCCATCACAACGGCAAACCACATGGCGAGCGGTGCACGCGCCCCTCGCACGCGAAGTGCCACGATGCATCCGACACCGAGCACGCAACTCGTCACGCCCCATACCAGGAGTTGTAGCAGGTGGACCCGTTCCATGCCCAACAGATCCGGCGACCACACGTCAGTCGCGGCGTCCGGAAAATCTGCATACTCGCGTCACGCGTGCAATGTACGCCCCGCGCGCGTCACGGAGCAACGAGAAGCGCCGGCTGTCGCTCGTTGGTGACTCGCGTGAGCACGACCGTCGTCCTGGACGAGGAAAGCGAGAACGACACGATCGCACCCGACGTGTCCGCGAGATTCGTGACGCCCAGGCACAAGCGGGCGTTGCACGTCGGCTCACCAATGCCAAGCGTGTCGCTCGCGAGTTGCGTCACCGTGCCCGTCTTCAGAGTCACGCGCTCGATTGTGGCCAGGCCAGAGCCGGACTGGTAAATGATCGAC
>JAICLH010000108.1 GCA_025927495.1 Gemmatimonadaceae bacterium
CCACCCAGGGACACCTGATGTCCTTCCACCCCTCAGGCGGCGTCGCCGCCGCTTCCCGCCGCGTTAGCGCTTCCCCAAGCGAGCGCCAGCGAGCGCTGCCCCATTCCCCTTGACTGCTATCCGAACGTCAGACGCGCCCCACTAGTAGCTGGGCAAGGTCGGATCGACCTCCGCGCGCCAGCGGAGAATGCCCCCGGTGAGGCTCCAGACGTTCGGGAAGCCGTGGTCTTGCAGTATGCGCGCGGCCTGCGCGCTCCGGGTGCCGCCCTTGCAGTAGAAGACGGTCGTCCGGTCGCGCGCAAACGTGTCGACCGCCGACGACACGGCGCCTAACGGAAGGTGCCGAGCGCCGGACAGGTGGCCGAGGGCCCATTCGCCGGGCTCGCGGACGTCGACCAGGTCGAGCGCATCGCCGCGCGCGCGCCATGCCACGAGCTCGGCCGGCGTGATCTCCGGGACGCCAGGACCGGTGTGCACCGCCCGCAGGCCGCAGAAATCCTCGTAGTCGATGAGCTCGTGCAACGTACGCGTGCCGCAGGCCGGGCACTCGGGATCGCGCTGAAGCTTGAGCGTCCTGAACTGCAGGCGCAGCGCGTCCACGAGCAGCAGGCGGCCCGCCAGAGTAGTGCCGATGCCTAACAAAATCTTGAGCGTCTCAGTCGCCTGGATGGTGCCGATCAGTCCTGGCAGCACGCCCAACACGCCGCCTTCGGCGCAGCTCGGGACCAGACCCGGCGGCGGGGGCTCGCGGAAGAGACAGCGGTAGCACGGTCCATCGGGTGTGGCGAACAGGCTCGCCTGTCCCTCGAAGCGGAAGATGCTCCCGTAGACGTTGGGCCGGCCGGTGAGCACGCACGCGTCGTTCACCAGGTAGCGCGTCGGGAAATTGTCGGTGCCATCGACCACGACATCGTACTCGCGCACGATCTCGAGCGCGTTGTCGGATGTGAGGCGTGTGTCATACGTCTCAATGTCCGTGTGCGGGTTGATGTCGAGCAGCCGGTCGCGCGCCGACTCGAGCTTGGGGCGCCCCACGTCCTTTGTGCCGTGCAGAACCTGGCGCTGCAGGTTGGTCACGTCGACGACGTCGAAATCGACGATGCCCAGATGTCCGACGCCGGCCGCGGCCAGGTACAGGCCTAACGGAGAGCCGAGGCCGCCCGCGCCGACCAGGAGGACGCGGCCCGCTTTGAGGCGGCGCTGGCCATCGAGACCGACTTCGGGCAGCAGCAGGTGGCGGCTGTAGCGCTGCAGCTCGTCCGTCGAGAGCTCCGGCAGTTCGCTCAGTCGTTGGGCATGATCCACGGGCGTCGTTCCGGTTGCGGTCATCGCATCACCCGCCGGCGACGGTGGGCACCACGATCACCTCGTCGCCGTCGGCCACCGGTGCCTCGAACCCGCCGTGAAAGCGGATGTCCTCGTCGTTCAAATAGAACGTGACGAATCCATACGGCTTGCCGGCGTCGTCGCGCAATCGCGGCCCCAGCGCCGGGAAGCGCGCGATCACGTCGGTGAGGGCGTCGCCCACGGTGTCGCCGCTGGCCTCGAGCGCGTGCGTGTCGCCGGCGAGACGGGCGAGCATGGTGGGTAGATGCACGGTGATGCTCATGATGAAATCTCCATGGTGGATGAACGTCCGGGCAGTGGCGGTGCGTTCCGGTCGACGGCGCTCACGGTGGCGCCGACCGCGCACGGTTCGGACACGAACGGGGAGGCGTTGATGCCGCGCGCCGACCAGGCGGCGGCCATGGCGGCCGCCACCGGGTCGGCGCGCTCGGCGGGCGCGACGGCGACGACCGAGGATCCCGATCCGCTGAGCGTCGCCCCGAACGCGCCCGCGGCGCGTCCGGCGGCGACGACGTCGTCGTACCCCGGCACCAGCGTGCGGCGATAGGACACGTGCAGCGGACCTTCGAGCCCCGCCGCGAGCAGATCCGCGTCGGCGCGGGCGAGGCCTACCACGAGCGCAGCCGCGGCCGCTGCAGCGGCGCGTGCGTCGGCGTGGGGCCCGACGTCGGGGAGCGCGGCGCGCGCGCGGTGCGTGTCGACGGTGAAATCCGGAATCGCGAACGCAAAGCGCAGCGACGCGTGCACCTCGAGCCGGGCAGTGACGAGGCCGCCACGCGGCGCGGCGACCGCGAGCACGGCGCCGCCCAACACGGCCGGGGCGACGTTGTCCGGGTGGCCTTCGCGCTCGGCGCCTAACGCAATGATGCGGCCGGTGTCCACCGTGTCGTCGAGCAGCGCTGCCGCCGCCATGGCACCGGCAACGAGCGCGGCGGCGGAGGAGCCCAATCCGCGCCCGACCGGAATGTCCGAGTCGGCGGAAAAGACGAGCCGCGCCGGCGCGTCGCGTCCCGCGCGCGCGCACGCGGCGCGGAACCCGGCGACGATGAGGTCATCGTCCGGCGATGCATCGAGCGCCGCGAGCGTTCCGGTGCGCTCGATGGCGATCGGCGGGCCGTCGGCGGCGATGCCGGCCGACACGTGCAGCCGGCGATGCACGGCCACGCCGATGCAGTCGAAGCCGCCGCCCAAATTGGACGCGGTCGCGGGCACCGACACGGAAACGGTCACGACGCGCTCCTACGACCCGACCGCGGCCGCGAGCGCGGCGACTTCGCGCAGCCGCGGCTCGATGACGGGCGCGGCGGCGGAGATATCGCCTAACGCTTCCAGTGTCTTGAGTCCGTGGCCGGTGATGCACAAGACGAGCTCGTCGTCGGCATGGAGACGTCCCTGACGCGAGAGCGCGAGCGCCGCCGCCACCGTCGTGCCGCCCGCCGTCTCGGAAAAAATGCCGCAGTCCTCAGCGAGCGCGTGTATGCCGGCAACGATCTCGTCGTCGCTCACGTGCGCCGCCCAACCGCCGGTGTCGCGGATGATGCGCGCGGCGAAGCGGCCGTCCGGCGGGTTGCCGATGGCAATCGATCGCGCGATGGTGCGCGGAATTTCCGGCACGATCTGGTCGTCGCCGCGCTCGACCAGCCGCGCGATGGGCGCACAGCCCGACGCCTGCGCGCCGAAGATGCGGGGCAGCGCGCCATCGACGAGACCCGCGCCGAGAAATTCGCCGAATCCTTTGCGCAGCTTGGTGACGAGCGATCCGCCGGCCATGGGAGCGATCACCGCTGACGGCAGCCGCCAGCCCAACTGCTCGGCGATCTCGAAGGCCATCGTCTTGGAGCCTTCGCCGTAGTACGCGCGCAAGTTCACGTTCACGATGCCCCAGCCGAAGCGGTCGGCCGCCTGCGCGCAGAGGCGGTTCACGTCGTCGTACGTGCCTCGGACGCGGACGAGGCGGGGCGCGAAGATCGCGGTGCCGGCCACTTTGCCTGACTCGAGATCGTGCGGGATGAACACCCAGGCCTCGAGGCCCGCGCGGGCGGCCTGCGCCGCGACGGCGTTGGCGAGGTTGCCGGTGGACGCGCAGCCAATGGTATGAATGCCGAAGGCGGCGGCCGCGTTGATTGCGACCGCGACCACGCGGTCCTTGAACGACAACGATGGGTGCGACACCGTGTCGTTCTTGACCCAGGCGCGCGCGATGCCTAACCGACGGGCGAGGCGCGGCGCCTCGAGGAGCGGCGTCCAACCGGTATCCGGCGAATGGACCGGCTCGCCGTCGAGCGGCAGCCACTCCCGATACCGCCACAGCGAGGTAGGACGCGCGGCGATGGCGTCGCGTGCCGGCAGCGCGCGCGCCGGATCATAGACGGCCTCGAGCGGACCGAGGCATTGCTCGCAGATGGCCGCGGGTCCGGCATCGCGCGCAGCGCCGCAGTTGCGGCACAGCAAGGGCAGCGCGCGCAACGCCGTCGTGGTCGCGGCCGCCTCGGGACTCACGGAAATCGTCATGGCAGTGCCTGGGCATAGGGGGATTCGATGCCCGCCGTCACGCGGCGCGCGGCGCGGATCTCGGCCTCGCAGTCCGGCGCGATGGCGTAGCAGTGTTCCTCGGCGGGAAAGCGTCCGGCGCGCACGTCGGCGGCGTACTCGCGCGCCGCGCGCTCGATGTCGCGGCCGATCTCGGCGTATCGCCTAACGAAGCGCGGCCGGATGTCGCCCACGAAGGTGCCGAGCATGTCGTGCGAGATGACTAACTGGCCATCGACGTGTGGGCCGGCGCCGATGCCGTAGACCAGGATGCCGACGCGTTCAGCGACCAGGGCCGCGGCCTCGGCCGGCATGGCCTCGAGCAGCACGGCGAACGCGCCGGCCTCTTCGAGCGCCGCTGCATCGTCGGCGATGCGTTGCACCGCCTCCAGTGTCTTGCCCTGCACGCGATAGCCGCCCAGTTGGGCGAGGCTCTGCGGCGTGAGGCCCAAATGTCCCATGACGGCGATGCCGGCGTCGGTCATCGCGCGGACGCGCGACACGATGCGCCGGCCGCCTTCGCATTTGACGGCGTCGCAGCCCGCTGCCACGAACGAACCGGCGCTGCGCACCGCGGTTTCATCGGAGGGCTGGTACGAGAGGAAGGGCAGGTCGCCGACGACGAGCGCCCGGCGCGCGCCGCGGCACACCGCGCGCACGAAGACGAGCATCTCGTCCATGCCCACGCCTAACGTGTTCGGCATGCCGAGCATCGTCATGGCGGCGGAGTCACCCACGAGGATCATGTCCACGCCGGCACGGTCGACGAAGGTCGCCGTCGGGTAGTCGTACGCGGTGATGAACACCGCCTTCTCGCCGCGTGCTTTGAGCGCGGCGAGGGTCGCCAGGGTTACCTTGCTGTCGCCCATACCTGCCTCACGAGAGCGAAGAGAGATCCGCGGCCCAGTCGCGCAGTCGCGCGACGGCCGTGTCGATGCGTTCCGGCGATGTCGCGTACGAGAGCCGGAGGTGCCGGTCGCCGCCCGGGCCGAAACCCGTGCCGGCCAACGCGGCGACGCCGTGTCGCTCGAGGAGCGCGTCGGCGGCTTCGTCGATCGAGAGGCCGGAGCGGTCCAGGAGCGGCGATACATCGGGATACGCGTAGAACGCGGCCACCGGTTCGGTGATGTCGATGCCGTCGATGCCGTCGAGGCCGCGCACGAGGGCGTCGCGCGTGCCACGCAAGCGCGCGACGAGGTCGTCCACGCATCGCTGCGAGCCGGTGAGCGCTGCGATGCCCGCGTGCTGCACGAACGGCGGCGCGCACGACGTGTTATTGATGATGAGCGTGCCCACGTGCTCGACTAACGGAGCCGGCATCACGGCGAAGCCCAACCGCCAGCCGGTCATCGCGTACGTCTTGGAGAAACTGTCGACCAACACCGTGCGCTCGGCGAGACCGGGGCGCGAGGCGATGCTCTCGTGGCGGCCGGAGAACACGAGCCGGCCGTACACCTCGTCCGACAGCACCACCAGGTCGTGCGCCAGCACGAGCTCGGCGATGGCGTCCAGCTCGTTGGGCGCGATCAGCGAGCCCGTGGGGTTGTGCGGGGCGTTGAGGACGAGGAGCCGTGTGCGCGGGCCGATCTTGGCGGCCAGCTCGGACGCCTCGAGTCCGTTCGACCCGGGGCGCACGCGGTACGGGACGGGCAGCGCGCCGCCTAACCGTGCGACCGACTCGTAGATCGGGAAGCCCGGGTCGGGGACGAGCACCTCATCGCCGGCGTCGCTGAGCGCGAGCAGCGTGTACAGCATGAGCGGCTTGGCGCCGGATGTGACGACGACGTTCTCGGCCGTGCACGCGATGCCGCGCGCGCGGACGGTGTCGGCGATCGCACCGCGCAGCTCGGGGATGCCGACCGGCGCGACGTACCCCGTGATACCGTCGCGCAGGGCGCGGATGCCGGCCTCCACGATGTGCGGCGGCGTCGGGATGCCGGGCTCGCCGATGTGCAGCAGCACCACGTCGCGTCCGGACTGCGCCACGCGGCGCGCGGCGGCGGCTACCGCGAACGCGGTTTCGGTGCCGAGGGCGCGAACGCGCTCCGTGGCCGACGCGTTGTGGGCGCGCTCGCGGCGGGTGCGGTCGGAGATCCGAGTTGCGCTCATGGCGATCCTCGCTGGCGATCAAGTTAGGCGAAAAAAAACGGCCGCTCGGTGAGCGGCCGGGGGACGACGTATGCGATGCGGCGGTGCGGCTACCGGATGCGCAAACTCCCCGGACGCTCGAAAGCGCCGGCCATGGCGGCGGTCCGCATCGTGGCGGGCACGGGGAACCAGGTCCCGAGCCCGGGAACGTGAGCCAGCATCACACGCAACTGCCTCGCACCAAAGTGCACGAAGACGACCTACGAAAAACGAAAATCCCGAGCGACGTGCCCGGGAGGTCGCTTTTTAGCAGTTGTTTAGCGTGGCTGCAATATGCGGGCAAATCACCACGGCCTACAGTTGTCTTTGGTGAACGTACGAAGACTCCGCCCGTGTGTCAAGCGTGGTAGAGAGGGAATGGGGAAGCGCTCGCTGTCGCTCGCTTGGGGAAGCGCTGCGCTGGGGGAAGCGGCGGCGACGCCGCCTGAGGGAGTGGAACAACATCAATGATCTCCGCGACGTGAGCGCCACGCGCGAGCCCGCGCCACTTGGCATTCTCCACCCATAGACAACTGATGTCCTTCCACTCCCTCAGGCGGCGTCGCCGCCGCTTCCCCCAGCGCAGCGCTTCCCCAAGCGAGCGTTAGCGAGCGCTTCCCCATTCCCTCCTATGTTGAGGTCGCCTTGCAATCGCCGGGGTCAGGATTGTATTGCTGAACGAGTGGACGTGCGCGGCGAGCGATACGCGCGCGTGTGGCGATGCGTGCGCATTTTACGAGGAGGTGGCAGAATGACGCTCTGGCGACCCGATCCCTCCTTTTACCCATCGGCCCGTATGGCGATGGATGCGCCTCCCGAGCGCGTCGCCTACGTGGCCGCGCTCAACTATGGCCGCAACGACCGCCCCGATGAGATTCGCGTGGTGGATGTCGATCCATCGTCGGCGGGCTATGGGCAGGTGCTCACCTCGCTTGCGCTCTCCCACAGCGGCGACGAACTGCACCACTTCGGGTGGAGCGCGTGCAGCTCGGCGCTCTGTCCCAACGCACCGCATCCGCATCTCGAGCGCCGGTATCTGGTGGTGCCGGGCATCCGCAGCTCTCGCATCTACATCATCGATACGAAGCCGGATCCGCGGAAGCCGAGCATCGTGAAGGTGATCGAACCCGAGGAGGTGTTCGCGCGCACGGGCTACAGCCGGCCGCACACGGTGCACTGCGGCCCCGATGCGATCTACGTCAGTGCGTTAGGCGCGGCGCCCGGGCGCGGCACGGGCGATGGCGGTCCCGGCGGCATCTTCCTTCTCGACCACTACTCGTTCGAGGTGCTGGGCCCGTGGGAGCTCGATCGCGGCGACCAGCATCTGGCCTACGATTTTTGGTGGCACTACGGCCACGACATCATGATCACGAGCGAGTGGGGCGTGCCCCGGCAATTCGAGAACGGCGCCGTGCCGGACGATCTGTTAGGCAATCGCTACGGCCACCGGTTGCACGTGTGGGATCTTCGGCGACGGCGGCACCTGCAAACGATCGACCTCGGCGCCGAACACCAGATGGTGCTCGAGCTTCGGCCGGCGCACGATCCCACGAAACAATACGGTTTCGCCGGTGTGGTGATCAGCACCGCGGATCTGTCGGGATCAGTCTGGACGTGGTATCGCGACAACGGAACGTTCAAGGCGAAGAAGACGATCACCATTCCGGCTGAGCCGGCCGACGAGGGCGTGCTGCCGCCGGCGCTCAAGCCATTCACGGCGGTGCCGCCGCTCATCAGTGACATCGACCTGTCGCTCGATGATCGGTTTCTGTACGTGTCGTGCTGGGGCACGGGGGAGCTCAAGCAGTACGACGTGAGCGATCCGTTCTCGCCCAAGCAGGTGGGTTCGATCCACATTGGCGGTATCGTCCGTCGCACGCCGCACGGGGACAGCGGTCCGCTGAACGGTGGTCCGCAGATGGTGGAAATCAGCCGGGATGGCAGGCGCGTCTACTTCACGAACTCGTTGTACAGCTCGTGGGACGAGCAGTTCTATCCGGATGGTCTGGCTGGATGGATGGTGAAGGCGGACGTTTCGCCTAACGGAGGGATGACGCTCGACCGGCGCTTCTTCCTGGCGTCCGGCGACACGCGCCCGCACCAGGTGCGACTCGAGGGAGGCGACGCGTCCACTGATACTTTCTGTTTTCCCTCATGAGCACGCCGCATCCTGGGTTGCGGTGGCGGCGTTCGGCGCCTTCCACGGTCTCAACCCGGGCATGGGATGGCTGTTCGCGCTCGCGCTCGGCTTCCAGCGCCGCAGCGAGCGCGCGATCGCGCTGGCGCTGATCCCGATCTCGGCCGGCCACGCGGTGTCGGTAGCGCTCGTGGCCGGCGCGATCCTTGCGTTAGGCACACGCGTGTCGCCGCGCGGCCTCCAGATCGCGTCGGCCTGCGCGCTGCTCGTGTTCGGCGCCTACAAGCTCCGCGCGTTCTCCCGGCATCCGCGCTGGGTGGGCATGCAGGTGAATGTCCTGGACCTCGCGTGGTGGTCCTTTCTCATGGCCACCGCGCACGGTGCAGGCCTCATGATTGCGCCGATGCTGACCACATTGTCGGATGCGCCGCACCCCGCCGCGATCCCGTTGACGCTCGCGGTCGCCGTCCACACGACGTCGATGCTGGCCGTCATGGCGCTGGTCGCGTGGATCGTGTATAAGAAACTGGGCGTGGCGGTGCTGCGCACGAGTTGGGTCAACTTCGACCTCATCTGGGCGGTGGCGTTGCTGATCGTGGGAACTGTCGCCTTGCTATGAGCGCGTTTCATCAATCGCCGCCGATGCTCGCCAACCAATATCGCGACGACGCCCTGCTCCGATCGTACCTCCGGTGCACGGCGCCGGCGGGCGTGTTCGCGGAGATCGAGCCCGAGCTCGATGCGTTAGGCGAACGCGCGGCCGGCGAATGGCTGGTGCTCGCGGCGCAGGCCGAAGCGGAGCCGCCGCAGCTCGTGTCGTACGACGCATGGGGCAACCGGATCGACCGCATCGAGACCAGCGAAGCCTGGCGTGCGTTCGAGCGCATCGCCGCGCGGGACGGCTTCGTTGCGCGCGGCTACGAGCGCGCACACGGGGCGTTTTCGCGCGTCGATCAATTCGCGCGGCTCTACCTGTTCGCGCCGTCGTCGGCCACCTACTCCTGTCCGTTAGCCATGAGCGATGGCGCGGCGCGATGCCTCGAGCTGCTCGCATCGGACGAGCGGCAGCGTGCCGCGCTCCGGCACCTCACCTCGCGCGACCCGGCGCAGTTCTGGACCGCCGGGCAATGGATGACCGAACGCACGGGCGGGTCCGACGTGTCGGGCACGTCGACCGTGGCGACGCGCGACGGGCCACGCTTCCGGTTGTTCGGGACGAAGTGGTTCACCTCGGCGACGACATCGCAGATGGCGCTCACGCTCGCGCGCCCCGAGGGCGCCGATCCGGGAAGCCGCGGCTTGAGTCTCTTCTACCTCGAGCTGCGCGACGACGTCGGTCTGCCGCGCGCGATGCGCGTGCTGCGCCTCAAGGAGAAACTCGGCACGCGCGCGCTGCCGACCGCCGAGATCGAGCTCGACGGCACGCCGGCGTGGATGGTGGGCGGGGAAGGGCACGGCGTGCGCAAGATCGCCACCGTGCTCACGATCACGCGCGCCTACAACGCGTTGGCGGCGGTGGCGGGCATGCGCCGCGCGATGGCGCTGGTACTGGACTACGCGCGGCGGCGCATCGTGCTCGGGCGTCCGTTGGTCGAGCACCCGCTGCACGTCGAGACGCTGGCCGCGATGCAGGTCGAGCTGGCGGGATGCTTCCTGCTGGTCTTCCGCGTGATCGAGCTGCTCGGCCTAACTGAGTTGGGTCAAGCGAGCGAGCGCGATGCGCTCGTCCTGCGGCTGTTGACGCCCGTCGCCAAGCTCTACACCGGCAAGCGCGCCGTGGCGACCGCCAGCGAGGCGATCGAAGCGTTCGGCGGCGCCGGGTACATCGAGGACACCGGGCTGCCGCGCCTGTTGCGCGACGCACAGGTGCTGTCCATCTGGGAAGGTACGACCAACGTCCTCAGTCTCGATGTCTGGCGCGCGATCGACGCCGAACCGCAGACGATCGACGCGTTGTGCGACGAGGTCCATCGGCAGCTCGACAGTGCGGCGGGCGATCTGGCTGGACCCGCCGCTCGAGTCCGCGACGCCGCGCGACGGCTGGGTGACGCGTCGCAACGTTTCGCCGGCCACGAATCAGCCGATCGCGAGGCTGTTGCCCGACCGTTTGCCTTCGCGATCGCGCGCGTGACGGCCGGCGCGCTGCTCATTGCGCACGCGCATCGCTGCCGATCGACGTCCATCGGTCCGCGGATCGCGGATGCGGCGCGCCGATGGGTGTCGCGCGAGCTCGTCCCCCCGCTCGACACGGGCGACGAGCATCGTGCCGCGTCGCGGCGACTCGGACTCGACACCGACTGACGTGCGATCGCCGTAACGCCAGGCGCGCGGTGGTCGTCCGACTACGGGTTCCTCGCTCCTTCACGCGCGTCACGTCAGGCTTCGACGATGTCCATTCCATCCCACGACGCGGATCGGGGCGTCCGCGGGTCTGTCGTCATCCTCGGCGCCGATGCGTGTCTGGCTGCGCTACCGGCCACCTCCACACAACTCGTCAACGCCTGTCTGGCGTTCGGCTACGACGATGTGGTTCCGGCGTCGTGGGGCGACGAGCTGGTGGCGGTGGGCTGCCTGGACCAGCTGGCGGCGCGCGATGCCGGGCCGGCAATGGCCTGCATCTGTCCGTTAGTCCGGGAGCAGCTGCGCGGCGCGCACGGCGTGAACGACGCGGCGGTGCGTCTGGTATCGCCGCCGGTGGCGGCGGCGCTCTACGTGCGCGCGACGTCGCGGGTCCCGCTGCGCCTCACGTACGTGGGCGACTGTCCGGGCGCGGGCCATCCGAGCATCGACGTCCATCTCACCCCGTCGCAATTCCTAACTCTGTTAGCCGAGCGCGGGATCGCGCCCGGGGCGCAGCGTCCGGTGCCGAACGAGGACGGGCGCGCGTCGCGCGACCGGCGCCGGCACTACTCGCTGCCCGGCGGTGTGCCGTCGCCCGAGTGGCTGGCGTCGGAGGGGATCGATCGCACCCTCGTGGACCTGGGCGACCTGGCGTCTCTCGATCCGGCGGCGCACGGCGGACGGACGCTGGTGGATCTGGCGCCGCGACTCGGATGCGTGTGCAGCGGCGCGCTCGCCGGGTGCGCCGCGGCGGACGCGCGCAACGCGGTGACGCTGCACGAACCGCCGCGGTCGGGCGATGAGGTGGTGGACCACGCGGTGATCGTATCCGTGGCGGACGACGCGCCGGCGCGGACGACGCCGAAACCGCATGACGTCTCGTGGCCGGAATTCATCTCGGCGTTGGGCGGCGCGTGGGGCGCCGGGAACGCGGACATGGCGCCGGCGGCGCCCCGCGCCGCGCGAGTCACGGCCGTGTCGGCGGCCCATCCGCCGGCGCGGCGGCCGCGCGTCCCCAAGCGGTTAGGCGAAGAGGGAGCGATGCTGCCGCGCGCCTACCAGACGCCGCGCGCCGCGAAGCGCGCGGCGTCTCGGGGCATCGCGACCGAGCGCTTCGATCGGGCGACCGAGGCGCCGCCGCGGCGCGAGCGCGTAACGGCGGCGGCCGAGGCCGGGTCGGCGCCGGCACGCGCGCGCCGCCTCTCGCACGAGGCCGGCACGCCGCACGCATCGCTGCCACGCGACGTGCGCATGCGCCTGTCGACCGCCGATCGCTGGCTGCTCTCTGGTCTCGTGCTGACCGGCAGCGTCGTGGTTGCGGTGTTGAGCAGCGTGTTCACGGTGCGCGGGATGAGCAGCGCGCCGGCGCACGCGCCGGTCGCGGTGGCGCCGGCACGCCCGGAAACCGTGTTCGTGGCCGCGTCGCCGCGCGACCCGGCACCCACGCTGGCCGCGACGGCATCGGTGCCGGTCGCCGAGAGTGTGTCGACGCTGCCTCCCGATCGGGCCGGAGGGGCGGTCGCCGAC
>JAICLH010000288.1 GCA_025927495.1 Gemmatimonadaceae bacterium
AGCGCGCTCCTGGTGACGGGGCTCATCGTGGTGCCCACGGTGAGCGCGCTCGGGTTGCTCGTCCAGAACGCCTCGGCGTTGTTGTTCCCGGCGTGGACGCGGGTCGGCCTCGCGCGTCCGGGCGGCATCGAGGCGGTGGGCCAGGGGATCGTGACGATGTTCGGTTCGCTCGTGGTACTGACGGTGGGCCTCGTGGTGCCGCTTGCGTTAGGCGGAGTGGTGGGCGTCGTCGGGGTGGCCGCCATCGGGCTGTGGGGCCTGGTGCCCGGCGCGGCCATCGGTGCCGCGGCGGTGGCCGGCGAGCTGTGGCTGGTGACCGCGTGGCTCGGCGGCGTGTTCGAGCGGACCGACGAAGTGCCGGAGGAGACGGCGGGCGCCGAGCGCGCCTAACGCGACGTCGGCGCGCCGTGCTTGGGCGCGCGGCGCACCGCGAGCGAGCCGGGTCCGATCACGTCGTCGCCGAAGCGCTCGCGCAGCGCGTCCACCGTGTGCGCCAGGGTGCGGTCGCGCGCGGTTTCCGCGAGCGGATTCGCCGGCGGGTCGAAGAACGCGAGCTGCGCCGGCGCCGGCGCGGGCGCGAGCGAGGACAGCGACACGCCTAACAGACGGGCCTTGCACCGGCGGGTCAAGCGCAGGCGGCGCAACAGCGCTCGAGCGGTTTCGTGGATGGGGCGGTCCGAGAGCACGCCCTCGTCCAACGTGCGGCTCGCCTGGCGCGTGGTGAAATCGAAATCGCGGAGCTTCACGGTCACCGTGCGCGTCGTGAGGCCTTCGGCACGGAGGTCCGCGGCGGCACGCACCACGAGGCGCAGCAGCTCGCGTTCGAGCGACGCATCATCGCCGATGTCGGCGGGGAACGTGTCCTCCCGGCTCAGGCTCTTGAGCTCGCCGTCGCCCGTCACGCGGCCGCGATCGACGCCGTGCACCCGGTCGAGCAGCCAGTGCGCGTCGCGCTTGCCTAACCACGTGACCAGCGTGCGCTCGTCGTGGGCGAGCACGTCGCGGACGGCGACCATGCCGTGCCGCTTGAGCCGCTCCTGAAAGCGCGGGCCGACGAGCGGGATCTCGCCTAACGTAAACCGCGTGAGGAACTCGCCCTCGGTGCCCGCCGGCACGATGTGGACGCCGGTGCGATTCGTGTCGGGCTTGGGCTTGGCCACCTCGACCGCGAGCTTCGCGATGAGCTTGTTGGACCCGCCGCCGATCGACACGGTGAGGCCGGACCCCTCGCGCACGGCGTCGCGGATGCGGTGCGCGGTGCGCTCGATGGGCTCGCCACCGTAGAGCGCCTCGGTGCCGGTGAGATCGAGATACCACTCATCGATGCTCGCCGTTTCGACGACCGGCGCGAACCGGTTCAGTATGGCGCGGATCTGCCGGCTCTTCGTCGAGCACTCGCGGCGCGGCACGGGTACGCACATCGCACGCGGGCAGAGGCGCAGGGCTTGCGACACGGGCATCGCCGACCGCACGCCGAACTTTCTCGTCTCGTAGCTCGCCGAGCAGACGACGCCGCGGCTGTCGGCCGAGCCGCCGACGATGAGCAGCGGCGCCCGGCCCGCGCCCTCGGGGTCGACCAACCGGGCGACCGCGACGTAGAATGCGTCGGCGTCGGCGAGCAGAACGTTAGGCACAACCTTCACCCGAGGAACGCACGATGGGAAGCATGGTCGAGTTCAAGGCGAACGGACGCAACGGGACGGGATATCTGGCCATGCCGCCGGGCGGCATGGGGAAAGGGCTGATCGTGGTCCAGGAATACTGGGGCCTGGTGGACCACATCAAAGATCTCGCGGAGCGGTTCGCCAAGGCAGGGTACGTCGCCTTGTCGCCGGACCTCTACCATGGTAAGACCACGAAGAGCCCGGACGAGGCCGGCAAGATGCTCATGGCGCTCAACATCGCCGAAGCCGGGAAGGACATGAAGGGGTCGGCCGAGTATCTGCTCGCGAACCCGGCGGTCACGTCGAGGCGAGTCGGCATCGTGGGCTTCTGCATGGGTGGGCAGCTCGCACTGCACGCCGGGATGGAGTATCCGGAGGTCATCGCCGCAGTGGTGGACTTCTACGGCATACATCCCGCAGTCAAAATCGACGCGAAGCGCGTGCGCGTTCCGGTGCTCGGCCACTTCGGCAAGCAGGACAAGTCGGTGAGCAAGGAGTCGGTCGAAACGCTGGCAACGTCGATCAATGGGACCGGCGGGAGCTTCGAGTACCACTATTACGAGGCCGGCCACGCGTTCTTCAACGACACCCGGCCCGTGTACAGCGAGCGCGACGCGAAGGTGTCGTGGCAGCGGACGCTGGATTTCCTGAAGGCGCACGTGTCCTGAGCGCCGCCCGCGGGGGCCGCCGAACTTCGGGTAGGGGTTCGGGGTAAGTCCAAGAGAGGCGTTCGATGACCGTCCGGCTGGCGGTTTGTCTGGTCGGGCGCCGTAGGTGTCGGCTTCAAACAAATGTTCGAACAGTAACCGCTGGCGAAAACTGCCCGTGGAACTCATTCTATGCTGCGAACGTTCACCGTAGGGTGGTAGTAGGCACTGGATCGACTGAGGGTTGAGTTATGGCAACTGCTGTGGCTGGTGACGCTTCGGCGGCGAGTGGTCGAAGGGAGAGGCGGCGGCGCGAGTCAAAGGAGGATTTCGTGAAGAAGACTGTCGATCGCGAGCGCGCGCAGAAGACCCCCGGAGGTGGGAGGGGCAGGACGAGAGCGCGGCGTCCGCAGAATCCGACAATTGATTATGGCGCGCAGGCGGGTCAGGATCTGCTCGATCTGTACATCGCCGAGGCGCATGAGATTCCGCAGCGGACCGCTCAAGAGCAGAAGGCGCTTGCGCGCGTGATGCGAGATCCCAAGGCGACGGCGGACCAGAAGGAGGACGCGCGGGACAAGCTCATCTCGGCGAACATCCGGTTCGCGTTCTCGATTGCGAAGCAGTATCAGCATCGGGGGCTCGATCTGGAGGATTTGATCGCCGAGGCGAACACGGGATTGGTGCGCGCGGCGGACAAGTTCGATCCCGACGTGGGTGTGAACTTCATCTCGTACGCGGTGTG
>JAICLH010000173.1 GCA_025927495.1 Gemmatimonadaceae bacterium
TGATCTCCGCCTTCTCGGCGGCGCTGTCGCCGAACGCGCTGATGATCGCGCCCGCGTGGCCCATGCGCCGCCCCGCCGGTGCCGTGAGGCCCGCCACGTACCCGACCACCGGCTTGGACATGTGGTCGCGCACGAACAGCGACGCCTCGGCTTCCTGCGGTCCGCCGATCTCGCCGATCATCATCACCGCGTCGGTGTCGTCGTCGGCCTCGAACAGCGCCAGGATGTCGACGAAGGAGCTGCCGTTGATCGGATCGCCGCCGATGCCGACGCTGGTGGTGACGCCGAGTCCCAGCGCCTGCATCTGCGAGGCCGCTTCGTAGCCTAACGTACCGGACCGGGACACGATGCCGATGCGTCCGCGGGTGTAGATATGTCCGGGCATGATGCCGATCATCGCCCGCCCCGCGCTGATCACGCCCGCGCAGTTCGGTCCGATGAGCACCGGTTTGCGCTCGCGCGGGTATCGCCGCATGTAGCGTTTGACGCGGATCATGTCCTGTGCCGGAATACCGTCGGTGATGCACACGATGAGCCGGATGCCGGCATCCGCGGCTTCCATGATCGCGTCGGCGCAGAACGGCGCCGGCACGAAGATGCCACTCGCCGTCGCACCGGTGGCTCGCACCGCTGCCTTCACGGTGTCGAAGACCGGGAGGCCCAGGTGCCACGTGCCTCCCTTGCCGGGCGTCACCCCGCCCAAGAGCTGCGTGCCGTACGCGAGCGCTTCGCGTGCGTGGAACGTCGCCTTGTCGCCCGTGAAGCCCTGCAAGATCACGGGCGTGGTCTCATCGATGAGAATGCTCATCAGGCCGCTCCCCTGGTTGCTCTGTTAGGCGGTGCGCCGCGACCGTGCTCGAGCGCGAACACCGCTTGGCGCGCCGCGTCGGCGAGATCGCCGGCCGCCACAATGTGCAGACCGCTCTCGCGCAGAATGCGCCGCCCTTCGTCCACGTTGGTCCCGGCCAGCCGCGCGACGACCGGGACGGGAACGCTCACCGACCCGGCCGCCTGCACGATGCCCTGCGCGACCCAGTCGCACCGATTGATGCCGGCGAAGATGTTCACCAACACGACCCGCACGCGCGGGTCGGAGAGCACGAGCTGGAACGCCGCAGCCACGCGCTCGGGCGACGCGCCGCCGCCGATGTCGAGAAAGTTGGCCGGCTCGCCACCTGCGTGCTTGATCATATCCATTGTCGCCATGGCGAGCCCCGCGCCGTTCACGATACACCCGATCGCGCCGTCCAACGCGATGTAGCTGAGGCCGTGCTTCGATGCGTCCGCGTCGCGCGGATCCTCCTCCGCGTAGTCGCGCAGCTCGCTCACGTTAGGCCGCCGGAACAGCGCGTTGTCGTCGAAGGTCATCTTGGCATCCAGGGCCAGCACCGTGCCGGTGACCGTCACCGCGAGCGGGTTGATCTCGACCATGGTCGCATCGAGATCGCGAAACGCCTTGTACGCGCCGATGATCGCTTTCACCGCCTGGTTCACCTCGGAGGACCGGACGCCGAGTCCGAAGGCAAGCTCGCGCGCCTGGAAGGGCTGCATGCCGACGGCCGGCTCGATCACCTCGCGCAAGATGGTGTCCGGCCGGTCGCGCGCGATTTCCTCGATCTCGACGCCGCCCTCGGGCGCGGCGACGACGCACACGCGCTCCTCCCGCCGGTCGAGCACCAGCCCCAGGTAGATCTCGCGCGCGATCGTCACGGCTTCCTCGACGTACAACCGGTGCACCACCTTGCCGGACGGTCCCGTCTGGTGCGTGACCAGCCGCTTGCCTAACAACTCGCCCGCGGCCACGCGCACCTCGTGCTCGCTCTCGCACACCTTCACGCCGCCGGCACGGCCGCGCGCGCCCGAATGAATCTGCGCCTTCACCACCCACCGTGACCCGCCGATTTCCTCGGCGCGAAACATGGCCTGCTCCGCCGTGTACGCCACGCCGCCCCGCGGGACGGGAACGCCGAAGTTGGCGAGGAGCTCCTTGGCCTGATATTCGTGAATGTCCATGGTGTCGTCGCACTGAGTGGAATGAATGGAGCCGTCCGCCCTGCGGGAGGCGGACGCGGCGGACGATCAGCCCAGCACCGCGGCGCTTGCGCCGCGGTTACCAAGGGACTCGGCCAGCGTCACGATATTCTGCGCCATGCGGGCCGACGCGGCGTCGATCATCTTCCCGTCCAATTGCGCAGCGCCGCGTCCGTGCGCTTCCGCCTCGACGATCGCGTCGAGGATGCGTCGTGCCCGCCCGACCTCGGCGTCCGACGGGGTAAAGATCGCGTTGGCCGCGTCGATTTGCGACGGATGGATGGCCCACTTGCCCTCACAGCCTAACGCAGCAGCGCGCCGTGCAGAGGCCGCATAGCCGTCGGCGTCCGTGAAGTCGCCGAAGGGACCATCGATCGCGCGCAACCCGGCGGCGCGGCACGCGACCACCATGCGGGAGATGCCGTAGTGCCACTGGTCGCCGGGATAGTCCGGTGTGAGGCCCCCGATGCTGGTCGTGCGCGCCCGCACGCTCGCGGCGTAGTCGGCGACGCCGAAGTGCATCGCCTCGAGGCGCCGGCTCGAGGCCGCGATGGCCTCGACGTTGGACATGCCTAACGCGGTCTCGATGAGCGCCTCGATGCCGATCCGCCGCGGAATGCGCACCGCGTGCTCGATCTGCGTGAGCAGCGCGTCCACCAGGTAGACGTCGGCGGGCACACCGACCTTCGGCACGAGAATCGTGTCGATGCGGTGGCCGGCGCGCTCCACGACGTCGATGAGGTCACGATACATGTAGTGTGTGTCGATGCCGTTGATGCGCACCGAGACGGTTTTCCCCCGCCCGTGCCACTCGATGCCGAGGAGGCCGGCGACCACGTTGTCTCGCGCGCGCTCTTTGTCCGGCGGCGCGACCGCGTCTTCGAGGTCGAGGAAGACGTAGTCCGCGGGTCCCGCGGCGGCCTTCTCGAACAGCTCGGGCCGCGAGCCGGGTACCGCGAGCTCGCTGCGCTGGAGACGCACACGCGCCGTGTCAGTGCGGGTGTGGCTCATCGGACCACCGCCATGCGCTCGCGCGTCGCCGGCGACGTCCGCGGCTTCGCATCGGGCGAGGCCGAGCCGCGAGGAGGCAGCGGCGCCGCGCTGGCGCGGAACGATTCCTGGGCCGCGGCCACGCCGCTGCCTAACGTGACTGGAATGCCCACGTCGCGCATGGCCAGTTCCACGCCGGCCAGCGCGCCGAGGAGCATCAGCTCGTTGAGGTCGCCCAGATGGCCGATGCGGAACAGCTTGCCCGCCATCCGGCCCAGGCCAGCGCCTAACGCAAGGTCGTAGCGGCGGTATGCGACGTCGATCACGTCGGCGCCGTCGATACCCGGCGGCACGATCACGGCGCTCACCGTGTCCGACGCCCACCTGGGCTCCTTGGCGCACAGCGTGAGCCCCCACGCGCGCACCGCCGCCCGGCAACCCTCGGCCAGCCGGTGGTGCCGCGCATGGATCGCATCGAGCCCCTCTTCGAAGATGATGTCCAACGATTCCCGGAGGCCGTAGAGGAGCGGTACCGACGGCGTGTACGGGAAGTAGCCGCTCGCGTTGGCGGCGATCATGTCGCCCAGGTCGAAGAACACGCGCGCGCACCGCGCCGATTCGCGCTTGGCCAGCGCCCGGCGGCTCATGCCTAACAGGCCCAGCCCCGCGGGCAGCATGAAGCCCTTCTGCGATCCGGTGATCGCCGCGTCGACGCCCCAGGCATCCATCTCGAAGGGCAGACTCACCAGGCCGCTCACGGTGTCCACGAATAGCAGCGCCGGATGCCGCGCGGCATCGATGGCGCGGCGCACGGCGGCGATGTCGCTCGTCACGCCGGTCGCCGTCTCGTTGTGGACGACCAGCACGCCCGTGATCTCGTGGTTCGTGTCGGCGCGCAGCGCCTCCTCGATGCGATCCGGATTGGCGCCCGTGCCCCACTCCTCATCCTGCACGTCGACACGAAGCCCCAGTCGTTGGGCGCAGTCGATGAACAGGTGGCCGAACTGGCCGTAGCGCGATGCGAGGATGCGATCACCAGGCGACATCGTGTTGGCGAGCGCGGCTTCCCACATGCCCGTACCCGTGGCCGGGAAGAGAAAGCATTGTCCTTCTTCGGTGCGAAACACGCGCCGGAGGTCGGACAAGATCGGCCGCGTGAGCGCCGGGAACGACGACGAACGGTGGTCTTCCATCGCGCGATGCATCGCGCGCAGAATCCGGTCGGGCGTGTTCGTTGGACCGGGTACGAACAGAGCGTTGCGTCCGGGCATGTGTCAGTCCTCGCGTTCAGTGAGGAGAGATGAGCGATCGCGTGCAGACGACGCGCGCACACACTCGCGCGCCGCCGCCGAATGCGCGATCATTGAGGACGTGAAGACACCGATGGAGCGGCTATCCGAGGTCGACGTCCCACGCGACGCGAAGAGCGCGCTCACCGCGCTGTATTGGGCGGCGATCCACGCCGTCGCGCCGGGTACGTCCCTGCGCGCGGCGCTCGAACGCGTGCCCATCGAGGAGCGCGGACGACGCGTATGGATCATCGCGATCGGCAAAGCCGCGCATCCGATGGCCGCGGCGGCGCTCGCCGTGCTCGCCGAATGGAACCGCACGCCGGCCGGCGGCATAATAGTCGCGCCTAACGAGGACGCGGCGCCGCATCCGGCCGTCGAGGTACGCGTGGGCGACCACCCCGTTCCCGGCGCGCGATCGCTCGAGGCGGCCGAGCGCGTGGGGCTCGTTGCGGGCCGCGTGCGTGAAGGCGACGAAGTGTGGGTGCTCCTGTCGGGCGGCGCCACGAGTCTCGCGGCGGCGCCCGAAGGCACCGTCCGCCCCGATGAGCTGTTCCAGCTGTACGAGCGCCTGTTAGGCTCGGGCCTCGACATCGCGCAGATGAATCTCATTCGCAAGCGCTTCTCCCGATGGGGCGCGGGGCGATTGGCCGTGGCACTCGCTCCCGCGCGCGTTCGCAACTTCATCGTGTCCGATGTGATCGGAGACGACCTGGCGGCGATCGGATCGGGGCCATGCGTGCCCGATCCGAGCACCGCCGCGCACATTCACCAGATGCTCGACGCCGCCGGGCTGTGGGACGAGCTCCCACTGTCCATGAAGCGCTCCGTCAGCGGCGCCGAGCGTGATCCATCATTGGAGACACCGAAAGCCGGCGATGCAGCCTTTGCTCACGTCGAACGGCGCATCATCGCCAGCAATCGCGTCGCGCTCGAAGCAATCGAGGCGCGCGCCCGAGCATGCGGCTATGAGCCGCGTGTACTGGGCGCTGCGCTTGCCGGAGAAGCAGCCGTCGTCGGCCGCCGGCTCATCGCGACGCTGGGAAGCTATTGCGACCGGGACGCATCATCCCTGTCCGGAAGAACGGGACGCACCTGCCTCATATGGGGGGGAGAGACGACCGTCACACTCGGCGCCACGCACGGACGCGGCGGACGATGTCAGGAGCTGGCGTTGTCCGCGGCGCGGGAGCTCGCGGAAACAGCAGGACTATCCGCGGCGGCGCTGCTCGCAGCGGGTACCGACGGCCGCGATGGCGACACCGACGCAGCGGGCGCGATCGTCACGCGCGAAACATGGCGCACGATCCAGCGCGCGGGTCGGGATCCCGCGCGCGATCTGGCGGCCCACAATTCCTACGCGTCGCTCGACGCGGCCGGCGCACTGCTGCGTACCGACCTCACGGCGACCAACGTGATGGACGTCGTGATTGCGGTGTGTGGTCCGCCGGTGGACGAGCGACGTGCGCGACTCACGCCGGCGGTGGCGTTGGAAGCGATCGCTGGTTCGCTGCGCCGACGCAAGGAATAGCGTTCGGCTGGCCCTATACATTTCGCCCATGGCAAATCCTGTGTTCACGGTGGGTCTGGTGCAGCAGGCGGTGGCGGCGAGCGCCGGCGAAACAGTCGACGCGGCCGAGCGCGGCATTCGCGACGCGGCCGCGCGCGGCGCGCAGATCATCTGCCTCCAAGAGCTCTTCAACGCCCCGTACTTCTGCAAGGTGACGGACGCCGAGCGATTCGACCTCGCCGAGCCGATTCCCGGGCCGACGGTGGAGCGCATGCAGGGCGTGGCGCGCGAGTTAGGCATCGTGATCGTGGTACCGATCTTCGAGAAGCGCGGGCCCGGTCTCTATCACAACTCTGCCGCTGTAATCGACGCGGACGGCACGCTGCTCGGCGTCTACCGCAAGATGCACATCCCGGACGACCCGCTCTATCACGAGAAGTACTATTTCACGCCCGGCGAGATGTATCAGCACGACGAAGCTCGGCCGCCGTCGGGCTTTCGGGTGTTTCGCACGAAGTTCGCGACGATCGGAGTACTGATCTGTTGGGATCAGTGGTATCCCGAAGCCGCGCGCATCACGAGTCTCATGGGCGCGCAGATCCTCCTCTATCCCACCGCAATCGGCTGGCACCCCAAAGAAAAAGCCGAGTGGGGCGCGGCGCAGGCGGACGCGTGGCGGACGGCGCAGCGGGCGCACGCGATTGCGAACGGAGTGTACGTCGCGGCGGTGAATCGAGTCGGCTTCGAGCCTGAACCTGGCACCGACGGTCTCGAGTTTTTCGGGCATTCATTCATCTGCGATCCCTTCGGCCAACTGATCGCCGAAGCCGGTACGGCCCCCGCCGTTCTCGTGGCCGAGTGCGATCCGAAGCGGATCGAGTATACGAGGCGCAACTGGCCGTTCTTACGCGATCGCCGGATCGACGCGTACGGGGGGATATTGAACAGGTACTTGGACTAGGGAAGCGGCCGCCTAAAGCGGCCTGTGGGAAGCGGCGGCCGAAGGCCGCCTGGGGGAAGGGGGAAGGGGGCGAGGGTGAGATCGACTGGGCATGCGGCTTTCGCGAAGCCGTTGCTGGAGTCGCTGGAGCATCCGACTGATCGAGTCGATTTCGGCAAAAATACTGCTGGCATCAGGCGGGCTGATGTACGTTAGGCGGGTCGCAATCTCGATCTGGGTGCCGAGCTCGAACAATGAGCCGCGCGCGACTCCGAGGTAGCGAATGTATTGGGCGCGGTACAAGAATGCGTTTCCTTCGGCAATGTTCGATGCAACCGAGGTGGCTGCCCGCGTCATTTGAGACGAGAGCCCGTAACGTTCGGCGGGAGGGAAGCGCTCGACGATCGCGTAAATGTGCTGCGTGAGGTCGACGGATTTTTGCCAAACGATGAGGTCGCGATAGTCATGCACACGCATAAAGTGACTCGGCATTTCGCCTAACCTAATGAGCGAGATTCAGGAAGCTTGCACCGAAACGTCGCGGTTATACACGATTCATTGCGCGCCGCGATGATCTCACGGCCGCCCCCTTCCCCCTTCCCGCAGGGCGAAGCCCGCTTCCCTCAGGCCGCCTTCGGCGGCCGCTTCCCTGCTGAGTGGGCACCCCACCGCGCCACTTGGCTCGCCTGGCCGCACCATGAGCCCGATTGGCCAGGAAAGTTCGACGCGATACCATGGGTGTACGCTGAAATCGTGCGGGCGCTCCACACCCACGAAACGGTCGAGATACTCTGCTCGAACGAGGATGTGCGCGAAAGGGCGCGGCGTGTGTTAGGCGCGCATGGCATCGACATGCGTCACGTGCGGCTGCACCTCGTGCCGACCGATCGCGTGTGGACACGTGATTCGGGTCCGACGGCGGTCAGGCTCCCGGACGGCCGCATCGAATGGATCGCGTGGACGTTCAATGCGTGGGCAAAGTACGCCAACTACTCGCGTGACGCCTGCGTCGCTGATCGCATTGCAGAATTGAGCGGACTCCCCGTGCGGCACGCACTGCGCCCCGACACGGGTGCGCCACTGGTGCTCGAAGGCGGCGGAATCGAGACGAACGGCGCCGGTTCGCTGCTCGTCACCGAAGAATGGTTGCTGTCGCCGGAGCAGGTGAGAAATCCGGGCTTGACCAAGATGGACTACGAGCACGCCTTCGCCCAGTACCTCGGCATCGACCGCACGATCTGGTTAGGCAGAAGCTGCGTCGGCGACGACACCCACGGCCACATCGATGACGTCGCACGCTTCACCGACGCCAACACCGTCGTACTCGCCTACGAGCCCGATCCCGACGACCCCAACCACGAGCCCTCGGCCGACAATCTCCGCCGCCTCGAGCTCGCCGCCCGCGACGTGCCCGGCGGCCTCCGCGTCGTCACCCTGCCCTTCCCCCGCCCCGTGATGATGGATGACGAGAGGCTGCCAGCCAGCTACGCCAACTTTTTCATCGCCAACGACGTCGTGCTCGTTCCCACCTTCAATGATCGACGCGACCGCGACGCCTTGGCCGCTATCGCCAGCCTCTTGCCGACACGCGACGTGATCGGCATCCACGCCGTGGACCTGGTGTGGGGGCTCGGCACCCTGCACTGCCTAACGCAACAGGAGCCCGCGCTCGGCTGAGTGTCTGACCGCGGTGGACGGAGAGAGCTGGGGAATGGGGAAGCGCTCGCTGGCGCTCGCTTGGGGAAGCGCTCCGCTGGGGGAAGCGGCGGCGACGCCGCCTGAGGGAGTGGAACAACATCAATGGTCTGCACGACGTGAGTGCCATGCGCGGGCCCGCGATGCGGCGTTCTTCAGCCCGAGACAACTGATGTCCTTCCA
>JAICLH010000258.1 GCA_025927495.1 Gemmatimonadaceae bacterium
CCGTGCCCGACCGAGAGGGCCTCGGGACGCGCTAGCGCTTGTGGACTCGCGGCGCGTGGGGAAGCTGCGGCTACGCCGCCGGGGGGCCGGAACAAGACGGACCAGCGGAGCGGCGTGTGCGCCGCGGCGCGCTCTTACCGGGGCTACTCCCCACCCACATACAACTGATGTCCCTCCTCCCCGAAGGCGGCGTAGCCGCCGCTTCCCCAAGCGCAGCGCTTCCCCCAGCGCCAGCGCTTCCCCAAGCGAGCGCCAGCGAGCGCTTCTCTCATTGTCAGTCCGCCTCGATGACGGCGGCCTTGATGTATCCCGTCTCCGGGATCGTCAGCACTTCCGGATGGTCCAACGGCTGGCCGAGGAAATGGCGGAGGATCATGCGGCGCCCGCTGTCTGCCGCGGCGCGAGTGAGCATCTCGAGGAACAACGGCTTCGACAGGTGGAAGCTGCAGCTGGCAGTGAAGAGAATGCCGCCGGATGAGAGGAGACGCATCGCGCGCAGGTTGATCTCTTTGTAGCCGCGGAGTGCCGACGCGAGCGCGCCGCGCGTTTTGGCAAACGCCGGTGGGTCGAGCACGATCGTCTCGTACCGGTCGCCGCGCGACTCAGCCTCGCGCAGGAAATCGAACACGTCGGCCTCCACGAAGTCGATCGTGTCGATGGCGTTGCGCGCCGCGTTCTCGCGGGCGCGCGCGAGCGCGGCGAGAGAGCTGTCGACAGCGGTCACGCGGTCGGCGCGTCGGGCCAGGTGCAGCGCGAACGAACCGTGGTAGCTGAAGCAGTCGAGGGCGCGCCCGCGGGCGAGCTGGCCGGCGAGCATGCGGTTCTCGCGTTGGTCGAGAAAGGCACCGGTCTTCTGGCCGTCCCACGGCGCGGCGAGATAGCGCACGCCGTGCTCGCGGACCTCGATCTCGCGCGGTACGTCTCCCGCGAGTAGCACGGTCTCGCGCGTCAGGGCTTCCTTCGTCCGCACCGCGGCATCGTTGCGGGCCAGCACACCCGCCGGCGCGAACGCATCGACGAGCGCATCGACGATCGGTGCACGGAACGCCTCGAGTCCGGCGCTCAACAGCTGAATCACGAGCCAGACGTCGTAGCGATCCACCACCAGCGACGGACATCCATCCGCTTCGGCGTGCACGACACGCCAGGCGGAAGTGTCGTCGCCTAACGACGAGCGCCGCGCCGCGCTGGCCCGCAGCCGGCCGCGCCACCACTCGGTGTCGATCACCGCGTCGGCGTGCGCGTCGAGCAGGCGCAGTGAGATTTCCGACGCCGGACTCCAGAGCGCCCAGCCTAACGGACGGCGACCCGTGTCCCGCACCAGCACCGCGCCGGCCGCGACGTCCGGCCGGCGCGTCACATCGCTGCGATAAATCCAGGGATGGCCGCTCGCCCAACGGTGCGCACCCTTGCGCGAGACCACCGCATCCGCGCTCACTGACCGGTTGTCGCGGCCGTTGCACCGGCGGCCAAGACGAGCCGCCGAAGTTGCGGAATGATCGCGAGCCGCATCAGCCCGCGCGGCGCGGCGAGCGAGTCCAGCTGCGCCAGGCGGTCCGAGATCCACATGCCCGCCGCCGGCGGACCGCCGCCCAGATACCGGAGCGCCTCGGCGCCGATCGCACCCGCGGCGGCGAGCGCGGCGGCCGCGCTGTCGGCGTCCGTTAGGAGCGGCGCGCGCGAGTGCAGCGTCGCGATTGCCGGCGCGATCGCCTGCCACTCCGAGAAGATCGTCGCCAGCGAGTCGCGCAGACCCGCGCCGCGCGACGGATCGCGGAACAACGTGTCGAGCAATGCCGACAGCGCGCGCCCTTCGGCTGCATCCGGCGTCACGATGTCGCCGGGCTGCACGAGTGGCGTGAACGCCGTTGGGCGACGCGTGTGCATGCGCTGGCCCAAGCTCACCGGCTCGACGACGCGTTGCAGCGCGCGCAGCGGTGCGATCCGATCCGTCTGCGCGATCAACCGCCACAGTGCGTCCGGGCCGGAGAGGTGATGCACGCCTACATCCGCCAACTCCACGCTCACGGCCGCGAGCCGCCGATACATGTCGTTCACGTTCACGGTGGTCGCGGGCGACCACAACCGCTCGGCGATCGCCGCGGTCCGCGGCCAGATGCGCGAGTCGATCGTCTCCGGCGTCACCAATTCACCCCACATGCATGCCTCGCCGCCCAACACGCGCGCGGCCTGCGCGCTGTCCAGGTCCGAGCCGGTGGGAATCGGATCCACCGCATAGTGCTGGCCCGCGCTCGACATTGCGTCCAAATAGTAGCCGGCCGAGAGAATTCCCGAGTAGCCTTGCGCCGCCGCGGTGAAGAGCGAGCCTTGCCCGCGCCACGATTGAACGACGACGTCGTGCGGGAGATCGGGATGCAGAATTTCATCCCAGCCGATGACGCGCTTGTGTTGGGCGGCGAGAATGCGAGACAAGCGCTTGTTGAAGTACGCCTGCAGTGCGCCGAAGTCGTTCAGCTTGTGGCGCCGCATGAATCGGTGAATGGCGGTATTCGCTTCCCACGCGCGCGCATCCACCTCGTCGCCGCCAATGTGCCAGTACTTGTCGGGAAACACGGGCGCCATCTCCGCGACGAATCGCGTGATGAACCGATACACCGACTCGCGGGTCGGGTCGAAGGCGCCCGCCGTAAAGTTGTAGTCGGTTGGCAGCGTATACGGACCGGGCGCGCTTGCGAGCGACGGATAGCCGACGAACCAACTGATCGAGTGGCCGGGCATGTCGAATTCCGGCACCACGCGAATGCCGCGGTCGCGGGCATACGCGACGATCTCGCGCACCTGCGTTTGCGTGTAATACGAACCGCCGGAGCCCAGATCCTGCAGCTTCGGATATCGTTTGCTCTCGATGCGAAATCCCTGGTCGTCACTGAGATGCCAGTGCAGCACGTTCAACTTCACGGCGGCCATGGCGTCGAGGTTGCGCTCGATGACATCGACCGGCTCGAAGTGACGAGACACATCGATCAGCAATCCGCGCCACTTGAACCGCGGGCGGTCCACGATGTGCGCGAGCGGAATTGCGTATCCGGAACCCGCGCCCGTCACCAACTGCTGAAACGTCTCCAATCCACGCAGCGCGCCCACCACGGTCGGTGCGCGGAGCACGGCGCGGAATGTCGTCACGTCCAACGTGTACGATTCATCTTCGTCCACCGACTGCACGGTCTCGCCCGGGCCGCGGACGTCGATCACGAGCGTGCCTAACAGTGAGTCCCTGGCGATGGTGTGCGCCAGCGGAAGCCCCGTCCGCCGCGCCAGTCGCGTGATCGCGCGATCCGCGGCGCGCGTAAGGCGGCCATCCTTGAATCGCGGCACCGCGAGGCGAAAGGATGCAGTGAGCGGGAGATGGCCGCCCGAGTCGACGTGAATCGACGCCGGCATCGGCATGAGCGAGAGCTGCGCCACCGCAGTCGAGTCGAACGACTGTGCGGCAAGTGGCACGGCGGCCGTAAACAGCGCGAAGCCGAGCGAGATTGAGAAAGACAGGCGCATGAAACAGCGACGTGAAGGGAGACGAGAGGCGAGGCGGTCCGGCGGGATGCGCGACACGAATCCATGCCCACCGTGATGACGATCGGAGGGCGATGCGGGTGGCGCGCTGCGAGCGGAAGCTGACGTAGTGGTGCTGGTGGGGCGGACGCCGGAAAGTGATGCTTGGTGCGTGCGGCGCGCAATGGTGCGCGGCCAACGGCGCGACTCAGCGCCCGATCGCCGTACGAATTGCGCGCGCTGCCTGTTCGGGATCGCGGGCGCCGAAGATGGCGTGAATCGCTGCGACGCCGGCCGCACCAGCAACAACCGCCGCGGCGGCATTGGCAGCGTCGATGCCGCCGATCGCCACCGCGGGTCGCTTCGCGCGCGCGACGAGCTCGGCGAGCCCTTCGGTCCCGATCGCAGCTCCGGCGTTTTGCTTCGAGTCCGTCGTGTACACCGGTCCAATTCCC
>JAICLH010000083.1 GCA_025927495.1 Gemmatimonadaceae bacterium
GATGTCGGCGCGGTGATCGGAGGCCGGATCGCCGGCTGCCTGATCGGGCGCCATGTAGGTTGGCGTCCCCACGGCTGTGCCGAGCTGCGTGAGCGTCGCACCGGATGCACCATCGGCCGCGGCCGCGATTGCTTTCGCGATGCCGAAGTCGGTGACGACCGCCGTGTGTCCCGACAGCAGCACGTTGTCCGGTTTGATGTCGCGGTGCACGACGCCGCGCTCGTGTGCGTACGCGAGCGCACGCGACACGTCGCGCAGAATGCTCACTACGTCCGCGATCGACACCGGGCCGCGGCCGAGTCGTGCGCGCAGGCTCTCGCCCTCGACGTACGGCATCGTATAGTACGGCAGGCCTTCGACCGTCCCCGTCGTGAGCACCGGGACGATGTTCGCCTGCTGGAGCGAGGCCGCGACGCGGATCTCTCGCTCGAAGCGCGTGGCGGACATCGCCGCGGCGAGCTCGGGCGAGAGCAGCTTGACGACCACGGTGCGGCCCAGGCTGTGTTCCTGGGCGACGAACACCTTGGACATGCCGCCGCCGCCGAGCTCACGCTCGAGGGTATAACTCCCGGCGAGCGACTGCTGGACGCGCGACTGGAGATCGGTCATGGCGCCTGGGTCGGAGGGGCATCAGGAAGGCGCTCAAATGTACGGGCCATTGGCTTCCATCGCCATGATCGCCCAGCGTTTGCGCAGGTGGCGTTTTTCTTCGTCCTCCGCCTCACGTGGTCGACGGCACGCCGACTTGCGGCGCGTTTGGAGTCATGGTAATTCAGGACGGTTTCAGGATGGCGCCGACTTGCGGCGACGCTGGGCGTGCGCCTGTCGAGCAGGACGTGGCCTAACGGATTCGTCGGCATTGCCGCGCCATGCGGACCCGTATCTTCGCGCTGACCGCGCGGATTCTGCGGCGCGTGTCGTCCAGCCCTTCACCCGGAGCGATCACTTTGCTTCTCCGACTCTCCGCAACGCTTGCCGCAGCACTCGTGTTTTCTGCCGGGGGTGCGACGCCGCTCGCGCGATATGTCGAGACCGGCGCTGCACCGACCGACGCGTGTGCGATGCTGACGCTCGCGCAGGTGAGCGCCGCGCTCGAGGCGACGAGCCAGGCCGGCAAGCACATCTCGCCGGCGATCACGACATCCTGCATCTGGTCGGACGATACGGCCGCGTCGGTCGATCATCGGCGCGTGACGCTCACGATTCTGCGCCCACAGGGTTTCGACCTCCCGCGATCGATGGGCGCCATGAAGACCGCGCCGGCGCAGGGCATTGGCGACGACGCGTACTACGTGCTGTACGGCAGTGACAGCCCGCAGCTCATGGTTCGCAAGGGCGGCGTCCAGTTCAGCGTCCGCATCCTGAACGGTTTCAAATTCAAGCCGTTCACGCTCGATCAGGAGAAGTCGAAGGAAGCGACGCTGGCCCAGGCAGCGATCAAAGCGCTGTGACGCATGGCGCGATGTTCGTGCGTTAGGCGCGGCCGTCGAACCATCGCGTTAGGCCCGTTGTTCGCCGCCGCTGTCGTCGCGGGGTGCTCCGGGCGCGGTGGGAAGTCGATGGCCGGCGACTGGAACGTGTACTTCGCCATCGGCGCCGCGCCGCACGCCGGCTACGAAGGCTGGCGCCGCACCGCATACGCGCATTTCGCCCCGCGAGACTCGCAGTACGCCGGCTACATCAACATGCGCACCGGCGCGCCGATGCTCGACGTTAGGCATATCGACGCGCGGGGCGACTCGGTCATCCTGGCGGGCACGGTCGGGGGCGCCGCGTCGACGATCGCCGCGTCCTGGCACGGCGACACGCTGGTCGGCGTGCCGACCCTCGGAGGTGCGCCCATGCCGGCGCGCGTCCGATTCATTCGCCGCGCGACGCCGTTCACCGTCGAGACGCCGTATTCACCCTGGCCAGGCCCCGTGTCCGACTCCCAGTACGCCGTCGCCGAGGACACGCTGATCTACATGAAAACCCGCGACGGCGCAGGGCTCGCCAGCTACATCGCTCGCCCCGTCGGCCGAGGACCATTCGGCGTCGTGCTCATGCGCACGCCGTACGAGCGCGTGCGGCATACCGACGGCGTGTACTGGGCGTCGCGCGGCTACATCTTCATCACGCAGGCGGTGCGCGGCCGCGACCTGTCGGATGGCGACCTCGACGCGTTCGGCGATTACGACACGGACGTGCGCGACGGCTACGACGCCGTCGAGTGGGCGTCGCGCCTAACGGGCGCCAACGGACGCGTGGGCCTCATCGGCCACTCCGACGAAGGCCGCCTGGCGTGGTACGCGGCCGTGGGCGAGCCGCCACACCTGGCCGCCATCGCCCCGTCGGCGGCGACCGGCGATCCGTGGCGCATCGTCCCGTACGAAGACATGGTCTTCTCACCGATCAATGTTGCGTGGACGTGCTTGATGCGCTCGCGCACGGTCGCCAACACCGACGACCTCGATATCGGCCCGGCACTGATGCACCTGCCGCTCACCGATTTGCCGGAGCGCCTCGGCTGTGGACACGCGCCGATGTGGGATCGCTGGCTCGCGCACCCCAGTCGCGACGCATATTGGCGCGCACACGCCGTGACGCCGAACATCGCGCGCGTCCGCGTCCCGGTGTTGCAGATCTCGGGCTGGTACGATGATTCGCGCGGGCCCATCGACTACACCAATGCGTTAGGCAAAGTGCCGGGGCATCCGCCGATCCGGTTGGTGGTGGGTCCCGGTGCACACAAGGGCATCGATTACGTGGAAGGCGAGCTCGGTCCCCATGCGCGGGTGGACCGGCGCCGCCTCCAGCTCCGGTGGTTCGATCACTGGCTCCTGGGCAAAGACAACGGCGTGGACCGCGAGCCGCCGGTCGACATCTTCGTCATCGGCGACAATACGTGGCGGCACGAAGCGTCGTGGCCGCTCGCACGCCAGGTTCTCACCAAGTGGTACTTCACGTCCAACGGCCGCGCGAACACGAGCCGCGGCGACGGCGTGCTCGACACCCTGCCGCCTAACGGCGCCGCCGCCGACACATTCACGTACGACCCGGCCAACCCCACGCCGTTCCTCATCGACTCGCGCGAGCTGGAGACGTCGCTCAACGAGGACTACACCGCGCTCGACGCTTCGCGCGCCGACGCCCTCGTCTTCACTTCGCGGCCGCTGCGGAAGCCCATCGAGGTGACCGGGCAGATGTCCGCGACCATCTGGGCGTCGACCGATGCCAAAGACGCCGATTGGAACCTGATGCTGCTCGACGTGGCGCCAAATGGCCATGCCCAACGGGTGCAAGACGGTGTCGTGCGCGCGCGGTATCGCGCGGGTCCCGATCGCGCCGTTCCCATCACGCCGGATAGCATCGAACCGTACGACGTCGATCTGTGGTTCACATCGCGCGTGTTCGAGCCCGGCCACCGGATCCGCGTCACGGTATCGTCCGCGCGCTTCCCCAAATACGACCGCAACCTCGGCACCGGCGGCGACAACGAGCACGACAGCACCTTTGTGATCGCGCACCAGCGGCTGGTGCACGACGCGGCGCGTCCATCGCACGTGGTGCTGCCGGTGATCCCGCGTTAGACAAGGCCCGCGGCTTGCGCCGCCTGCCTGCAGCGCTTCGAGCGCCGTTGTCAAAAAGGTCTGCCTTGTCCGTTCGTGTCCGGATGTGCCCGCTATCAACTCGTGGAAGCCCTCGCACACACGGGAGTCGGACCAGCGCACTGACGCGCCATTCCCCCGGTGCGCGTGTCCGATTCCGATGTTGGGACGAGTTCCACGACTTTGAAAGCGGACAAATCCGGACACGAACGGACCAATCAAAAGCACTGCTTGTTTGTTTTTGTTTCGACGACCTGATGCTGCCGCGCCCGTGTCAGAGAGCGCTGAAACTCCCTACGTGTGCGCCTGCTAACGAACCTACGTCGCCCGCATGGCGATCGCCGGGTCGATGCGCGCGGCGCGGAGCGCGGGCACCCAGCACGCCACGATGCCAATGAAGGCCATGAGCGCCGCCACGCCGACAAAGGTCGCCGGGTCGTGCGGCGCCACGCCGAAGAGTAGCCCGCGCATCACGCCCGCGGCGATGAACCCGCCGCACACGCCTAACGCAAGGCCGGCGGCCAGCAGCACGCCGCCCTCGCCTAAGATCATCCGCTGCACGCGCGCGCTGTCGGCGCCAAGACTCATTCGGATGCCGATCTCGTTGGTCCGCGCGCTCACCGAGAATGCGAGCACGCCGGCGATCCCCACGGCCGCGATGATCACCGCCATCGCCCCGAACGACGTGATGAGCACGGCGTTCAACCGGCGTGGCGACACGCTCTGATCCTTGATCTGCGCGACGGTCATGACGTGGTCGATCGGCGTCGCCGGTGCGATGCGCCGAGCGATGCTCGTCGCCTGGGCAGCGAGAGCGGTCACGTTGCTGTCGGCACGTATCACCACTGTGTTGCCCATCGCCAGCTCCTGCGCGAAGGGCATGAACATGGCGCCGCGAGGCTGCGCATCCAATCCGCCATCCTGCGTGTTGCCCACCACGCCCACAACCGTGCGCCAATCGCCGCTGATCGGCGTGAATCGCAGCACATCGCCAGTCCACGCGATGCGCTTGCCGATCGGGTCTTCCTCGGGAAAGAGTCGGTGCGCAAGCGTCTGGTTGATGATCACGACCCAGCCGGCTCCGGCGCGATCGGTTTGCTCGAAGTAACGCCCTCGGACTAACGGAATGCCGGACGCGCGGAAATAGTCGGGATCGGCCGTTCGATAATCGGCACGCGGCATCGCTTCTCCGACGCCGAGCGAGCGGCCTTCCACTTTGACGTCCAACTGTATCTCGCTGGCCTCGAGCGGCATGAGCGAGCCAACGCCCACGGCGACGACGCCGGGAATCGCCAACGCTTGCTGCTTGATGCGCTCGTATCCCTGCTTGGCCGCGGCATCGGCGGCGCGAACATCCGTGCCGCTGGCGATTTTCGCGATCGGCAGCAGCTGCACCTGCATTGCCAAGACCTGCTCTGTCTTGAGGCCGGTGTCGACCTCGGAGAGTTGCATCATGGTGCGGGTGAGCAAGCCCGCACCGGCGAGCAACACGACGGACACGGCGATCTGCGCCACCACGAGCCCGCGCTGCAGGCGCTGCTTGTTCAAGCCGCCGGTCCGACGCGTGCCCGCCGAGATCCACGATGCGAACGTGCCCTCTTTCGGGAGCGACGCGACGAACGAGAGGAGCAACGCCACCGACACCGTCAGCACCAGCGTGAACGCCAGCACCACCGTGTCGAGGTGAATCTCGCTCGCGCGCGGTGAAAACCGCGCCGCGAACAGCGTCAAGAGACTGACGCCACCGATCGCCATCAGCACGCCCGTCGCCGCGCCCAACACGGCGAGCACCAGGTTCTCGACCAACAGCAGCCGCCGCAACCGGAGCACGCCGGCGCCGAGCGCCGCGCGCACCACGAGCTCCTGCTCGCGGCGCACGCCGCGCATGAGCGTCAAGTTCACGACGTTGGCCGTCGAAATGATCATCACGAACGCTGCCGCGGCCATGAGCAGCCACAGCGTTAGGCGGGCGCGCTCGCCGATCGCGTCCTTGAACGGCAGCACGGTGACGCGAAAGTGCGACCCGGGGTCGTACGACTGGGTGTAGTCGTGCTGCATGCGCGCGTACACCGTCGCGACCTCGGCGCGCGCCTGCTCGAGTGTGGCGCCGGGTGCAAGCCGGCTGACGATTTCGGTCATCCGGTGGGTGCGGCCGAGCACCATCGTCGCGCTCAAGTGATGCGGGCTCACGACCATGTTCATCAGCGCGTCCGCGGGCTCCGGAAAGAAGGGCGCGGCCTGGACGACGCCGATGACCGTGGCCGATCCGTCGTCGAGCCTCACTTGCTTGCCGACGATGTTCGGATCGGAGCGAAAGCGGCTGCGCCAAAACTGCTCGGTGAGCACCATCACGGGGGGCACGCCCGGCCCGTCGTCGCTCGCTCTGGTGAGACGGCCCAGGATGGGGTGCAGACCCATCACGTCGAAAAAGTTGCCGGTCACGAGTCCGACTTTGATGCGCGCCGTGGGCGAATACTGGTCGCCCTCGAGCGTCAGCGACCACGGGGAGACCTCGGCGATGCCGCCTAACGCGGGCACGCCGGCGCGGAAGTCGCGGACTTCGGGGACGGAGAAGGCGATGTCCTCGCCGGCGGGACCGTCGATCGATTGGCGCAGGTAGAGCAGGCGATCGCCGTCGCGGTTGGGCAGCGGCTTGAGGAGCACGGCGCGCACGACGCTGAAAATCGCGGTGTTGGCGCCGATGCCCAACGCGAGCGTGATGATGACCACCGCCGTGAACGCCGGGCTGTGGCGCAACGACTTGAGCGCGTAGCGGAGATCGGACACCGCGCTCTCGAGCCACGGCAGGCCGCGTTGCGCGCGGACCGCTTCGGCCGCGATCGTGAGGCCGCCCGACGCCACCATCGCCCGGCGCCGCGCCTCGTTAGGCGGCATCCCGCGCCGCACGTACTCGGCGGTTTCCATGTCGAGGTGCGCCTCGAGTTCGTCGCGGAGATCGGCGTCGCGGCGATGTCCGGTGAAAACACCCGCCAGGCGAGCGAGCCAGGCGCGAACGTGTCTCATGGTGCCTCTCCTTCGCGTCGGGGCGCGAGAAAGGCCGCGATCAGATCCGCGGTCCGGTGCCAATCGCGAGTCTCGTGTGCCAGTTGTTTGCGTCCGATCGCAGTGAGCGTGTAGTACTTCGCGCGGCGATTGTTCTCGGACTGGCGCCACTCGGCCTTGATGCATCCTTCCTGCTCGAGCTTGACGAGGGCGGGATACAGCGTGCCGTAGTTGAGCGTGAGGCGGCCCTTGCTCGTTTCCTCGATGCGGCGCGCCACGCCGTAACCGTGCAGCGGTCCCAGGACCTCGAGGGTCTTGAGGATCATGAGAGCGAGGGTGCCTTGTTGTACTTCGAGCTTGTCCGCCATGGACCCGTCCTATGGGATACCAACATGACGGTAGGGGACGCGGTTTGGTTTCGCAAGAGAGCACCACGCATGCGCGGCTATCTTTCACGGCCTCCACGGGGTGAGCTATGACCATGCAGACCGATGTGATCCTGAGACGCTTCGAGCAACCCGACGAAGTGCGCGAAATGGTCAAAGGCCGGTTCGAGCTCGTGCGAATCGGCGGCATGACAATCGGGCGGGCGACGTACGAGCCCGGCTGGCGCTGGTCAGAACACGTCGGACCGTCCGTTGGGCAGACGCGGTGCTCCGTCGAGCACGTGGGGTTAGTCGTCGCCGGGACTGCTACGGCAGCGTTCGCCGACGGCCGCGTGATCGAGCTGCGCGCGGGCGAACTGTTCTACATCCCCGCCGAGCCGCACGACAGCTGGGTCGTCGGAGACGTCCCGTACGTCTCGTTGCACTTCCTGGGTGCGGACCACTACGCGCGGTGAACGGGGACGCCGGCGGTCAAAACAAAAAAGTCGCGGTGTGTCCGTTCGTGTCCTGTTTGGTCCGCTATCAAAACTCGTGGACGCCTGCACACGTATCGGAGTCGGATCGGCGAATTCTGCACTGCTCGTCGTTGCGCCGGTCCGCCTCCGCTGTGAGGCGAGGACGGCGTTTGCGTCCAAGCTCTCGCCCGATAAGTTCATCCGGGTGCACCGCAGCGTCATCGTGAACATCGACCGATCCAGCGCATCGAGCCGCGGGCCACGGCGACGACCTGATTACGCTGCGCGATGGCACACAGGTGGCGTCCAGCCACGCGTACAACGAACGGCTCCGCGACATGCTGTGTTAGGCGGGGCACCGAGGCGCACAATGCGTCTGCTCGTATTCGGCGCATCCGGCCGGACGGGACGAGAGGTGGTTCGGCAGGCGGTGGCGCGCGCGTTCGACGTCACCGCATTTGTCCGGCAACCGGACAAACTCGGGAACGTACCGGTCTCGGTCTCGACTGCCTCGGGCAACGTGGAGGACGCCGACGCCGTCTCCGCGGCCGTACAAGGACATAATGCCGTCGTGTCGGCACTCGGCGTCGGCACGCCGCTCCAACACGACGCCGACGTCATCGCGGGAATCCAAAACATCGTGCGCGCCATGGAAGCCCACGGTGTGCGGCGCCTGATCTACGTCTCCTTCATCGGCGTGCGCGACAGCCGGCACGCGGTTGGATTCTTGCTCCGATACGTCGCGCCGATTCCGCTGCGTCACGAAATCAGCGATCATGAGGTCAAGGAAAGTCTGGTGCGGAAGAGCGGGCTCGACTGGACCATCGTCCGGCCGCCGAAGCTCACGACAGGTCCTCGCACGGGGCGCTACCGAGTGGGCGAGAACATAACCTCGATCGCTCCGATCCCGCTGCTGTCGCGCGCCGACCTCGCCGATTTCATTCTGCGGGAGCTCGAACAGCCGCGCTTCATCCGCGGCCTGCCGCGCCTGCTCAGTTAGGAATCTGACGAGGCGGCCGAATGCGCAAAACGATTCTCCTGTTCGGCCTCTTGGGCGTCGCGAGCGTGTGCTACACGGCGACGTGGGAAGTCATCTACTACTGGATCGCCCCCGATTTCTCCGCTCGATACGAGGCGCACGAGGTGGAGCGGGTGAAGGCGAGCGGTGCGAGCCAGGCGGAGATCGACAAGCGCGTTGCGGACCTGAAACACTTCGCGGAGCTGTACAAGAACCCGGTGGTGAACATCGCGTACACGCTCACCGAGCCGCTGCCAGTCGGGCGTGTCATCGCGCTTGTGTCGGCCGGCGTGCTGCGCCGACGCCCGGTGGACGACGCCGATCCTTCGGTCGGCGCGTCCAGCGCGCCGATCGCGGCGGGCTCGCGTTAGGGCAAAGGATCACAAAAGGAATGCCAGGAAAGGATCACCACATGGATTTCAAAACGACGAGGACGATCCAGCGCTGCTGGTTCACGATTGCGATGTTCCTCGTCTCGTCGGCGGTTTCACACACGCAGACGCCGAGGTCTGGGCGTTGGATCCTCGGCAGGGCCGACGTCGCGGTGATCAGTGTTCCGGCTGCTATGCGCGACAGCATCGGGGACCTCGAGTACGACGACACCAGCTCGATGCAGGGCGTGATGGTCGATTTGAACGGTGACGGCACGAAAGACTACATCATTCAGTCGGCGCCCGGTTTGTGCGGCAACGGCGGATGTGACTACGCGATCGTCGATGGAGCGAGCGGCAGGCCGTTAGGCATCATTTTCGGCGGCACGCTCGTCGTGGGCGCCGCGGGTGCGCACGGGTTCCCGGTGATCGAGACGGTCAGCCACATGAGTGCCGAATCCGTGACGGACGCGATGTTCTCCTTCGATGGGTCGCGGTACGTGCAATCATCGACGCGGGTCGTGAGCGGCGCCTCACTCGACAGTCTGGATGCCGCGTTAGACAGGTTGCCACGGTTCCGAGCTGTGAACCGCTCAAAGTGACGCGAACCAGGGACGGCGCGGTGAGCTTCGTCGCACTGATTGACACGGAAAACAATCTCGTAGTTCGTCCGTTCGTGTCCGGATCTGTCCGCTATCACCGCTGACATGCGGGATCGCGCGAACGGCTACGAGTCGGTTGCGGCGCAGTACGTCGCCGGCCGCGGCACCGGCGGGACGATCGGCGTACGCCAGGTCCGGGATTGGGCTGCGACCGTCCGGGCCGGCGGCGCCGTGTTGGACCTGGGCTGCGGGCCCGGCTATCCCGTCACCCAGGCGCTGGTCGACGCCGGTTTCGAAGTGTACGGCGTGGATGCCTCGCCCAGCATGATTGCGGCGATCCGAACCCGATTTCCCGACGTCGAGGTCGTTTGCGAGCGTGTCGAAACGTCCTCATTTTTCGGACGGACCTTCGATGGCGTGATCGCATGGGGATTGCTGTTCCTGCTGCGACCGGCTGTCCAGGAGCGCGTCATTCGCAAAGTCGCACGCGCGCTCGCGCCCAACGGACGGTTCGTGTTCACGGCGCCGCGGCAGGCGTGCGAATGGAACGACGCCATGACCGGCCGGCCGTCCGTGTCGTTGGGCGCCGAGCGGTATCGGTGTGCGGTGGAGGCAGCCGGCCTCACGATGATCGGCGAAACGGAAGACGAAGGAAAGAACCGGTACTACATGACATCCCGGAAATAGCGTCCCGCCGCTGCCGTGACACAGGTGCTCGAGCACTTGCGCGATGCCCCATTCCCCGTGGTCCGTCAGTCGTTGTTGGTTTCGAGCTTTCCTACCCGTTGTCCGTCATGGGTTGTTCGTGATCAGCCTCATCCGAGCGACAATGATGCTGCGCAGAGAAGGTGCTCGCCGGTCCCCCGAGGCCGCCTCGCCAGAGTTGCCGGATGACGAACAACGAAGGACGCACCACGGGTCGGAAAGCACGAAACGAACAACGAATGACGCACACCGTTTCCCGCGCCACCTTGCGACCGCTTCGGAGGATAGACCGGTATAGCGATGGCCGCGCTCCGCTTGCATCTTGCACTAGGCCATTCGCTCGGGGCCGTCTCGCGCCGCCGTTAGGCAGCGCGAGCGCGCTCCCAGGGCCGGGAGGAACACCATGACGCACGCGACCACGTCCCGATCCGCCGACATCACGATTCGCTCCGCCGCTCCGACCTTTCTCGTGTCCGACATCGCGGCTGCCGTCGATTGGTATGCCGCCAACCTCGGCTTCGAGAAGACGGGGAGCGTGCCTGCGACGCCGCCGTACGTCTATGCGAGCATCATGCTCGGGCCGGTCGAAATCATGATGCTCAACCTCTCCGGGTACGTGAAGCCCGACCTCCGCGCGCGGCGACCGGTCGGGTTGTGGGATGTCTACGTCCGCGTCGATGGCGTCGGCGCGCTCTACCACACGGTCGAAGGAAAGCCGTTCGTGCAGTCGCCGCTCACGCACCGGCCGTACGACGACTGGGAGTTCGAGGTGCGCGACCCGAACGGCTACGTCCTGGTCTTCGGCGGGGCGCGGTGAACGTGGCGTGCCTCGGGGCGCCGGCCCCGCAATGACCGGCTCCACGCCTAACTTCGACTCCGTCAGCGTGGCGGCCATCCTCGCGCAGCGCAGCCGCGCGGACAAAAGCGCGCTGCTGGACGACCTCGTGACGATGCTCTCGGAGGTGGTGCCGGGCGTCAAGGTGGAGCGCGGCCTCATCCGGCGCCGCGTCACGGCCATTCGCTTGCCGCTGGGCAACGCGGTCTACGTGCTCCAGCGCGGCGCGAACGACGCCTTCGAGGCGAGCCGCCAACAGCAGGTGCGCGGCGTCGTGATCCGCACCGACCCGCTGGAGATCGACGACTTCCTCGCTGAGTTAGGCAACGCCCTCGACGCCGAGCTCCGGCGCACCGAGCGCGGACGCCAGGCCATCCAGGCGTGGTTGAACGCCACGAACCCGTAATCCACAGGAGCGAACCACCATGCCGGACTACGTGCCAGGGTCCACCGCCAACCTGCCACAAGGCGCGGAGCAACGGCTGCGCGCCATGCGCGGCACCGGGGACCGCCCGTCGTTCTTTACCAGCGACCTGTCGATCGACGAATTCCTGCTCGTCGAGCACGCCGGGTTCCAAGCGTTAGGCCTCGTCCTCGGCTCCTGCATCTATCATGTGGGGTTCCAGTGGCAGAAATGGAGCGTGAGCCAGGAGCTCCCCGTGCTGACGCACGCCATGTACAGCGCGCGCGAGCTGGCCATGACACGCATGGAAGAGGAAGCGGACATCCTGGGCGCCGACGGCATCGTCGGGGTGCGCCTGGTGTTCAAGCAGTACGCGATGGACGAAGGCGTGCTCGAGTTCCAGGCCGTCGGCACCGCGATTCGTCATCGCGAGAACGCGGGCAGCATGCGCACCAAGGACAACCGGCCGTTCACGTCCGATTTGAGCGGACAGGATCTCTGGAAACTCGTGCGCGGCGGCTATCGTCCGGTGAGTCTCGCGATGGGCGCGTGCGTGTACCACATTGCGCACTTGAGCTTCATGCAGGCGCTCAAGCAGGTCGGCCGAAACCAGGAGATGACGATCTACACCGAGGCCACGTACGCGGCGCGCGAGCTCGCCCTCGAGCGGATGCAAGCCGAAGCGGCCGCACGCGGCGGCGTCGGCGTGGTGGGTGCGCGCGTCGAAGAATCGAACTGGGGCTGGGGCTCGAACGCGATCGAGTTCTTCGCCGTCGGCACGGCCGTCGCACCCATTGCCGGCGCGCCGCAGCACGATGAGCTCGAGGCCGTTCAGCGCGTCGTGACGTACGACAGCACGTCGTGATGAGGCGCGTCGACGTTGCCGCCGGCGCGCTGCTGCTCGCCGCCCGGTGCCTAACGGCGCAGGATTCGACGCGGGCCAAGCCGACGTTCGTCGACGGCCTGGCCCAGGTCGTGCCCGCCTTCGCCGATTCCAGCACCTGGGTCCGGCAGGATCTGTGGGTCGAAACCGGCTTCGACAGCGATCAGGATGGCAAACCCGATCGCGTCCACGTCGATGTCACGCGGCCGCCGCAGACCGATCACGGCCTCAAGGTCGCGGTCATCTATGGATCGAGTCCCTACTACGCGGGTGTCTCCCGCGACCAGGTCGATTGGGATGTGCGCCAGGAGCTCAATGCCCAACCGAAGCGGCGCGGCCTCATGCTCTCCGCGCCGTACGACGGGAGCCGCACGCGCATATCGAACGAAATGGTGAACGACTGGGTGCCGCGCGGATTCGCGGTGGTCCACTCCGAAGCGCCGGGCACGGGCCGCTCGCAAGGATGCCCAACGGTAGGCGACACGCCCGAGCGCACGGCCATGCAGTACGTGATCGATTGGCTCAACGGCCGCGCCAAGGGCTACACCACCGAGACCGGCTCCGAGGAAGTGAAAGCCACGTGGTCCACCGGCAAAGTCGGGATGATGGGCACGTCCTACGAGGGCACGCTGCCCCTGGCGGCGGCCACGACCGGCGTCGACGGACTCGACGTGGTGATTCCCGTTTCGCCCAACACGTCATACTACCACTACTACCGGTCTAACGGACTCGTACGGTCGCCGGGTGGATACCTCGGCGAAGACGTCGACGTCCTGTACGATTTCATCGCCAGCGGCGACACGGCCGAGCGCGCGACGTGCGAGCGGCTGTACAAGAATGGGGTCTTCGCCAAGGGCCAGGACCGCGCCACCGGCGACTACAACGACTTCTGGGCCAAGCGCGATCTGCTGCCGTGGGTGCAGCACATCAAGGCCGCCGTCCTGCTCGCGCACGGACTCAACGACTACAACGTCGTGTCCGAGCACAGCGTGCGCATCTACAACGAGATGAAGAAGGACGGGCTGCCGGTGTCGTTGTACCTGCACCAGGGCGGACACGGCGGCAATCCGCCGGCGGACATGGTCAACCGATGGTTCAGCCACTATCTCTACGGCGTCGACAACGGCGTCCAGAGGGATCCGCCCGTGTGGATCGTGCAGGACTCCGGATCGCAGGCGCCGGCCGCAATCATCGCATCGGCGGAGGCGGCGCAGGACTCCGCGCGCCGCGCCGAAGGGAGCAGCGGCGAGACGACCGCCATCGCCGCACCCGCGGGTCGCCGCGGTCGTCGCCGGCCTGCGGGTCCGCCCACGCCGTTCGCGTCGTTCCCGGTGCCTGGATCGTCGCCGGTCACGTTCTATCCCGGCGGCAGCGGAACCGCCGTGGGCACGCTGGCATTCTCGGCCGCGCCTAACGGAAAGAGCATGCTGGTCGACGATGTGAGCTCGAGCGGCAGCGCCGACGCGAGCGCCGCGCGCTCGACCCATCGATTGCTGTATGCGTCGCCCGTGCTCACGGACACGGTCCACATCTCCGGAACGCCGCGCGTCACGGTGCGCATCGCATCGAGCAAACCGGCCGCGAATCTGAGCGTGTGGCTCGTGATGCTGCCCTACGATTCGACGGACGTCGGCTCGCAGAGCCACGCGGGACTCATCTCGCGCGGGTGGGCCGATCCGCAGAACTACAAGTCGCTCACCGCAGGCGGGAACTACGACTCGGAGCAGCCGGGCGAGACGCTCGTGCCCGGCACCTTCTACGATCTCACGTTCGATCTCGAGCCCGACGACGAGTTCGTGCCGGCAGGGAAGCGGTTCGCGCTCATGATCATGTCGAGTGACCGCGAGTTCACGCTGTGGCCGGCACCGGGGACGGAGCTCACGGTCGACCTCTCGCATTCGTCTGTCTCGATCCCGGTCGTGGGCGGACGGGCCGCGCTCGAAGCCGCGGGCATGCCCTAGGTGAGGGAACAGGGAAGCGCTCGCTGACGCTCGCTTGGGGAAGCGCTGACGCTGGGGGAAGCGGCGGCGACGCCGCCTGAGGGAGCGGAAGGACATCAGTGGTCTCTGGGTGGAGAGTGCCGGATCGCGCGGCCTCGCGCA
>JAICLH010000155.1 GCA_025927495.1 Gemmatimonadaceae bacterium
CAGATCCTCGCCTATGGTATCACGGTCTTCGTCGCGGCACCACTGGCGCTCGTGACCGGGCTGGGCATGTCTCCCGCGCTGTCGACACGATTCCACTGGATCAGCAAACGACTCAGCATCCAGGCGGCGCGCTCGCTGCATTTCCTCGTGCTGTGCTGGTTCCTTCTCTTCATCTTCATCCACGTTACGCTCGTTTTCGCAACGGATGCGCTCCGGAACCTGAACCACATCTACACCGGGACGGACGCGCTGGATTGGGTGGGCTTCAGCATCTTCGCCGCGTCGATGGCGGTCGTCGCGATCGCCTGGTTCGCGGCGACGCCGCTGACGTTGCGCCGCCCCCGCCTGATTCAACGCGTGGGCTTCGCACTCATCGGCCCGGCGCAGCGATTGTTCGAGCACCTCGACGCCGAACCTGGGACGTACACGGAGAAGGACATCTCGCCGTACTTCTGGCACAATGGCAAGTATCCCGAGACGCCCGAGTATCGCGCGTTCTTCGATTCACAGTTTGTTGATTGGCGGCTTCACCTCCACGGCCTGGTCGAGAACCCGGTCGAGCTGAGTCTTGCTGACCTACGAGCGCTCCCGCACCAGGAGCAAATCACCCAGCATTTCTGCATCCAGGGGTGGTCTGGTGTCGCCAAGTGGGGCGGCGTCTCCATGCAGACCATCCTCTCGCTCGTGAAGCCAACGCCCGCGGCGAAGTGGGTCGTGTTCTACTCGCTGGGCGACGGCGCGGATGGCGGCCGCTATTATGACGCGCACCCGATTGAGCAAATGCGCTACCACCTGACGATGCTCGCCTATGACATGAACGGCGCGCCTCTCTCGTACGGCCACGGAGCGCCGCTTCGCCTCCGGAACGAAGTCCAACTTGGGTTCAAGCAGGTGAAGTGGATCGCGGGCATCGAGTTCGTGGCCGACATCGCGGAGGTCGCCGGCGGCTACGGTGGGTATAACGAAGACCACGAGTTCTTCGGGTATCGGCAGTCGATCTGACGTGCCGACAACCATGACCACGGTGAAAGCTCACGCCTGTTCACGGAACAGTGTGAAGCATCGCGCGCACCGCCTCGACAATGTGCCGCGCCGAGATGCCGTAGTGATCGAGGAGTTGCGCGGGCTTGCCGCTGCGCGGGATCTCGAGCACCGCGAGCTTGCGCACGGCCGTGCCCGTGCCGTTCAGCGCGCCGAGCACCGTGTCGCCGATGCCGCCGTGTGCGTAGTGGTCCTCGACCGTCACCACCCGTCCGCCGCACGCGCGCGCAGCCTCGGCGAGCGCGGCTCGATCCACCGGCTGCACGCTAAACAGGTCGATCACCCGAACGTGAATCCCGTCGCGGGCAAGCGTGTCGTGGGCGCTGAGCGCCTCGAACAGCGTGACTCCAGCGGCGACCACCAGCACGCGATCGTCGTCGTGCTGACGAAGGACTTTGCATCGGCCAATCTCGAAGCGCTCGTCGGCGCCGTAGAGCAACGGCGCCTCCGGTCGGCCGAGGCGGAGGTAGAACGGGCCGGGCTGCGACGCGGCCAGCTCAGTCGCACGCCACGTGCTCGTCGCATCCGCCGGATAGAGAACGGTCATGTCGGGCGGCGCACACATGGTCGCGAGATCCTCGAGCGCCATCTGCGACGGGCCGTCCTGGCCAATCGAAACGCCCACGTGCGTGCCAGCGAGCTTGATCGCATTGTGGCCGATGCACGCCATGCGCACGAAGTCGTACGCGCGGCTGAAGAACGCGCCGAAGGTGGCGACGAACGGCACGCGACCGCGCGCCGCGAGGCCCATCGCCATGCCGACCATGTTCTGCTCGGCGATGTAGCCTTCGATGAATCGCTCGGGCGCCGCCTTCTGGAATAGCTCCGTGTACGTCGAGTTCTCGACGTCGCCGTCGATCGCGACGATGCGCTCGTCGGTCCCGGCGAGGGCCGCGAGCGCTTCGCCGAATGCCTTGCGTGGCGCGACTGGTTTGTCGCCGGGCGCATAGGATGGCGTCGGAGCCGCGCCGATAGGTTCTGTCGCTTTCAATGGCGCGTTCACGGTTGGCTGCAGCGGCGCCCACGGGCCGTGTGCGCCGCCGAGTTTCGCGCGGAGCGCCGACACCGCGCGTTCTGCGTCGGCAGGCGGAAGCGGCTTTCCGTGCTCGTTCTCCTTCCCCTCGACGCCGAGGAGGCCCTTCCCCTTCACAGTTCTGGCAAGAACCACCGTCGGCCGGTCCTCCGTTGTCGATGCGGTGTCGTACGCGTCGATAAGCGCCTCGACATCGTGGCCGTCCACCATCAGCGCCTGCCAGCCGAACGCTTCCCACCGACGGCGATACACGTCCATTTCCCACTCGAGCATCGTCGGCTGGCTCTGGCCGAGGCGGTTGACGTCGATCGTCGCGCAGATCCTCCCGAGCCGGAGTCGCGGCGCAAGCTCCGCCGCCTCCCACACTGAGCCTTCCGCACTCTCGCCGTCGCCCATGACCACGTAGGTACGCCGGCCGGCTCTGGAGAGCCGCGCGTCGAACGCAATCCCGATGGCAGCCGAGAGTCCTTGGCCGAGTGAGCCGGTGGCGACGTCGACGAAGGGGAGGCGCGGCGTCGGATGCCCCTCGAGGTCGGATCCCAACTGCCGCAGCGTGAGCAGGTGTTCGCGCGGAAACGCGCCCGCCTCCGCCCACGCCGCGTACAGAATCGGCGCGGCGTGACCCTTGGAGAGCACGAACGTGTCGTTCTCCGGCGCGCGTGGGGTCGCGGGATCGTAGCGCATGACGCGGAAGAACAGCACCGCCATGATCTCAGCCATCGACGCACAGCTCGTCGGGTGGCCGCTGCCGGCGGCCGTTGTCGCTTCGATGGAGTCGATACGGAGTTGATTAGCGATCTCGTACAGTTCGGGAATCGAGCCGGCCGGCGTGGCCACGGTCGCGCCACCTCGAGCGAATGGTGTCGTCATGGAACTTCTCCGAGACGGTTCCACAGTTCTGCTTCCCAGCGCCGCTCGAGCGCGCGGCCACCGAGACGGCGCGGGTTGCGAGTTCCGTCAAGATGGGCCTCGCCGTGAGGCGTCGGCCCTCCGAGCGGCTCGCTCGCGGTCTGGCGAGTGGCCGACCCTTCGCCCGGGTGCGAGAGCGCTTCGTTGTACCGTTGCGCCTTCACGCGGATCTCATCGAGGAATGCCTCGAAGGCGGCGAGGCCGAGGTCGTCGACCAAGCCCGGCACGAGACCCTTCACAAATACGAGTCGTTCCCCAGGCGGCAGCACGAACGCGGCGTTCACGAGAGTGCGGATCGACTCGTGGTCGAGCCAGGCGTAGAATGGACTGCGAGTCGTGTCGACTGTCATGCGCGCTCCGCAGCCTGAAGCAGTGCACCTGAGGTCATGCGCTTGCTCCTCCCGGCCCGGCGACGCTGGCGATCACCTTGCCTTTCAGACCGAGCGTGTCGTACGACATCCCCGCGAATTCTAGCTTCGCCGCCGCGAGCGCCGCAAACACACCGCTGGCGAGCAAGTAGTTGCTCGCGACGCCGATCGCGGCGAACAGATCGCACGGCACGTACTAGCTCGGCCGCGCAAAGCCCGGCGCCGCGTTGGCCTGCATGAAGCGCTGCACGCGACCGCGGAGATTGGTGAAGGTGCCTTCCTCTTCGGCCATGTTGGCGATCGGCAGGACGACGACGGCCGACTGCGCCCACGCGGGCAGCGTCGCGCCGATGACGACGATGGCGGCCGCCTTGGCGACGTCGAGCGCTTCCCGCGAGTTCCTCGTCGGCGACGATGAGGACGTCGGCCGCGCCCAGCCCGTCGCGCGGGGTCGCGCTGCGGGTGAAGCCGAGGAGCTCGGCGCCGCGCGCATTGGCGGCGCGATCGGCGCGCAATGAGAGATCCTCAACACCGGGCAGCGGTGCCTCATCGCCCTGCTCCACACGATAGACACCTGCTCCGCCGGCCTTCTTCACCAGCTCGGCCAGAAGGTATAGCGCCTCATTCGAGAGCATCGGGGACGCGAGCACGAACGCCCGCTTGCCGGCGAGCACACGCGCCGCTTCGTCGATCGCAATCTGCCAGTCGATACCCTGCAAGGTGTCACCGCGGCGTACCATCGGCACGTCGACGCGATCCTGCCGATTCATCCAGCGGTAGTTCAGGCGACCGTAGTCGCACATGAAGTACTTGTTGACGGCATCGTTCGGCCGCGGCCGCAGCTTGGTCACCATATTGTCGCGCGTCTCGACGATCATGTTGCAGCCCTGCGAGCAGTTCGGGCACACCGAGGCCGTGCGGTCGAGCTCCCAGGCGCGCGCCTTGTTCAGAGAATCCTTACTGAGCAGGGCGCCCACGGGACACAGGTCGATCACGTTGCCCGCCCAGGCATGCGTGAGGTCCTTGCCTTCGAACTTCCCGATCACGGCGCGATCGCCGCGCTCGCTCACGTTGAGCACCGCGTCGTGCGCCATGTCGTCCATGAAGCGCACGCAGCGCGTGCAGTAGATGCAGCGGTTGGTGACGTACAGGACGTTCCCGCCGAAGTCCTCGGGAAGTCCCGGATGATAGCAGTAGTGCGGGATGAGGATGCCCGCGTACTTGGCCGCCTCGAGAATCGACGTTCCTTCTGGAACGGTTACGGCTCGCCCTTCAATCGTCAGCGGCGTCGTTTTCTCGGGGTCGAGCGGGCCCCTCAGCAAGCCGATCGAGGCATACGGCATCGACTCGGGAGTACTGCGCATGATGCTACCTCCTTCGGCAGAGATGCACTAATTCTTCGTGATGAGTGCCTCGCGTCGGGCTACCCTCGTGAATGTAGTGGTGCCCGGATCAGCGGTGCCCGTTCACATGCGGGCCCGGCCGCGCAACCTTCGGGTCATGCTTGACTCGCTGCCACGGTATAGGGTGTATCGTGCTGGTGTGGCGGCAACACGGGCAGCTTGATCATCGAGCCGGGCGTGCTGACTCGACCCGGACTGCTGCACTTTGATTGTTTCGATGTTGCGCGATCGTTCCGCCCGCACGGGGTCGCCTGCGGGCGCTGTTGCACTGCTCCTCGGCAGCGCCACCTCCATGCAAGCGGGCGCTGTGATCGCCAAGCAGCTCTTTCCCGTCGTTGGTCCACCGGGAACCGCGGCGTTGCGCCTATTCTTCGCGGCACTCGTTCTCGGCGCCCTTCTTCGCCCGCGGCGCACGCGGCTGAACACCGTCACGTGGCGCTCGGTGTTCGTCTACGGTCTCGCGCTCGGCGGGATGAAGAGTTTCTACTACGTCTCGATCAGCACGGTACCACTCGGCGCAGCCACAGCGCTCGAGTTCACCGGACCGTTCGTCGTCGCGGTACTCACATCGCGCCGCAGTGTGGACTTCGTATGGATTGCGCTCGCTGCGCTCGGGCTCCTGCTGCTCCTGCCCATCGGCCACGCAGCGGCAGGCATCGACGGCGCGGGTGCGGCGTTCAGGCAACGGCGTTGGGGCTGGCGATAGGCGCCGCCGCCGTGCTGCCGTTCGGCGTGGGGCACGTCGGAGCGCGGCTATTCGCGCCGCGTGTCCTGCCGTTATCGCTCGGCGTCGCCCGTCTGTCGACAGCCATTCCCTACTCGTTGGAAATAATCGCGCTGCGCCGGCTACCGGTACGGAGCTTCAGTACGCTGATGAGCCTGCAGCCCGCATTCGCGGCCCTGTTCGGCCTCCCTGTTTCTCGACGAGCGCCTCACGTCGCGGGAATGGCTGGCCATCGGGATCGTCGTCGTGGCCTCGGCCGGCACGACGGCCACGGCTGCTCGAGGAGCGAGCGATTCGAGCACGCCGGGCCGTGAGACATCCGTCACACCATCGAGTACTTGGCGGTGCAAGCATTCGGGATGACCCTCCCTTCTCCACTCCCGCGCGTCATTCAAGGCGGTATGGGCGTCGCCGTCTCCGACTGGCGACTCGCAAACGCCGTCGCGCGCTTGGGGCAACTCGGCATCGTGTCCGGGTCGATGCTCGACACAGTGTTCGTGCGGCGTCTGCAAGATGGCGACGCCGGCGGGCATGTGCGGCGCGCCGTCGCGGCGTTCCCCGCCCCGGAAGTTGGTGAGGAGGTTCTCCGGCGGTACTTCAATTCGCACGGTCGCGCGGCGAGTACGCCCTACAAGAATCTCCCGATGTACAAGCAGCGCGTGAGCGACGCGCGCCAACGCGTGACGGTGCTCGCGAATTTCGTCGAGGTATGGCTCGCGAAGGAGGGGCACGCTGGCCCAGTCGGCCTCAACCTGCTGACGAAGGTCCAGATGCCGAACCTCGCGTCGCTCTATGGCGCAATGCTCGCCGGCGTCGACGTCGTGATCATGGGTGCCGGTATCCCGCGCGAGATACCCGGCGTGCTCGACGCGTTCGCCGAACATCTGCCGGCACAGCTCAAGTTCGACATCGAGGGCCTGCAACGCGGCGAGGCCGAGTACCTCACGTTCGATCCGTCGTCATGCGTCTCGCCGCACGTCCGTCAGAGATCTCTGAAGCGCCCGGCCTTCATTGCGGTCGTGTCTGCGTCCTCGCTGGCCGCGACGCTCGCGCGCAAGGCGAACGGCCGCGTGGATGGCTTCGTCGTGGAGAGCCCGACCGCGGGTGGACACAATGCGCCGCCCCGCGGCGAGCTGCAGCTCAATGCGCGTGGCGAGCCTGTGTATGGCGAACGAGACGTCGTCGATCTCGCGAAGATGCGCGAGATCGGTCTGCCCTTCTGGCTCGCAGGCGGCGTCGGGTCGCCCGCCGGTCTCACCACAGGGCTCTCGGAAGGCGCGGCGGGTATTCAGGTCGGGACGCTCTTCGCCTACTGCAGGGAGTCTGGCCTGGCGGCGGACATCAAGGCGCGCGTGCTCGCGGCCGTAGCCGACGGGACAGTTTCACTGCGCACCGATCCGCGTGCCTCGCCCACCGGCTACCCGTTCAAAGTCGTCGAGCTGCCGGGCGACATCGATCACGTCGTCGCACGCCGACGCATCTGTGACCTCGGATACCTTCGCGTCCCCATTCGCACGGCCGACGGGCGAACGATCTATCGGTGCTCTGCGGAGCCGGTCGACGCGTACATCGCGAAGGGCGGCGACTTCGCAGACACGATCGGCCGCCGCTGCTTGTGCAACGGGTTGACTGCGAATATTGGCCAAGCGCAATCGCGACCGGAAACGAACACCGAGGAGATCCCGCTCGTCACCAGTGGCGATGATCTGCTCTCCCTCGCTGCGTTGGCGAGCACCATTCCCGGCTACACGGCGGAACATGTCGTGAGGTACCTCTGTCAATGAGCGACTACACGGGCGTCGTATCCGGAGCGCTCACGCCTGAGCGGATCAAGGACGCGCTGAAGACTGTCGCATTCCCCGGGCTGACACGCGATCTCGTATCGTTCGGGATGGTGCAGCACGTCGCCGCGTGCGACGGCCGAGTCAAGATTCGTCTGGCAGTGCGCACGGCCGACGAGAGCATTCCCGAGCGGTTGGCGACGGCTATCGAGGGCGCGCTGCCTCCGCTAGGGGCGACAACAGTGGCCCTCGAAATCGTCCCGCCTGCCGCGGCACCCGCACCAACCTGGCAGACTGTGCCGGATCCGTGGGCAGATCAGGTGAGTCTCGCCAGCGTGCGTCACGTCATCGCGGTCGGCGCGGGCAAAGGCGGCGTGGGGAAAAGCACAGTCGCCGTCAACCTCGCGCTGGCGCTCGCACGCGAGGGCCTTCGCGCGGGGTTGCTCGACGCCGACATCTATGGGCCGAGCCTCCCGATTCTCCTCGGTCTCGAGGACGGCGCATCGAAGGTGCGCATGTCGGCCGAGAAGCACATCGAACCGCTCGATGCGCACGGTCTTCCGATGATCAGCTTCGGTTTCTTCCTCGGTGAAGGATCACCGGCGGTCTGGCACCGCCCGATGGTCTCGAAAGCCGTGAAGCAATTCGCACGCGGCGTCGCGTGGCCGGCGCTCGATGTGCTCGTCGTCGATCTCCCGCCCGGCACTGGCGATGTGCCGCTGAGTCTCGCGCAGGCAGTCGCACTCTCCGGTGCCGTGATCGTCACACAGCCTCCGCGCGTCGCGGCGGCGGAGGCACGCAAGGCCGCGGAAATGTTTCGCGCGCTCGAGGTGCCCGTGCTCGGCGTCGTCGAGAACATGAGTGGCGTGTTCGGGCGCGGCGCCGGACACACCGTCGCATCGGAGCTGGCCGTGCCGTTTCTCGGTGAGATCCCGTTCGACCCAACGGTCGTCGATGAGGGCGACCGCGGAACGCCAACGATGAGAGAGCGCGCAGACAGCGCGACAGGTCTCGCGTTCGACCGCATCGCGGCAACCGTCGCGGCGATTCTGGGATGGCGGCGCATATGACAACGGTAATAACGCAGTCCACGCCGCATCGAGTGACGTCGATGCCGGCGGGCGTCGCGGGCGGCGCGGTTTCGCCTGCGACCAGATCGATTCGTTTGGCCGGCGAGCACTTCGCCGCTGCGACGCTCTATCTCCTCGCGGGCTCCGCCGGGCTTGTTTGGATCGCGCCCGAGCTCGCCGCGGGCAACTACCTGTCGCCGCACGTTGCCGGCGTAACACATCTCTTCACGCTCGGCTGGCTCACCATGACGATCTTCGGCGCGCTCTACCAACTGCTGCCGGTGGCACTCGGCGCGCCGATTCGCTGGCGCGGCATGGGGCACGCGAGCTTCTGGACGTTCGCTCCGGGCGCCGGCGTGTTCGCATGCGGCGTTGCCGAGAGCTCGACGATGCTCCATCACGTTGGCGTGGGGCTCGTGGCGATCGGCGCCATTCTCGCCGTAACCAACATCGCCGCGACGCTTCCGCGCGCACGGTTGCGCGATGTGACGTGGGCCGCGATCGCGATTGCGATCACGTACCTGTCGTCGACGCTCGTGCTCGGGATCGTGCTCCTGCACAACATTCACACCGGATTCATCGCGGCGGCACGAGTACGTGTGCTGGCGACACATCTGCACGTCGCGATCGTCGGCTGGGCGCTGATCATGATCGTTGGCGTCGCGCATCGGCTGCTGCCGATGTTCCTGCTGGCGCACGGGGTGAATGCGCGCTGGACGAAGCGCGCCATCGTGCTGCTCGCCTGCGGCCTGCCGCTCCTCGCGCTGGGCATCAACGCGCAGATCCCGGTCGCGTCGTGGACGGCGGTGGCACTGCTGGAGGCGGGCCTCGCGTGCTTCATCTACCAGGCAGTGTCGTTCTTCCGCGCTCGCGCACGCAAGCGGATCGACGTCGGCATGCGG
>JAICLH010000047.1 GCA_025927495.1 Gemmatimonadaceae bacterium
CGAGCGCTTCCCCATTCCCTACTACTCCGATGCCACTACCGCTAACGATACAACTGATACTTCCGCGTTTCTCGCTCGAACCGGATCGTGGCCGGCAGCGACGCGTCGATGAGACTATCCGGGTCCGCGCCCGCGAGCAGAGCGGCGCGGGCCGCGGGCACGCCGAACAACAAGTCGAACGACTCGGGGCGGATGCGCAGCGAGTCGCGGTTCACCCGCGCGACCGCCCAGATGATCGCCGCGCCCAACCGCGATGTCTGAACGCGGTCACGGTCGGTGATGATGATCCTGAAGCCGTTCACGCTTTTTCCGCCATACTTCTGGTCCGTCGGGTTGTGCGGCGTGAATCGCTTCGGCTCGAACTTGACGCCGCCCAGGTTTCGGTCGGCGAGCAAGTCGACGACGCGCTTGGCATCGAGCCACGGCGCTCCGACCACCTGAAATGCATTGGGGGTTCCCCGCCCAACGGAGAGGTTCGTCGACTCGAGCCAGACGATGCCCGGATACAACGTGGCGCTGGCGAGAGACGGCATGTTGGGCGACGGTTTGATCCACGGCAAACCAGTCTGGTCGAACCATTCCTCGCGATGCCAACCGACCATCGGAATCACGTGCAGATCAGCGTGCAGTCCGAGAGTGTCATCGTAGAAGCGCGCCAGCTCGCCCATCGTGAGACCGTGGCGCATCGGTATCGAAAAGAGCGCGGTCGGATGCGCGGGGCGCGATGGCGTTCCGCTCCCCGGGAACGCGATGGTGCTGTCCAACAACGGCCCCTCGACGTGCATCCCGGTGATCGGGTTGGGCCGATCGAGGACGATCACCGCCACATGGTGGCGCGCCGCGGCGGCCATCGCGTAGACCATGGATGCGACGTATGTCCATGGGCGCGCGCCGAGGTCCTGGAGGTCAATGACCATCGCGTCGAGATTGTCGAAGAGCGAATCCGGTGGCGCGAGCACCGTGGCGCCGTACAGCGAATAAATCGGCAGACCCGTGCGCGCATCGCGACCATTCGCCAGATTGGTGCGATCCTCGGTGCCGCGGATGCCGTGCTCGGGTGACAGGAGCGCGACGAGCTTCGGAGCGGGCGCGGTTTCCGTTCCCGCCTTCGACGCGTGATACAAGAGATCGATGTCGCTCGTCCCGTGTTCGTCGACGCCGGATTGGTTGGTCAGCAAGGCGATGCGCTTTCCCGCGAGCAGCGATGCGCTGTCCCGCAGCAGCACGGTGATCCCCGGCACGACGTGGGTGTAGCGCGGCGGACCGCCCATTCCACTGACGCAGGCAAGCGCCATCACGATCGCTCCCGCTTCAACACATCCTTCGCGTAACCGACGATGCATGGCTCGGCTCATTCTCCCAGTGGGACGCTAGAAGATACATCGCGCGCGATGCTGCCGCGCCCGAGGGGCGCGTGGCTCATTGGCGCGCTGATGGTGGTCGCGTTACGACCCGCCGCCGGCGCGCAAACGATCACGCCGCATCTTGCGGACGACGCACCCGCCCGCGCGGTACGTGATTCGATGCGCGCGGTGCTCGATCGCGGTCTGGCGGACAAGGCGTATCCCGGGGCGGTGGCCATGGTGGGCGATGCTCATGAGGTGCTCGCGACGGTCGCCGTGGGCCACCAGGACTGGGCACCGTCGCCCAAGGTCGACGAGTACACGATGTGGGACCTGGCCTCGCTCACGAAGGTCATCGGGACAACGACGGCACTCATGCAGCTCTGGTCGCAGCATCGGGTAGATCTCGACGCCCCGGTGCAGCACTACCTGCCCGAGTTCGTCGGGGCGAACAAGGAGCTGGTGACCGTGCGGCATCTCCTCACGCACAGCTCCGGTCTCCCGGGATGGCGTCCGTTGTACAAGGAAGCCACGTCGCCAGCCGACGCGCTGCGGCTCCTGTACAACACGCCGTTGGACACGCTGCCCGGCGTGCGGATGGTATACAGCGACCTGGGCGCGATGTTGTTGGGCAAGATCGTCGAGCGCGTGTCCGGCGAGCCGTTGGACGTGTACCTCCGGCGGCATGTGTTCGCACCGTTAGGCATGACGTCCACGATGTTCAACCCGCCCAAGCGGCTGCTCGCGCGCATCGCGCCCACCGAGCGCGATCCGTGGCGCGGGCGCCTCGTGCACGGCGACGTCCACGACGAGAACGCCTACTTCCTGGGCGGCGTGTCGGGACACGCCGGCCTCTTCAGCACGGCCGCCGACCTGTCGCGGTTCGCGCGCATGTACCTCGAGGGCGGCCAGCTGGACGGCGCGCGCATCGTCACACGAGCCGCGATCGACACCTTCACCCACGTGCAGGACTCGGCGCTCTCCAACCGCGCCCTCGGATGGGAGGTGCCTAACGGAAACAATTCGGCCGGCCACCGGCTGTCGAACCGCGCGTTCGGGCATACCGGCTTCACGGGCACGTCGATCTGGATCGACCCTGCCCGCGACCTCTTCGTCATCCTGCTGACCAACCGCGTCGACCCGACGCGCGACAATCCGCGCCTGGGCCCCGTGCGCGTGCAGCTCGCCGACGCGGTCACGTCGGTGGTCGACACCCATGGTCCCCCGTCGCCCTCAGCGGCCGGCACCGGAGACGCCCCATGAAGCTGACCCTGCTCGACTGGTCGCTCGTCGCCGCGTACTTCCTGATCTCGACGTGCATCGGCGTCATTTACACGAAGAAGGGCGGCGAGAGCCTGAACGAGTATTTTCTCTCAGGCCGGGACGTACCCTGGTGGTTGGCAGGCACCTCGATGGTGGCCGCGACCTTCGCCGCCGATACGCCGCTCGTCGTGACGGGCCTCGTCGTCGCGAACGGTGTCGCGGGCAATTGGTTGTGGTGGAACATGTTGATGAGCGGCATGCTCACCGTGTTCTTCTTCGCGCGGCTGTGGCGGCGCGCGCGCGTGATGACCGACGTCGAGTTCGCCGAGATTCGCTACAGCGGCCGACCTGCCGCCGTGCTGCGCGGCTTCCGCGCGCTGTACCTCGCCATCCCGATGAACCTCATTATCCTCGGATGGGTGACGCGCGCGATGATCAAGATTCTCACCATTTCGTTAGGCGTGAATCCGTACATCGCGGTGGCGATCTGCTTCGGCGTGACGATGCTGTATTCGGTCGCCGCCGGCCTGTGGGCCGTGCTGTGGACGGACCTGATCCAGTTCGTGATCAAGATGACCGCGGTCATCGTGTTGGCGGTGTTCGCCGTGAAAGCCGTGGGCGGCATGGATGCGCTCAAGCGCGGCGTGGCGGCGCACTTCGGGAGTGAGACCGCGGCGCTTTCCGTACTGCCGGTGTCGATGCAGCACGGCTCCATCGCCGCGTACGCGTGGATGCCGCTCCTCTCGTTAGGCGTGTTCCTCTTCATGCAGTGGTGGGCGGCCTGGTATCCGGGCGCCGAGCCGGGCGGCGGCGGGTACATCGCCCAGCGCATTTTCTCGGCCCGCACGGAGAAAGACGGCGTGCTGGCCACCCTCTTCTTCCAGGTGGCGCACTACGCCATACGCCCGTGGCCGTGGATCATCACCGGGCTCGCCACGATCATCCTCTATCCGACACTGCAGGATAAGGAGTCCGGATACGTGCACGCGTTCGTCGACCTCCTGCCCACGGGCTGGCGCGGATTCATGCTCGCTGGATTCGCCGCCGCATACATGTCGACGATCGGCACGCAGCTCAACTGGGGCGCGTCGTACCTGGTCAACGATTTCTACAAACGGTTCGTGCGACGCGACGCGACCGACCGGCATTACGTGAACGTCTCGCGCTGGGCCACCGTCTTCCTGTTCCTGGGGTCGATCGTCGTGACGTGGCAGTTGTCATCGGTCGAGCAGGCGTGGCGGCTCCTGCTTGCGTTAGGCGCCGGCACGGGCCTCGTGCTCATCCTGCGGTGGTACTGGTGGCGCGTCAACGCCTGGTCGGAGATCAGCGCCATGATCACCTCGTTCGTGGTCGCGACCATCGTGTTGGGTTACGCGGGACAGATGCTGCACGCCCTCGGCCTCGTGTCGCGGCCCGATGCCTTCGTGCCGGCGGTGGTCGCGCAGGGCGGGCCTAACGCCGACGCGTGGGTCATGATCATCACCGTCGCCATCACCACCGTCGTCTGGGTGTCTGTCACGTTCCTCACCGCGCCGGAACCCCAGGCAGTGCTCGAGGCGTTCTACTTGCGGGTTCGGCCTGGCGGCCCCGGCTGGGTGCGCATCTCCGGCGCGCTCGGGTTGGGTCGCGAGTCGATCCCCGGCGGATCCGGTGCCTGGGCCAATTGGCTCGCCGGTATCGTCGCGGTGTATGGAACATTGTTCGGGACGGGGAAAATCATTTTCGGCTACCCTGGACAGGGCGTCTTGTTGTTGGCGATTGCGTTGGCCGCGTTTCTATGGATCGCGCGATCGTTTCGGTCGGAAAGCGCCGACACGCCCAAGCCGGTGCCCGTGGGAGCCGTGTCGCCGCTTGCAGCGGGAAGCGACGACTGAACCATGCGTTGGCTCCTCGCTTGCTCCATTGAATCGTCGTATACAGTGGACTAACTTCCTGGAAAGCGGGACAGGCCCGCCACTTACACAGAGGTACAGATGAGCACCACTCAGCAACCCGCAGTCACGGTAACTGTCACTCCGGGCGCGACCGTCGAGGTCAAGCGCTTCATGGAGCAGGAAGGCGTGTCCAGCGAGCAGGGCGGGCTCCGGGTGAGCGTCCAGCCCGGCGGCTGCAGCGGCTTCCGCTATGGCCTGCTCATCGAAGAGAAGTCCGCTGACGACGACCTCATTGTCGAGCAAGACGGCTTCAAGGTCTTCGTCGACCCGTTCTCCGCGCAGTACTTGAACGGCGTCACGATCGACTATGTGTCGTCCATGCAGGGCTCCGGCTTCACCTTCAAGAACCCGAACTCCACCGGCGGGTGCGGCTGCGGGAGTTCTTTCACAGCTTAGCGATCCCGGAACTGGGGAATAGGGAATGGGGAATTGGGAAATAGGGGAGGAACAACATCGATAGTCGCATGCTGAGAGTTCCAAGTGCTTGAACTCTCGCTGCGCAGACATTGATGTTCTTCCGCCCCTATTCCCTATTTCCCCGTTCCCGATTCCCGCATTCTCGGGTCCCATTGACCAGATTTTCCACCCTCGACGCCGTCGTTCTCCTCGCCTATCTCGCTGGAACGACGGCGCTCGGCATCTGGGTGGGTCGTCGGCAGCGTGACGCGAAGGACTACTTCGTCGCCGACCGCTCGATCGCCTGGTGGGTGGTTCTCTTCTCCGTTGTCGCCACAGAAACGAGTGCGCTGACCTTCATCGGCGCGCCGACGTTTTCCTACCTCGGCGACTTCGGGTTTTTGCAAATCGTCGCCGGGTACATCCTCGGCCGCATTGTGATCGCGTTCACACTGCTCCCGCGGTACTATGACGGACAGCTCGTCACCGCGTACGGTTTGCTCGAGCGGCGGTTTGGGTTAGGCGCGCGGCGTTTCGCCTCGATCGTATTCATGGCCACGCGAGCGCTCGCCGATTCGGTGCGGATCTTCGCCACCGCGATTCCGATCGCCATCATCGTCGGATCCGTGTTGCCGCGCCGCCAAGCAATGCCCGCCGCCGTATTGCTGCTCGGACTCCTCACCATCATCTACACGTACCGTGGCGGCATGAAAGCCGTCATATGGACCGAGCTGCTGCAGGCAGCGGTGTACGTGGGCGGTGGGATTGCGGCGATCATCCTTCTCGGGCATGTCGTGCCGGGTGGCTGGACCGACATCCTCGCCTCGGCCAAGGGCGCCGGCAAACTGCGATTGATCGACACCTACACCGGCATCGATCGTGCGAATACGCTGCTCGCTGGACTCGTGGGCGGCGCGTTTCTTTCGATGGCGTCGCACGGCGCAGACCAACTGATCGTGCAGCGTTTGTTGTCCGCGCGCAGCCTGCGCGATGCCCAACGTGCGATCATCGGCAGCGGCTTTGCGGTGTTTGTCCAATTCGCGCTCTTTCTCGTGATCGGCGTTGGATTGTGGCGGTTGTATGGCGGGCGCGCGTTCGCGACGCCAGACGCGGTGTTTCCGACGTTCATCGTGCAGTACATGCCGCGGGGCCTGCTCGGGCTCGTGCTCGCCGCTGTGATCGCAGCCACGATGAGCACACACTCCGGCGCGATCAACTCTTTGGCCGCGTCCACGACGCACGACATCTACCTGCCGATCACCAAGCGCTCAAGCGACGACGCACGGACGCTGCGCATCGGAAAATACTTCGCGCTGGCGTGGGGCATCGTCCTCACCATCGGTGCACTGCTCTTCCGCGAGCAAGGCACGCCCGTCGTGGTCGTCGCACTCAGCATTGCGTCGTTCACGTACGGGGGACTACTCGGCGGCTTTTTTCTCGGTATCTTCTGGTCGCGAGCCGTGCAGCGTGATGCGATCATCGGAATGTCCGTCGGCATCTTCGCGATGGCGCTGGTCGTGTTTGCCAAGCAGATCGGCGACGCCGTCCCATCGGTGGCACACTCGCTTGGACCGCTGGCGCGCATCGCGTGGCCGTGGTACGTGTTCATCGGGACTGTGATCACGGTGCTCGTTGGTATTCTTTCGTCGTGCACACATCCCGTTCCCGCGGGAATTCCCAGGCGCGTATGACGACCCTTGTGATCGGTGTTGATGGTGGCGGCTCCAAGACGCGCGCGCTCGTGGCGGACGGCGAAGGCACTGTGTTAGGCGCGGCCGACGGGCCCGCCAGCGCGATTCGTCCGGGACAGGAAGAACGTTCGGCCGGCATCATCGCCGAAACCGTGCGGAGCGCACTCGCGCTCGTCGGGGTCGAGGAGCCCGCGGTGCGCGTGTTGTGCGCGGGCGTGGCCGGAGCCGGACGCGCCGCGCCCCGCGATGCGCTCGCGCGTGCGCTCGAGACGCACGGCCTCGCCGAAGACGTCATCGTGCAGCCGGACGCCGCGGTCGCTCTCGAGGATGCGTTCGGCGATGGACCCGGCATTCTGCTCGTGGCTGGCACGGGCTCGATCGCATTTGGCCGCGGGCCCGCGGGTAACGAATCGCGGTGCGGCGGCTGGGGACCGGTGTGCGGCGACGAGGGTAGTGGCGCGTGGCTCGGCCGTCGTGCGTTGTCGGTAGTGACCGCGGCCATCGACGGCCGCGAGCCGGATACCGCGCTCATCGGCGCCGTGCTCACCGCGGCGCAGACCGACGATCCGACGGATCTCATCGCGTGGGCTGCGTCGGCCACACCGGGACAGCTCGCGGCCCTCGCGCCGGTCGTCGTGGCCATCGCCGATCAGGGCGACCGGCGCGCCAACGCGCTGCTCGCGCTGGCGTGCGAAGAGTTGGCCTTGCACGTGCGCACGCTGTCGCGCGTGCTGTTCACGGACGAGCGCGCCTCGGTGCCGGTTGCGTTAGGCGGTGGTCTCCTCGCGCCGGGCGCGCTGTTGCGCAAGAGGGTCGAGCAGCGGCTCAGGTCGGCGGTGCCGGGCGCGACGCTTCGCGCCGAGGAAGTGAAACCCGAGCGCGGCGCCGTCCGCGCGGCGCTGCGAGCGCTGGCCGCGGCCTGACGCGCGGTCGCCCAGGCGGCCGTGTCCTGAATTCCCCCTTCCATACGTCACTACCCTGATGGAGCATTAGGGCATCGCGGCCGGATCGGTCGGCTCGCTGCTCACGCGTGCGCACCGGCGGTTTCTCACCTGCTACGAGAGTCGACATGACCAAGCGGACACATCGGCCCGCGCCTAACGTCGCGCACCCCGGCGAGGGCGAGCTCCGAGCGTACCTGGATGGAGAATTGCCGCCGTTCGGCGCCATGCGCGTCGTCCTGCACACGCGCCGCTGTCACGCCTGCGCGCACGTGGTCGGCGAACTCCGTGCGCTCGACGCGCGCACGACGTCGCTGCTCGCCGATTTGCAGCGCGCCGTGCCGATCGTTCGCCGCGGCTCATGAGACGGGTGGCCATCGCACTGGTCTGTGCGGCGCTGTGCGTGAGGCACATGGCCATCGCCGCCCAGCAGCCCGACACCACCAAACGCGATACGACCAAAACGGACAGCACCGCCCGGCGCCTGGCCCCGGTGGTGGTGACCGGCACGCGCCTCACGGACGTCGACGAGCGTATTCCGTCGCAGGTCGAGTCCATCGATCTCCAACACATATCGCAGGGTCCCGACGCGGCGTTCCAATCGCTGCAGCAGCTGCCCGGCGTCACGCTCTTCGACGATCAAGGTACGCGGCTCCAACCCGAGCTCGAAGTTCGCGGCTTTCAGCTCTCGCCCATCGTCGGCACGCCGCAAGGCGTGAGCGTCTTTCTCGACGGCGTCCGCGTCAACGAGCCTGACGCGCAGGAAGTCAACTTCGATCTCCTGCCGATGTCGGCCATCGATCACGCCGAGCTCGTGCGCGGCTCGCAGGCCCTGTTCGGCCGGAATTCGTTAGGCGGAGCGCTCCTGTTCTTCACGCAACGCGGCGGGTCCGTGCCCTCCGCGAAGATCGAGTTGTCGGCCGGATCGTTCGGGCAACAGGTCGGTACCATTTCCGCCGGAGGCGCAGTTCACGGTATCGACGGCTACGTCATGGGCTCGGCGTCCAACGAGGATGGATGGCGCCAGGCGACAGGTGCGCGTACGCGCCAGCTCTTCGCCACGGTCGGGCATCGATCGCCATCGGGCGGCTCCGACACGAGCGATATCGCGCTCAGCGTGCTGTACGCGAACGATCGCATCAGGGAAGCGGGCTCGCTCCCGCAAGACTGGATCGACTTCGATCCGCGTCTCAACTACACGCCGGGAGATTTCTTCAAACCGGATCTGATTCACGTCGCGCTACGGGGCTTTCGCGGTGCATGGGGTGGTACGCTGCGTGGGACCTTGTATTTCCGCCGGAACGACATCGAGCAGTTGAACGTGAACGTGCCGCCGCCCAACACCGACGGATTCATCGACAACAAATCCGGCGGAGGCACCGCCGAGTGGACGCGGCCGTTTCTGTTAGGCTCCCGTCCTACCGCACTGACGATCGGTGGCGAGTACGCACGCCAGAACGTCCGATTCCGTCTGGTGAACGTCGGCGGCGGTGAACCGGCGTCGGTGGCCACGCTGGCAGTCGTGCACGAGGACGACGCCGCGGCCTACGCGCAGGCCGTGGTCGACATTACGCCCAAGCTTTCGGTCACAGGCGCGCTGCGCCAGGACTACGTGCGTATTCCCTTCCGCGACGAGCTCGACGGGTCGAACAACGGCACGAATACCTACGACCGGCTGTCACCCTTCATCGGGCTGACTCTCAAGGTGTCCGACGATCTGCGCGGATTCGTAGCGTACAAGAGCGCCTTTCGTGCGCCGGCGCCGGTCGAGCTGGCGTGCGCCAGCCCCGACGCGCCCTGCGCGCTTCCTTCCGCACTCGGCGCCGATCCCACACTCGCGCCCGTGAGCACGCACGACTACGAGGCAGGCTTCGATGTCGATCTGCCGAACAATACGTCGATCGACGTGGATGGCTTTTGGACCGACGTCGAGAACGACATTGTGTTCGCGTCGCCTAACTTGACGCACGTGTTCTTCGTCAACATCCCGCATTCGCGCCGCGCCGGCGTGGAAATCACGGCGCAAACGGCGCTGCCGGCGGGCGGCCGGCTGTTCGCGTCGTACAGCTACGTCGCGTCGACCTACCAGAGTACGGTCCAGATTTCCACGGCCGACACCAATCCGGTTCCCGCCCGCCCGGGCGATCAGATTCCATCGTCGCCCAGGCATCGCGGGCGCGTCGGCGTGGGAATGACGCGCATCGCCGGTCCGGTCGCGCTCGACGCGCAGCTCGATGTGCGCGCCTACTCGAGCCAATTTCTCCACGGCGACGAGTCCAACCGGCACACGCCGGTGCCGGGCTACGCGATATCGGGCTTCAACCTCAACGCGCAGTACCAGCGCTACACCATCCAGCTCGAGATCGACAATCTGTTCAATCGGAAATACGAAACCTTCGGCACGATCGCCGAAAACAACCTTGGGGGGCCGCCAGGACAGGCGCAGACGCCGCAGGGCGGGACTGATCAAGGGGAGCTCACGAACTTCTTCTCGCCTGGACTGCCACGGCGAATCGTCTTGACGATCGGCGCGAAGTTCTGACCGCGCGCTCGGGCCCTGCCTAACGGAAGGTCACGACCGAACGGACCGCCGGCCGCGCCAGTACAGGACACCGCCCAGAACCAGGAACGCGCCGGCGCCGCCCAGCACCTTGAGCAGAAACAACGTCGCCTGCTCGCCGCCCTCGGGTGGGATCCCGGCCAGAATCATCGCGAACGCGGTCATCAGGAAACCGCACGCGCCGCCCACCAGCGCGGCCGGCCGGCCGCCCAACGCCCGACCGCCGGACCGCTCGTTAGGCGAGACGGCGGTGCCGCCGCGCGTGCCGAACTGGATGACGAAGCTCGCGAACAGGTAGAGATACGGGATGAAGTACAGCAGAATCTGCGTGTCCAACAGAATGAGGTAGGCTCGCTCCACCGTCGTGCCCTTCCCGAGAAGCGAAATGCCTAACAGGATGCTGGCCAGCACCGCCGGCACGAGCATCGCCACGTACGGCGTCCCATACTTCGGATGCAGTTTGCCGAATGCGCGCGGAAAGTACCGGTCGAGACCGATCACGAAGGCCACGCGCGCCGGGCCCACCAGCCAGGCTCCGACGCCGCCAATGTTGCCAATGGTGTAGAGCGCGGCCGCGGCTGCGCCCACCCAGGCGAACCCGGTCCCGATCCGCGCCGCGCCGATCGAAATCCCCTGAATGAAGCCCGCCGTGAGGTTCACCTGCCCGCTCGGCACCAGCCACAACATCGCCGCCGACCCGAGCAGGTACGCGGCCGCAATCAAGGGCGCCGCGATGAGCACCGCTCGCGGCATCGTGCGCGCCGGATCGTGCACTTCGTCGCCCATCGCCGACGACAGCTCCATCCCGCTGAACGCGAACGCGATGGACGCCCACAGATTGAGGGACGCGAGATGGTCGAGGTGCGGGGTGAGCGACGCGCGCGTGAGCGGATTGGCCGGCGGACCAGTGAGCGCCGCCACCACACCGACGATCACGAGGAGCGTCGCTGGGATGTAGGTGCCTAGCGCGCCGAAATTCTGCAGCCATTTCCCGCGACCGGCACCCGCGACGTTCACGGCGACCGCCACCCACAACGCGATAAGCGTCGCCGTGAGCACGTAGGCACGATTGTCCGCCAATCCGCTCTCGCCTTTCCCGATGACCCAGGTGGCGATGACGGCCGTCGAGATCAACAGGTTCGGGTAGTAGAGCACGTTGTTGATCCAGTAGCACCACCCGCACAGGAAGCCGTGCCCTTCGCCTAACGTTTCGCGCGTCCACGTGTAGATGCCGCCCTCGCTCGGAAACCGCGCCGACAGCGCCAGCACCGCCAACCCTTGCGGAACGAAGAAGAACGCGGCCGCGAGGATCCAGAGCGCGAGCGAGCCGGGACCGGCCTTCGCCGCGGTCGCGAGCCAGCGGAGCCCGATCACCGCCACCATGTTGAACAGCACGACGTCGCGCAGGCCGAGGACGCGCGGCGGACGCGCGTGCACTTCTGCTTCGTTAGGCATCGTGGTCGTCATGGCTCGCGGTTCGAAGGTGGGACGGCGGTGCGCCGCCTCGGGAATACGGTGATGCGGTGCGCGGCAGAATGATCTCCGCCACCGCCGTGGCCTGCGATATCGTGCCCCATGACCACTTGCCTGTTTCCCCAGCCGAGCAAGAAATTATGGTCATGCCACGCGCGAGTGAGGCCTGGACCGCTGAAGCTGTTCGAGCGCTTCCCGACGACGGAAAACGCTACGAGCTCATTGATGGCGAGCTGGTCGTGACGCCGGCGCCGCGATATGTGCATCAGGCGGCGATTCTCGAACTCATTCGCTTGCTCGACCCGTGGCTTCGCAACAGAGGCACGGCGAATCTTCTGATGTCGCCGGCCGATATCTCGCTGGGCGACGATGAGATCCTCCAGCCGGATCTGTTTGTGTACCGAACCGTCGCCGGCACGCCGCTTCGCGATTGGGGTGACATCAGCGCGCTGCTCCTCGTCATCGAGGTCTTGTCACCCTCGACAGCGCGGTACGACCGCCAGCTCAAACGCCGACGCTATCAGCGCGCCGGTGTACCGGAATACTGGGCTGTCGACCTCGATGCGCGTCTCATCGAGCGTTGGCGCCCCATGGACCAGCGTCCCGAGATCGCCGATGCTCGGCTCGCATGGAGTCTCGACGCCGAGAACGACGCGCTCGAAATCGATGTGCCCAGATTCTTCGCCGACGTGCACGGCGACCGCTAGTACAGCGGAACGAAAGTTCTGTGACGTAGAAAGCCGCGGAATGCGCCGAACGAACTGAGTTGTGCCGATTGAGCGGGCGACTCCCCGTGGTCCGTCATTCGTTGGTGGTTTCGTGCTTTCCGACCCGTCATCCGTCATGCGTTGTTCGTGATCCGCGCGTATCCGAGCAAAAGTGACGCGACGTGAGCGAAAGAGGGTGCTCGCCGGCACCCAGAGTCCGCCTCGCCTAGTAGCCGACCACGGCAGTCGCGGGATGACGAACAACGACGGCCGGACCACGGGTAGGAAAGCACGAAACGAACAACGAATGACGGACCGCATCCCCGCCACACCGAGCCTCGGTGGTGCAGTCAATTCACTTCGATGGGCCGGAGACGCTCTCCATTCCTGCCGCGAGATGTTTCGTCACCGTAATTCGGAACACGACCACTAGGGCTCGAGCCCGCGGGGCATGGATTGTTAGGCATCGCCGCCGGCCAAACGGGTCGCCGCCTCGGGCGCCTGGCCCGCCGGCGCCGCTTGGCCTAACTGCCCCTCGCCTTCCCACCGCGCCATCACCGCCGACGCGAGACAATTCCCTACGACGTTGATCGACGTCCGCGCCATGTCCATCAGCGCGTCCACGCCGACGATCACGGCCACGCCCTGCAGCGGCAACCCGAACGTCGCCAGCGCGCCCGACAGAATCACGAGCCCTGCACGGGGCACACCGGCCACGCCTTTGCTCGTCAACATCAGCGTCAGCATCATGAGCAGCTGGCTCCCCAGACTCATGGGGACGCCCGCCGCCTGCGCCACGAACACCGACGCCACCGCCAGGTAAAGCGTGCTGCCGTCCAGGTTGAACGAGTACCCCGTGGGCATCACGAACGCGACGATCCGCCGCGGCACGCCGAAGCGCTCCATCTCCTCCATGGCTAACGGAAGCGCGGCCTCGGACGACGCGGTCGAAAACGCGATGAGCCATGGTTCCTTCACGGCCCGGATGAACCGACGCAGCGGTACCCGCGCCAGCGCCGCCACCGGCCACAACACGCCGACGGCAAATACGATGAGTGCGACGTAGAGCGTCCCGACCAACAGGCCGAGGCCGCGCAGCACGCCTAACCCATTCTTGCCGACGGTGTACGCGATGGCTCCGCCGATGCCGAACGGCGCGAACGCCATGACCAGACCCGTGAACTTGAACATGACCTCGGACAGGCTTTCGCAGAACGCGACCATCGTCTGCTTGGGCCCCGGCCGCACGCGGGTCACACCCACACCGAACAACACCGCAAAGAACACGATCTGCAACACCTCGTTGTTGGCGGCCGACTCGGCGATGCTCTGCGGCACCACGTGCACGAGCACGGTGTCCGCACTCACGTGGGTCGCCGCGAGCGCGGTGCCCTGTGCCGCGGACGCCGACGTGATCTGCACGCCGTCACCCGGCCGGATGAGATTCACGGCCGCGAGTCCGACGACGAGCGCCAGCGTCGTCACGATCTCGAAGTACACGATCGACCGGAGCGCCAACCGCCCCACGCGTTTGAGATCATCACCGTGTCCCGCGATGCCGACGACGAGCATGCCGAAGATCAGCGGCGCGATGAGCGCGCGGATCATCCGCAGGAAAATCGTCGACAGGATCTGGAGATGCATCGCGACGCCGGGGGCGAACCACCCGATCAGCGTCCCCGCCACCATCGAGAACACGATCCACTGCGTCAGGGTGACGCGGCGCAACCGGCGCCAGATCGTGCCCACCGTGGTCACACGCCCGAGCTGGTGGACTCGCCCGTCGCCACGCGGGTCATGCCTAACGATTGGCGCCTGAGCGCGGAGTGGCGGTACCCGTAGAAGAAGTAGAACACGAGGCCCAGGATGAGCCACGCCACGAACCGCATCCAAGTGACGCCCGGCAACTGGAGCATCAGGTAGGCACACGCGGCGATGGAGATGAGCGGCGTGATGGGTACGAACGGCACGCGGAAGGGCCGCGGCCGGTCGGGTTCCTTGTGCCGCAGCACGATCACCCCGGCCGACACGAGCACGAACGCAAACAACGTCCCGATGTTGGTCAGGTCGACCACTTCGGCGATGTTCGCGAACGCCGAGAAGGAGGCCACGAACACGCCCGTGAGAATGGTGCCGACGTACGGTGTCTTGTACTTCGGGTGCACCTTCGCCATCACCGGCGGCAGCAGGCCGTCACGCGCCATCGAGAAAAAAATGCGCGGCTGGCCCAACTGGAACACCAGCAGCACGCTCCCCATGGCGATCACTGCGCCCAACGCGACGATGAATCGCGACGCGTTGAGCAGGCCCGGCGGTCCCGACGCGTACTGCAGCGCGGTGATCATCGGCTCCGGCGTGCCTAACATCTTCCACGGCGCCACACCCGTCATCACGATCGAGATCGCGATGTACAGCACCGTGCACACCACCAGGCTCATGATGATACCGAACGGCATATCCTTGGCGGGATTGCGCGACTCTTCGGCTGCCGTCGAGACGGCGTCGAACCCGATGTAGCTGAAGAAGATGATGGCCGCCGCCGCGCTGATGCCCGCGAAGCCGTTGGGCGCGAAGCCGCCACTCGACGCGTCCGTCCAGTTATGCGGTTTGATCAGGATCAGGCCCACGGCAATGAAGAACAGGATGATGCCGATCTTGAGCAGCACCATCGCGTTGTTCGTGTCCGCGGACTCCTTGATTCCGATCACCAGAATGATCGTGATCAACGCCACCACCGCGACCGCCGGCAAGTTGATGATGAACGGCAGGCCGAAGATGTGCGGCGCGTGGGCCCACGCCGACGCCATGTACTGCGTCACCGGATCGTTAGGCGTAGCGGCCAGCGTGCGGAACGCGTCGTGCGCGGTTCGGTAGTCCGTGGCCAGCCACGCCGGCAGGTCCAGCCCGAAGTGGCCGATCAGCTCGCGAAAATACCCGGCCCACCCGATCGCGACGCCGATGTTGCCGACGGCGTATTCAATGATGAGGTCCCAGCCGATGATCCAGGCCACGAACTCGCCGATCGAGGCGTACGCGTACGTGTACGCCGATCCCGAGATCGGCACCATCGCCGCGAACTCGGCGTAGCACAACGCGGCGAACCCACAGGCCACCGCCGTGAGCAGAAACGAAAAGACGATCGCTGGGCCCGCCCCTGGACGGGACGGATCGCCGACGATCGCCGTGCCGGTGGTGGCGAAAATCCCGGCGCCGATCGTGGCCCCCACGCCTAACGCAGTGAGGTGCCACTTGTTGAGCGACCGCTTGAGTCCCCCGCGACGCTCGGCGTCGGCCTCGCAGTCGGCGAGGGACTTCCGGACGAAGAGGGACGATGCCACTAGATCGCCCCCCTCTCGTTGTCCGCGCGCGGCGGCACGCGCGTCGCGCTCAGCGGCTGACCGCGCCCACCGCCACTCCGCCTACCTCAGCGGCCGCGGGCTCCTCACGCTGGATGCGCATCCCGTAGAACGACCGCCACACGAAGTAGACCGAGATCAGGAAGAAAATCGCCGCGATCAGGTGCACCAAGCCGCTTCCCTGGCTCGCCCGCAACGACACCGCAAGCTCGACCGCCAGCAGACCGAACAACGTCGTGAACTTGATCACCGGGTTGAGTGCCACCGATGACGTGTCCTTGAACGGATCGCCGACCGTGTCACCGACCACCGTCGCCGCATGCAGCTCGGTGCCCTTCTGCTTGAGCTCGACCTCGACGATTTTCTTGGCGTTGTCCCAGGCGCCGCCCGCATTGGCCATGAAAATCGCCTGATACAACCCGAACAACGCGATCGAAATCAGGTAGCCGATGAAGAAGTACGGCTCGACGAACGCAAACGCGAGCGCGGAGAAGAACACCGTGAGGAAGATGTTGAGCATGCCCCGTTGGGCGTACACGGTGCAGATCTCCACCACCTTCTTGCTGTCCGTCACCGACGCCTTGGTCACGCCCTCCAGCCGAATGTTGCGCTTGATGAACTCTACCGCGCGGTAGGCGCCGGTGGTCACCGCCTGCGTCGAGGCGCCGGTGAACCAGTAGATGATCGCGCCGCCCGTCAACAGCCCGAGCAGGAACGGCGGGTGGAGCATCGACAGCTTGTCCAGGTTCTGCGTTAGGCCGTGGGTGAGCGCCACGATGATCGAGAAAATCATCGTCGTCGCGCCGACCACCGCCGTGCCGATGAGCACCGGCTTGGCCGTCGCCTTGAACGTGTTGCCGGCCCCGTCGTTCTCCTCGAGCAGATCCTTCGAGCGCTGGAATTGCGGCGCAAATCCGAAGTCGCGCTGCATTTCGCTCGCGATGTTCGGCTCCTGCTCGATCAGCGACAGCTCGAAGATCGACTGTGCATTGTCGGTCACCGGGCCATACGAATCGACGGCGATCGTCACCGGACCCATGCCCAGGAAGCCGAACGCCACCAGGCCGAACGCGAACACCGCCGGCGCCACCATGAGCGCATCCATGCCGAAGCTCGCCACCCACGAGCCGATCGCCATCAAGGCCATGATCGCGATACCCAACCAGTAGGCGCTGAAGTTCCCCGCCACCAAGCCGGAGAGAATGTTGAGCGACGCGCCGCCTTCCCTGGACGAGCTCACGATTTCGCGCGTGTGCGTCGACTCGACCGACGTGAACACCTTGACCAGCTCGGGGATCAACGCGCCGGCGAGCGTCCCGCACGTCATCACCGTCGAGATTTTCCACCACATCGTGCCGTCGCCCAACGTCGGGAGCAGCTCGTAGGACACGAGGTACGTGAGGCCGATCGACACGATGGACGTCAACCACACCAGCGACGTGAGCGGCGCCTCGAAGTTCATCTGGTCGGCCGCTACGTACTTCGCCTTCGCAATCCAGCCGTTGATCAGGTACGACGCGCCGCTCGCGACGATCATCACGACGCGCATCACGAAGATCCAGACCAGCAACTGCACCTGCACCGCCGGTTCCTTCACCGCAAGCACGATGAACGTGATGAGCGCGACGCCCGTCACGCCGTACGTCTCGAAGCCGTCCGCGCTCGGCCCGACGGAATCGCCGGCGTTGTCGCCCGTGCAGTCGGCGATCACGCCCGGATTCCGGGCGTCGTCTTCCTTGATGTTGAACACGATCTTCATCAAGTCCGACCCGATGTCGGCGATCTTGGTGAAGATGCCGCCGGCGATCCGCAGCGCCGCTGCGCCTAACGATTCACCGATCGCGAACCCGATGAAGCACGGGCCGGCGTAGTCGCCCGGTATGAACAGCAGAATGCAGAGCATCATCACCAGCTCGACGCTGATGAGCAGCATGCCGATGCTCATGCCGGCGCTCAACGGAATCGCGAAGCACGGATACGGCTTCCCGCGCAAGCTCGCGAACGCCGTCCGCGAGTTCGCAAACGTGTTCACGCGAATGCCGAACCACGCCACGCTGTAGCTGCCCGCAATGCCCAGCAAACTGAACAACAGAATGATGATGACCTTGGCCGCGCTGAAGTGTTGCAGTACGCCGAAGTACAGCAGGATCACGAGGCCGATGAACACTTCCAGCAGCAGCAAGAACTTGCCCTGCTGCACGAGGTACGTCTTGCAGGTCTCGTAGATCAGCTCCGACACCTCGCGCATGGACCGGTGGACGGGCAGGCGCTTGAGGTTGCTGTAGATCACGAGGCCGAACAACA
>JAICLH010000076.1 GCA_025927495.1 Gemmatimonadaceae bacterium
ATCTTCATCAAGTCCGACCCGATGTCGGCGATCTTGGTGAAGATGCCGCCGGCGATCCGCAGCGCCGCTGCGCCTAACGATTCACCGATCGCGAACCCGATGAAGCACGGCCCGGCGTAGTCGCCCGGAATGAAGAGCAGAATGCAGAGCATCATCACGAGCTCGACGCTGATGAGCAGCATGCCGATGCTCATGCCCGCGCTCAACGGAATCGCGAAGCAGGGGTACGGCTTGCCGCGCAGACTCGCGAATGCCGTGCGCGAGTTCGCGAACGTGTTCACGCGAATGCCGAACCACGCGACGCTGTAGCTCCCGGCAATGCCCAACAAGCTGAACAATAGAATGATGATGACCTTGGCGGCGCTGAAGTGCTGCAGCACGCCGAAATACAACAGGATCACGAGGCCGATGAACACTTCCAACAGCAGCAAGAACTTGCCCTGCTGCACCAGGTAGGTCTTGCAGGTCTCGTAAATCAGCTCCGACACCTCGCGCATGGACCGGTGGACGGGCAGGCGCTTGAGGTTGCTGTAGATCACGAGGCCGAACAACATGCCTAACGCGCAGAACACGAGGCCCACCATCAGCAGCTTGTGTCCCGGGATGCCGAAGAAGGACACGCTCGACAAGTCGGGAATGCGGAGGTTCGCCTCCCCGCCGGCGGTCTCCCCTGCCTGCGCGGCGAGCGCCGGTGCCGCGAGCGCCAGTGCGCTCAGCGCGAGCAATGGATGGAAGAGCACGCGCGCTGCGCGTCGGACGATTGGTGCCAACCAGTTCATCGGGAAACGCCTCCACAGAGTACGAGCGAAACACCACGCGTTGCAGGCCGCCGCTGAGACAGCTGCCACGACAATGATCGATGCTTCGGCCACGCCAGGCAACGGCTCACGCCGGCTCCGAGCGCCGCCACAAGAGAAACACGGGTATGCCCACGACGACGATCGCGAGCCCCGCCAGCGCCTGCGCCCGTGTCTTGTCGGCAATGAGCAAGATGATCGCAGTAATCGCCGCCAGCAGGATGTACAACCCCGGAAGCCACGGATACCCGACCGCGCGGTACGGACGCTCGGCGTCGGGGCGTTTGCGGCGCAGAATGAACAGCCCGGTGGTCGTCAGCACGTAAAACACCAGCTGCGCGAAGATGACGTAATTGAGCAGCTGGCCGTACGTCCCCGTTAGGCAGAGCAGCGACGTCCACAGCCCCTGGTAGACGAGACCGGAGGCCGGCACCCGCCGCCGGTTCAACTCGCCGACCTTCTTGAAAAACACCCGGTCGCGCGCCATTGCGTAGTAGGCCCGCGGGCCGGCAAGAATGAGCCCGTTGCTGCAGCCGAACGTGCTGATGAGAATCGCGATCGCCATCACGGTGCCGCCGCTCGCCCCGAACAGCACCGAGGCAGCCGCCGTTCCGACGCGGTCCTGCGTCGCGAACTGAATACCGCGTCCCATCACCGTGGTCGCAGTGGCCGATCCGGCCATGGGCAGCGTGAACAGGTAGCCGACGTTGGTCAGCACGTACAGCAGCGTGACGAGCCCCGTGCCCAACGCAAGCGCCAGCGGCAGGTTGCGCTTTGGATTGTGCACTTCCGACGCGGCGAACGTCACGTTGTTCCAGGCGTCGCTCGAAAAGAGCGAGCCGACGAGCGCCGCGCCGAACGCCAGCGCGAAGGCCGAGCCGAGGTCGACGTGCCCGAAGAAATGCCCGCTGCGGAAGTTCGCCGCGATCGCGCTCGCGTTGCGGCCCAGCGTTAGGCAAAGAATCACGAGCAGCGCCAGGGCGCCGGTCTTCACGATCGTGAACGTCGTCTGGATGAACTTCCCCTCGCGCACGCCGCGCAGGTTGATCCACGTGAGGAACCAGACCACGACCAACGCAACGAGCCGCTGCGGGCTCAAGCCGACGTCGATCGGGCCGCCGGCGGTCGCGAACGAATGGTGCGGAAACCAGTTGTAGAGATCCGGCGATATCGCCGGCACCAGCTCGCCCAGGAATCGCGCGAATGCAACCAGCACCGCCGCGATCGTTCCCGTCTGAATCACGACGAACAACGTCCACCCATAGAGGAACCCCATGAGCGAACCCATCGCCTCGCGCAAAAACAGGTACTGACCGCCGGCCTTCGGGAACATCGCCGCCAGCTCTCCATACGCGAGAGCGCCGAGCATCGTCATGATCCCCGTGACGATCCAGACCACCACCAACCAGAACGGCGAGCCGACCGACCGCGCGATGTCCGCCGAAACGATGAAGATACCGGAGCCGATCATGGCACCGGCGACGAGCATCGTCGCGTCTACCAGCGTAAGCGCTTTGACGAACTCGTGCGGTGTCTCGGTGGTCGCTGGGCGATCGGCCACGACGGTGGTCATGCAGCTCCTCAATTGGATGAGCGAACCTTCCGGCTGGCAGGCAAAGCCGGACGCGCTTCACGAGCTCCGCGGACCGGGCCACGGGCGCCCAAAGTGACAGCCGCAGGAAGCTAACAAGCGGCCGAAACACAAGCCAGTCCGACGCCTAGACTCGTGCGCGAGAAGTCTTTGTGGGCGGTCGAACGAAGCGTCGCGAAGAATCCGGTTGAACGCGGACCATCCGGTGCGTCTGGGCCATGCAGTCAGCCGCCGCACTGATCTGCGACCAAACCCCGCCACGCTGTCACATGGTCGCCATACCTCACAGAACGAATTGAGTGACAAACACCGATGCCACCGGCGTCCCGTCGGTCTTGTGCGCAGGCCTGAAATGGTATTCCGAGAGCCGCGACTTGAGCTCTCGATCGTAACCCGAGTCCCCAGTTGGATCGAAATCGAACTTCACCACCCGCCCGCTCACATCGATGGTAAAGCGGAGTTGCACCGTCTTCCCGTGCAGCCCTTTGGGAACCGGCAACGGCGGAATCACTGCGAAGTCCGGCGTCGCGGGATAAACTGTCCCTTCACCGCCTCCTGTCCCTGGACCGTTTCCCGATCCGCGCCCCGGTCCATTCCCCACCCCGACACCTCCTCCGGTCCCGGGTCCCGACCCGGAGGTACCGTCAGTGCCCGCACCGACCGACGGCGCAATCGCGATGACAGTTGGGGCCACGGCGGACGGCACCGCTGCCTGCTGAGTCGGCGCGACTGTCGGCCGAACAATCGGCTTCTCGACTGGCTTGGGTGGCTTTTTCACCACCGGCGGCGTGATCCGCGGCTGCGCTGTCTTGGGTACAGCCGGCCGGGCGAGCCGCATGAACTTGACCCGCTCTGGCGCCGACCGCGCGCCGAGTCCCAGGCGGCCGCCTCCGCCACCGCCGGCCGGCCCAGCACCCCCCGCGCCGCGCGCGATCTCGGCCCTGTCGACCAGCATCCCGCCCACGAGCAAGAACACGATGAGCGCATGGATGCCGATCGAGGCGAACAGACCCCAGCGCGCCGACCGCTCGGTTGGAACGCCGATCGGTGGTCGGTAAGGCGGCACGGGCCGCTCAGGCTCGCTCGTTAGAGCACGATTCGACTTCGGAATTGGTTCGACCTCCACCTACCGTCGTATCCGGGCACGACCTGCAGGTTCCCCCAACATAACGAAGGAAGAGTGCCTGGCGGTGTCAGTCCCGAGAAAAAGCACGGCCAACAAATAGGTGCCGTTGAGATTGGCACGCACGATGGTGCGTCAAACGAATGATCAACTGAAGATCTCTCGGTGAGCGTGCGGTACGAACTCGGCTTCGCCGACACGTTCGACAATACCGATTCGAAGAATCGCGCCTGGTCGTTCCTGGCAGGCCTAACGTTCTAACGCCGGTGCCTCACGTACGCGAAACGGGCTCGCCCGGCAGATGCCGGGCGAGCCCGTTTTTCGTTGCGCGTATCGATCGCGTTACTTCGGCGGGATACCGATGATCTTGACTCCGGCGCCACGCGCGACGTCCATCGCGTGAATGACGTCCTGGAACACCACCGAGGTATCGCCCTTGACGAAAATGATCTTGTCCGGGCGCGGATCGTAGATCTCGTGCAGACGCTTGGACAGGTTGTCCTTCGTCACGTCTTCGCCGTTGATCTTGTACGTCTCGTGCGGCAGCACCTGCAGCACGATCTGGTCCGGCGGCGGCGTCACGGTGGTCGGTGGCGGATTGGGATCGGGCAGCTGCGTGTCGATCGCCTTGCGAGCCAACGGCACCGCCACCATGAAGATGACGAGCAGCACCAACAGCACGTCGATCATCGGCGTGACGTTGATGTCGTTGGTGAGCCCGCGCTCGCCCTGGCCTGACATTGCCATAGTCGCGGTCTCCGTTAGGGCTGTTTGTTCGGTGTCGCCGACAAGATGTCGCCCGGCACCGAGGACTTGGTTCCCGGCGTCTGGTCGGTGATCGCCGCCAACACGCGCACGCCGTTGTGCTCGACGATGTCGATCGCGTCGAGGACCTTCGAGTACTTGATGTTGCGGTCTGCTTTCAGGTACATGATGAACTCACTCCGCCCCGGAGCGCCGAAGATCTCCTTCGTGCGGTCGCCGAGCGTGGAGTTCTGGATCGGCTTCTTGTTCAGGTAGTACTGTCCGTCGGCATCGATCCCGAGCGTGACATCATCGTTCTCCTCGGGATGTTGCTTGATGTTGACGCCGTCTGGGGGCGTCGCCCGGAAACCCGAATTGATGAGCGGCGTCACGATCATGAAAATGATCAGTAAGACCAACATGACGTCGATCAGCGGCGTCACGTTGGGCTCCGCCTTGACGCTTCCGCTCCCACCTGCCGACATCGCCATGACTCGACTCCTGGCCTGAGAAGGTGGCGCTTACTGCGAGATCGGGCCGCCCTGGCCGCTCGACGCCGAGGTGGCGTTGAACTCGCGCGTGAAACGCGACCGACCGAACTCGCCGGCGACGCCCTTGATCAGGTAGTCGATCATCTCCTTGGAGGTGTACGTCATCTCCACGGAGAGGTTGTCGATCTTGGTCGAGAAGTAGTTGAAGAACCACACGGCCGGGATGGCGACGATGAGACCGAAGGCCGTCGTAATGAGTGCCTCGGAAATACCGGCCGACACCGAGCCTAACCCGCCGGCGCCCGACACCGTCATGCCTTGGAACGCGTTCACGATACCCATGACCGTTCCGAGCAGTCCGACGAACGGTGCCGTCGCACCGACCGTCGCGAGTACCGCCAGGCCGCGCTTCAGCTCGGACACGATGATCAACATGTTGCGCTCCACCGCGCGCTCGGCCGAGTTGATGTCGGCCACTGTGACCGACCCGTCCTGCAGCAGCGGCTTGACCTCGCCTAACGCACCACCCAGCACGCGGGCCACGTGCGACTTCTTGTAGCCCTCGGCGAGCTTGATGGCCTCGTTGAGGTTGTCTTCCTCGAGGAACTGCGAGAACTCAGGCGCGAACTTCCGGGTCTCCGACTGTGCCTTGCGCAGCCGCCACCACTTCTGGAGCGCGATGGTGAGCGAGAAAATCGACATGATCGCGAGCACGATCACGATGCCTTTCGCGAACCAACCCATGTTCGCGAACATTGCCGAAAGGGACAGACTCATGGACCGACGTCCTCCGACGGTGTGCGAATGGTGAACCTACGACACGAACCGATCAATGCTGTTTCGCGAACGAAAACGGGAACTGCACGAGCTCTTTCACTTTGCGACCGCCTGTTTCGGCGGCATAAAACCTCATGCGCGGCAGCACATTTTTCACCGAATTCGTGAACAGGTCGTTGGTCGACTTGAGCACCTTGAACGTGGACATGTCCGCCCTGCCCGTCGTGTCGATCACGAACTGCACCAGGACCTCGCCCTCGACGCCAGCACTCTCGAGCATGCTCGGATATTGCGGCTTCGGGTTGTCTTCCTTGGCCAACGCCGGCTTCTCGACCTGGAACTCGAAGTAGGTCTGGTCGGGATTCACCGGCCCTTTGCCGCCGACGACACCCTTCGAGGTGCCGCCTTCGACGCCCTTCCCGGAGAAGTCGGCTTCGTTAGTCACCGCTTTCGAGAGGTCGACATCCGGGATCTTGGTCGGGATGTTGATCGGCGCCGTGAGCACCTGGAACCCCTTGGGAGGCGGCGGCGCGACCGTCGTCTGCGGCGGCGGCGGTTTAGGCGGCTCGGGCTTCGGCGGCGGCGCCTTGGTCTGGACGAACTTGACGTCCTCTTCGCGGTGCTCCTTCTGGTTGCGCAATCCCGCGTTCAACGTGACAGCAACCGCAAGCCCGATCACCACCACGTGTAGCACGATGCTGGCGATGACGCCCCCGGGGTTCTTGTTCCGCTTGGGCTTGGATTCGAGCAGCGTCGTGAACATGCTCGATCAGACTCCGCTGTGAAGGGTTCCACACCAGTCCGTAACGCTTCGGGAACTTACCGGCAGCGAATGAGGCAGTAATGCTGCCTACATTAAGAAACCGTGAAGGCGCTGTTAGCTTTCCAACACGCCGTCGAGGTCGTCGGTCCGATGTCGAGCCCGGCTCAGGCTGCAGCTGGACCTTGCGCGCCGTCCCGCAAAACGTGGTCCGGTTCCTCGTCCGACACCGGAAGCGTCACGGTGAACGTGCTGCCGCGCCCGTAGCGCGATCGGACAGAGATCGTTCCGCCGTGGGCTTCGGCTATCCACTGGCTGATGGCGAGTCCCAAACCGAACCCTGACCGTTCGGTGCCGCGCGAGCGCGCGCGATCCGCGCGATAGAAGCGCTCGAAGATGTGCGGCAGGTCGGACGCGGAGATGCCGATCCCGGTGTCGCGCACCGAGAACGCGGCGGTGTGCTCGTACGAGATGAGCGAGATCTCCACGCTGCCGCCGCGCGGCGTGTACTTGATGGCGTTGGTGGTGAGATTCAAGAACAGCTGGCGCAACCGAGCCTGGTCACCGAACACCGCCACGCGAGCCGGCTCGGCCATGGTCACCGTTAGGCCGGCGGGCTCGGCGAGAATGGTGGCGGTTTCGAACACGTCGCGCGCCAAGGGGTCGAGCTCGACGCGCTCGCGGTGCAGGTCGAAGCGCCCCTCGTCCGCGCGCGCGAGCGTGAGCAGACTCTCGACGAGGTCGGCCATGCGCGTCGTCTCGTGCAGCGCTTCCTCGAGCGCGATCATCCGCTCGGCGCGCGTCGACCCGCTGCTCATCGAGCGCTCGACGTCCGCGCGGAGCACGGCCAATGGCGTCTTCAGCTCGTGGCTTGCGTCGGCCGTAAAGCGCCGAAGCGCCGAGAACGACTTCTCGAGGCGCTCCATCATCTCGTTCAGCGTCACGCCGAGGCGCGCGATCTCCTCGTTGGCATCGTCGATCGGGAGACGGCGGTGCAGGCTGCGTCCGTCGGTGATCGCCCGCATTTCGTTGATCATCTGTCCAACGGGACGGAACGCGCGCCCCGCGATCATGTAGGCGAGTCCGACCGAGGCCATGAGCAGCAGCGGCGCGACCGCGAGGCTCGTGCCGATGAGCTCGCGGATGGCGATGTCCGTGGACTTGATCGACTCCGCCGCCACCACGCGCTGCACGTTGGGCACGTCCATGTCTTCGTTCACGGCCACGAGCAGCAACCGGTCGCCCCCGACGTCGAGCAGGTCGCCCTGCACGCCGGGCTTGATCGAGATCGCTTCGCGCTGCAGCGTCGCGCGATCATCTTCGGACATGTGCTGCAACGCGAACGAGCCGTAGAGCAACCGGCCGCTCGGGTCGAGCACGAGCACGTAGCCTTCCATTCCCTCGAGCAGTGTGCGCAGTTCGGGCGAGATCATCGGCCCGCTGAGCGTGTCGCGTATGACCGTGACCGGGCCCGACTTGCTCGCCTGCGAGATGATGGTGGACGCGAGGTTCGCCTGCGCGAGCACGTGCTTCGACAGTTCCTCGTAGGAGCTGGCGCGCCGCGCCGTCCATAGCGCGGCGGTAAACGCGATCATCGTTCCGACCATTGCCCCGGCGTACGCGATCGTGAGCCGGGCCCGGATGCTTCTCACCGTGCTCCTCCGCGCATCACTCGCGTATCACGTAACCCACGCCGCGCACGGTGTGGATGAGTTTCACGGCCGCGTTCGCGTCCACCTTCTTGCGGAGGTGGTTGATCACCACGTCGACGATGTTGGTGCCGGGATCGAAATGGTAGCCCCACGCATATTCGGTGATGAGCGTGCGGCTCATCACCCGGCCCGTGTGGCGCATGAGGTACTCCAGCACCGTGTATTCCTTGGGCGTGAGCTCGAGGTCGCGGCCTGCGCGCCTAACGGTACGCGTGTTCTTGTCCAGCTCGAGGTCTTTGACGCGGAGCTGCGGCTCGGCGATGGCGAGCGGTCGCCGGCTCAGGGCTTCGACGCGCGCGAGAAACTCCTCGAACGCGAACGGCTTGGTGACGTAGTCGTCGGCGCCCGCGCGCAGCGCCTGTACTTTCGCGTCTACCGCGTCCTGCGCCGTGAGCACCAGCACCGGGCGCTGAAAGCCGCGGGCGCGCAGGTTGTGCAGCACTTCCATACCCGATCGGCCCGGCAGCCGCATATCCAACACGATAAGGTCATACGCATCCGAGTGTGCCCTCCGTTCGCCCTCTTCCCCGTCGGGCACGAGGTCGACGCCCCAGCGTTGTTCCTCGAGCCCGCGCTTGACGTACTGCCCAACGGTCGGATCGTCTTCGATCACCAGAATCTTCATTGCGTGCGTCGCTCGTTCATCCCGCCGCGGGGCGGTGGAATCCATATTCGCGAATCTTGCGGTACAGCGTCTTCGGCGAGATGCCGAGGATGTCCGCGGCTTTCCCTTGGTGCCAGCTGACGTGGGTCAGCACCGATTCGATGTGCCGCCGTTCCACGTCGTCGAGCGGCACCATCGCCTCGGCGGTACGGCCGCCGGCCGACGCGGGACCGCCTAACGGAAGGTCGGCCGCGTGCACCACGCCGTTCGTCGCCAACAGCACCGCGCGCTCCATCACGTTCCGCAGCTCGCGCACGTTCCCGGGCCACGAGTAGCGCTGCATTGCCTCCAGCGCGTCCGGCGCCAGCGTCGGCGCCGACGGGCCACCGAACTGCGCCAGAAAATGACTCGCGAGCAGCGGCACGTCCACCGTCCGCTCGCGTAGCGGCGGCAGCGTAATGCTGATCGTATTGATGCGATAGTACAGATCGCTGCGAAAGGTTCCGTCGGCCACGCGCTGCGCCAGATCCTGGTTGCTGGCGGCCACCACGCGCAGGTCCGTGTGCACCTTCTGTGTTCCGCCCACCCGATAAAAACTGCCCAGCTCCAGTGCACGCAGCAGCTTGCCTTGCAACCGTTGGTCGAGCGCGCCGATTTCATCCATGAAGATCGTGCCGCCCGACGCCAGCTCGAACAGGCCGAGCTTCCGCGTCACGGCGCCCGGAAACGCACCGCGCTCGTGTCCGAACAGCTCGCTCTCCAACGAGTCGTCCGGAATCGCGGCGCAGTTCACATCGACTAACGGACCGGCCGCGCGGTGCGACAGCTGGTGCAACGCGTGCGCGACGAGCTCCTTGCCGGTTCCGCTTTCGCCCGACACCAGCACCGCCGAATCGCTCTTGGCCACGCGCTCGACGAGCGCCAGCACCGCCTGCATCGGCGCGTATTGCGTGACCACCTCGGGCACGGCGTCGGCGCGCGCCAGCCGCGTTTGCAACAGCGTGTTTTCGATCGACAACTGGCGCTTCTCCCACGCTCGGCGCACCAGCACCTCGATCTCGGCCATGCGATACGGCTTGCTGAGGTAGTCGTATGCGCCGAGCTTCATCGCGCTGATCGCCGTTTCGATGGTGCCGTTGCCGGTGATGATGATCACCTCGGGCGGCGACACATCCTCCCGCACCTGCCGGAGCACCTCGAGCCCATCGAGCTCCGGCATCACGATGTCGAGCAGCGCCACGTCGAACGCCTCCGCGCGCAGGGCGTCCAGCGCCGACCGTCCGTCGGTGAACGTTCGCACCTCGTGACCGCGGCCGGCCAGAAACTTCTCCAGGAGCGCGCCGAGGTTCGGCTCGTCTTCCGCGATCAGAACCTTGATCCGTGCATCGCCTCTCATGTTGTCTTCTCCTCGCCCTGGCCGTCCGTCGTCGGTTTGGCCTGACCCGCGGGCAAGTGCACGCGGAACGTGCTGCCCACACCGAGCTGGCTGTCCACGTCGATGCGCCCTCCGTGATCGGCGACAATGCCGTAGCAGATGGACAATCCGAGGCCGGTACCGCGCCCCGGCGACTTGGTCGTGTAGAACGGTTCGAACAACCTGCCTAACTCACTGCCCGCGATCCCGCGTCCCTGGTCCTCGACCTCGATCACCACGCCACCGTCCGCCGCGTCGTTGCGGCTGCGGATCACCACGCGGCCTGTTCCGTCCATCGCGTCGCTCGCGTTGAGGAGCAGCGCCATGAGCACCTGCGCCAACTGCTCGCGGCTGCCGTACACGGGCGGCTCGATGTCCGCGTCCAGCGACGCCTCCACTTTCACATGCTTGAAGCGCGGATGATGCTTGAGCAGGAACAGCGTGTGCTCGACCACTTCGTTCGGATCCACGGGTTCGCGCGTGTCGCCGCGCGGACGGCTGAAGTCGAGCAGGCCGTCCACGATGCGCTTGCTGCGGTGCACTTCGTGATCGATGATGTGCGTGTACTCGGCGATGGCGTCGCGCAGCGGCGCGGGGACGTCGCGCTCGGTGAGCTGCAGCGCCAGGCTCTCGGCACAGGCGGCGATCGTGGCCAGCGGGTTGTTGATCTCGTGCATCACGCCCGCCGACAATTGGCCTAACGCAGCCAGCCGCTGCGCTTCGGCCACGCGCTCGTGGGCGCGCTTCCACTCCGTGATGTCCTCGCCGATCGTGATCACGTGCGTCACCGCCGCGTCGTTGATGCGCATCGGAATCTTCGACACGCGGTACGTGCGCAGCTCACCTGCCGCATTGGACGGCATCTCGAACTGCGTCATCGTGCCCGTGCGGAACACGTCGTCGAACTCCTGGCGCAGCATGTCGGCGGGTTGGCGCCGCAGAATCTCGAAGATCGTCCTGCCTAACGCTTCCTCGCGCAGCACGCCCTGGAGTCCCGTCTCGCGCTTCCGGTTCCACGCGTGCACGCGATACTCGCGGTCCACCACGTAGAGACCCACCGGCAGCGAGTCGACGATGCGCTCGATGAAGCGGCGCTGCTCGTCGATCTGCCGCGTCCGCTCCACGACGGCCTCCGAGGCGCGTCGCGCGCTCTCGTCGGCAGCCAGCGCCGATCCCACAAGGAATCCAGCGGTCGTGAGCACCGTCCGCTCGAGCGGCGACATCGGTGCGCGACGGACCGTGACCAGAGCGCCCCCCGTTCCATCTCCATCGGATGCCGCAAGCGGCGTGAGTACGAGGGCGTCCGCGTGCCCGTTCCGCCTGCCATATGGAGCGGGTAGCTGATCGGCTGTCACCTCGATGGTGCCGCCGGGCGCGCGTGCAAGTCGCTCGGCTCCTTCATCGGCGGAGTCGGCCGGCACGCGCCACAGCGAACACTCATCCAGATCGAGACCGGCGCGCAGGGTCTCGAGAAGCTCATCGAGAGGGTCGGTGAGCGCTGAACCCGCTGCTCCCGCTGCCAGCCGTTCGGCGAGCGAGGCGATCAGAAGCAGAAGTTCACTGCATGAGCTATCGACTAGAGCATCCGACGGCGCCACACGTGGCTGACGAGGCACGGATCCTCGATTGGGCAGGTACTACTAACCTAAGCCAAAGACCCGTCCCCGGACAAGATGACCGAAGAAGTCTCTACCCGTCATCCGGCTGCGAATTCGACAGTTGCCTGTCAGCCAGGCAGCGAATCCGGTCAAATTCGGCAAGAAAATCCGGTACGGCGGTTGCTTTCCCCGCCATCGCTACTCGAACCTAGGAGATGGTCTATGGCGTACCGTGGAAGCGCACTCGTTCCGTTCTTCGGCGGCGAAATGCGGCCGCTGTTCGGACTCCGCCGCGAGATCGACCGGCTTTTCGAGGACGTAGTTGGCTCAGCGAGCAGCCGTTGGACACCCGCAGTCGATGTCCGCGAAACGGAGAAGTCGTTGGCCATCGACGTCGAGCTGCCGGGCATCAAACCGGAGAACGTCGAAGTGAATGTCGAGAACGGCGTGCTCTCGATTAACGGTGAGAAGCAGTCCGAGCGCACGAATGAAGAGAAGGGCCGGTATCACATGGTCGAACGCAGCTACGGCTCGTTCTTCCGGTCGTTCCAGTTGCCGACCGGCGTAGATGAGTCGCAGATCAAGGCGTCGTTCCACGACGGCGTGTTGACGGTCGAGGTTCCAAAAGCCGCACTGCCACAGCCACGAAAGATCCAGATTGCGGGTCAGCCGGACAAGGAAACAACCTCGGCACCGATCCGTGAGCCTGTGGCACGGGGATCACACGCCGCGAGCCCGTCCACGTCGTCGGGCGACCGCATGGCGGCGAGCGGAACCGAGCAGTCGCCTAACGAATCGCGCCGGTAGCCTCCCGTCGGCCCCGGGCACCGGTCGCCGCCGCGGCTCAGGCCGTGGCGGCGATTTGCGTTAGGATCTCATCGTTGGTCCGCTTGTGCCCGGGCGAGTCTTCGATGTGGCGCCAGGCAATCCGGCCGTCCGTTCCGACGAGGAAGTACGCGCGGTTCGCGTAGAAGCGCTCGGGCATCAACACGCCGTAGGCGCGCGAGATGTCGCGCTTGAAGTCGCTCAACAAGTCGACGCGCATGTTGTGCTTGGCCTTGAACTCGCGCAGCGTCGGCACCGAATCGACGCTGATCGGCAGCACCACGACATCGTTGCCGGTGAATTGATCGAAGTCGTCGCTCAGGTCGCAGAGCTCGGCCGTACACGTGCTGGTGAAGGCAAGCGGGAAGAACGCGATGAGCACGCGCTTCTTGCCGCGAAGCGAATGCAGCGAAACGGGTGACCCCGAGGTCGAATCAGCGGTGAAGTCGGGAGCAACGTCGCCGACCGTCGGGCTCGAGCTCGTCGCGGCGGATGGAGCTGGTACGGACATCGGAATGGTTCCTCGTTGGTCGGGTGCGCGCAAGCTAGAGCGGCGCGAGACGACCGGCAACGGCTCGTGGGTCGGCGTCAGAGACCTTCTCGACGCGGCGGCTCGCGCGCTGCTTCGCGACGAGGCTCGGTGCGCGCCGGACTCGGTGCGCCAGTCGAAGGCGGCCGGATCAATTCTTCCGCAGCGAGTAGGCTGCGCGACAATTCCGCCATCGTCATGTTGCGACTCTGACTCGTACGCTGCAGCACTTTGTACGCGGCGCTTTCGCTGATCGAGTCGCGCTCCATGAGAATTCCCTTAGCACGCTCGATGACTTTGCGATCTTCGAGTCGTTTGCGCAGATCGTCCGACTCGTGCCGCTGCTTCATCCATTCTTCGTGACGCGCTTCGGCGATCGCGATCGCGGCGCTCAGTTGGGCAGCCGTTACCGGCTTTACCAAATAATGAAACACTGGCAGCGCAGACGCCTGTCCCAACGTCTCGGCGTCGCTGTATGCGGTGACGATGATGATGGGGACTGGCCGATCGCGATGGATGCGTTCCGCCGCTTCCAGGCCCGTCAGGTGCGGCATTCGGACGTCGAGCAGCACGAGATCGGGGCTCAAGGTGCGCGCCATGGAAACCGCCGTCACGCCATCGGCGGCAATGCCGATGACGCTATGGCCCAGCGCGCGCAGGTCTTGTTCCAGCCCCAGCGCCGTAACGCTCTCATCTTCGGCGATCAAGATTCGCAGCGGCGATGGCAATGGTGACTCCGTCGTGTCATCTTGAGTTGACGCGCAAGCCTGCAAGACACGGACCCCCGAGTCCCGTGGGTCCGTTCTTACCGGTTCTCGTCGTTGAATGCAGACTTAGACATGTCCGAACCGCGCATCGTGATCGTGGCTCCGCCGAAAGCACACGCACGCGCCGCCTCGACGACGCGAGCATTGGCGCGGGCGCTCGAGCGACTGGATTTTCGCGTTGCGCACGCATCCACCACCGAGGCGGTTGATGCCGTGGACGAGTACGTGGAGACCGTGATCGTCGTGGCTCCTCGTCCAATTGTGCTCCCGATCGCGCGGCGGCTCAAGACCCGGTTTCAGATGCCGCTCTTGCCGATCGTGGCGCTGACCGCCGCGCCGCGGCGGCGGCCTAACGGAGCAGCGCCGGATGTATGGCTGCGCGCGTCGACGCCGCCCGGGGAGGTCGCCGACCGGGTGGAAGAGCTCGTGCGCATCCGGCACGCCGAGCGCGAGATGGTGCGACTGAGCACGACGCTGGCCGAGCTCGCGGCCGAGAACGGCCGTCTCTATGAGCGCGCACGGCGCGACGCCGAAGCGACGGCGCTGCTGCTGCGCGAGCTGCAGCATCGCGTGCGGAACAATCTCGCGGCGATTCAGGCGTTGCTCGTGTTGGAGCGGCACCGCGTGCCGCCGCGCGAGCTGCCCGAGGCGCTCGACGTCGCGATCGCGCGACTGCGCAGCATGGCGGCGCTGCAGGATTCATTGCTGCCACACGCGAGCGAGGTGCAGCTCGCGTCGCTCGCGCGCGCGGTCGCGAACGGCGCCCTCGACGTCTTCGGCGCGGGCGATCGCGTGCGGTGCGATGTGACGGGCGGTGCGACGCTGCCCGCGCGGAGCGCGAGTGCGGTCGCGATCGTGCTCAACGAGTTGATCACGAACGCGCTCAAGCACGCGGACGCGCGTGTCGTGGACGTCACGATTCGCCAGGACGCCACCGCGGTGGAGCTGGATGTGACGGACGACGGCTGCGGCATGCCGAGCCAGGCCGGCAGCGGCAGCGGGCTCGTGATCGTGCGCGCGGTCGTGCAGAACGAGCTCGGGGGCTCGTTGTCCTATGTGCCGTCGTCGCGCGGGACGCGGGCCCGGCTCGCGATTCCGTCGGCGGCCGCGGACGCCGCGCTCGAGGCGGGAGCGGCCGCCGGCGGAGCGGCGCCCATGTCAGACATCTCGGCGG
>JAICLH010000206.1 GCA_025927495.1 Gemmatimonadaceae bacterium
ACTTCAGGTCGTCGATGACGCCGAGGTCGGAGGGGTCGGCCATCGCGACGGTGAGGGTGCGTCCTTCGCGCTTGAGGGGGAGCACGATGTGACGCTGGGCCAGCTCAGCGGGGATGAGCTTGGCGATGCGGGCATCGACCTCGAAGTTGCTGAGGTCGACAGCGGGCATGCGGTACTGTCGCGCGAGCATCCTCGTCAGATCGACTTCATCGATGAAGCCGAGTTTGACGAGGTTGTACCCGACGCGCATGCCCGTGTTTTTCTGCTCTTGGAGCGCTTTGTCGAGCGCTTCGCGCGTGATGAGCCCTTCTCGAATGAGGAGCTCGCCTATGCGCTCGCCAGATGCAGCTACGGGTGCAGCCATGTTCGCCCGGGTGGGGTTATTTCGCGTGGTATGATCGAGTCGATTATGGGGGCGACGTAAGCGTGTGCCGACGGCAGATGCTTGACCGTTCGTCGGTGAGCTCAAGGAGGATCTGACACGCGGGCGCGGCTGCGGCGTGGCTTTCGGACGGCCCCTCGCGCGTCCGGTCGATCCACACGGGGAGGACGCGGTTGGAGTGAGAACGTCACGTGCGGAGCGAGGATACGAGCGAGTGCGGGACCGACTCCCCGCACGCGTTTCAAACCTTCCAAATCGCCGAAGGGGCCGAGTGAGTCGCGGTTGGCGACGATGCGTCGGGCGAGTATTGGGCCGATGCGCGGGAGGCGTTCGATTTCGGCTGCAGTCGCGACATCCATGTCGACGTGGACATTGGTTGCTGTGGTAGACGAGTCACGCCGTTTGCGGGTGCGGCGCGGCAGTTGGACCAATGCTGGCGTCTGTTCGACGGGCGGCGTTTGTGCGGACGCGGCGCCGGCGGGAACGTTGATCTCGTTTGTGGTGTCGTGAATAGGTGAGTGTGCGCGACGAGGTTGGCGAGTTGGTTTCCGCGTGCGAGCGCGCGCGGAGTCGACGTCATGGATTTGGCGGTCGAGGTCGGCCATTTCGAGCGCGGAGGGGGCTGAGTGGCTGGCGAGGGCGGCGTAGGCGCGGACGGTGCCGCCCAGGACGAGGAGGGCGGACAGGAAGAAGAGTGCGCGGCGTTCGGCTGGTGTTGGCATCGTGGCCGCACGATGGGAGGGGCGGGTGCGGCCGGCGTCATCGAAATATTTTGGGCGGAGCGAATTCGTGCGGGGGGTGCTGGCGTCGAGTGGATTATTGGGACGTTAGGAGTTTGGTCGCGACATCACCCACGATTTGGAGGCTTTGGGCGGAGACTTTGTCGAACGTATCCTGGGGCGTATGGTGCCAGGGGTAGTCGTAGTCGATGACGTCGATGACGTGCAAGCCGGCATTGAGGAGGGGGACGTGGTCATCGGTGATGATCTGGCCGGGCGACGGAATGAAGTAGTGGGAGTAGCCGAGGTCGGCGGCGGTGTTCCAGACGAGTGAGACGACTTCGGGGGCTTGTTGGAGCGAGTGGCCTTCCTGATAGATATCGAGATCGCGGTCGCCGATCATGTCCCAGAGGACACCGTAGAGCGGTTTATAGTTAGGCGAGGGGAGGTGTTGGGCGAAGTAGGTGGAGCCGAGGAGGACGTCGGTGGTTTTGGAGAGGTCGCCGTTGTCGAAGTCGCCGTAGTCTTCGCCGTCGACGAACACGAGATCGACGCCGACGGTGGGCGGCGTTTTGCGCAGGGCGTCGCCTAACGCGATGAAGAGCGCGACGCCGGACGCGCCGTCGTTGGCGCCGGGCATGGGGAGCGCGCGTTGGGCGGGGTCGGTGGCGCCGTCGGAGATGGGGCGGGTGTCCCAGTGCGTCAGGTAGAGAATGCGTTGGGCGGCATCGGGCTTGAAGCGCGCGATGATATTGCGGAGCGGCAGCGTGTCGCCGTGCACGGTAACGTGGCTCCAGCGTTGTTCGATGACCGTGTCGGCGCGCTGCTTCATTTGGGCAACGATCCAATCACCCGTCGTGCGGTGGGCGGGCGACCCGGGGATGCGTGGGCCGAAGTCGAGTTGTGTCTTGACGAGGGCGAGTGCTTCCTGTCCGTTGAACGAGGTCTGGGGACGGTGTTCGCGCGAGCAGGCGGCGATGCCAAGGGGGAGTAGCAGCATCCACAATCGGGTGCGCAAAGACTGCTCCGGAGTCGAGTGGGGGACGTGGGGGAAAAGTAGCGGGTGTGCGGCGGGCGTGCGTCCGGTGGTGGCTCGAGCGGGTCGCTTCGCGCGGGCGCCGCTCGTCTTAGATTTGGGCTGAATCCCTCGTCGCGCAGAGTGAACGCGAGTTCTTTCCGGTGAAGATTCTTCCGCGGTACGTCATCCGCGAGCACGTTGGGCCACTGATTTTCTCGTTGTCGGCCTTGACGATTCTGCTCCTGCTGAACCAGGTGGCGAAGCAATTCGGCCAGCTGGTGGGCAAGGGGCTATCGTGGGGTGTCATCGGGGAATTCTTTTTGTTGTCGATTCCCTTCATCGTGGCGATGACGCTGCCGATGGCGGTGTTGGTGGCTGTGCTGTACGGGTTCAGCAGGTTGGTGGCGGAGAACGAGGTGACGGCGCTGCGGGCGTCCGGTGTGAGTGTGAACCGGATCGTGGCGCCGGTGATGGCGGGCGGCGTCGTGCTGGCGTTGCTGATGTTGTTGTTCAACGACCAGGTGCTGCCGCGGGCGAACCATCGGTTGCGGACGCTGCAGACGGACATCGCGCGCAAGAAGCCGACGTTTGCGTTGCGCGAGCAGGTGATCAACGAGGTGATACCCGGGCGGATTTTTCTCAAGGCCGGGCACATCGACGACGCGACGAACCGGATGCGCGAGGTGTTCATTTACAATTTCGAGGATCCGGCGCATCGCAAGACGATCTACGCCGACAGCGGCGTGATGGGGCTGACGAGCGACGAAAGCACGCTCGAGATGACGCTGCACCACGGGTTCGTGCTGCAGGTACCTAACGACGATCCGTCGTCGCTGCAGCGGTTGTATTTCACGACCGACGTGGTGCGGGTGCGCGGCGTGACGAACAAATTCGAGAAGACCGAGAAGGACGACTATCGCGGCGAGCGCGAGATGACCGTCTGCCAGATGAACCAGGAATATCAGACGGGCGTGTATCAGCTGGATCTGGCGCGCAGCGAGCTGGCGTCGACGTTGGGCAATACCGCGCGGTACGCGGCGACGGGCGAGCGCCCGCCGGTGGGCGCGCTGCCGAGCCGGCGCGAGCGGCGGACGTCGGGCGAGCTGTACTGCAGCCTCATCCGCGGCGCGTTGGGCGCGGTGGGAGTGTCGTCGGCGGAGGCGGCTCAGGTGCCGCAGCAGGGGGTGTCGACCTCGAAACCGGTCGCGACGCAGGCGGCGGCGCAGCATGGCGCGCCGCAGGGTGCAGTCACGCGCGCGCCGCCGGCGACACCCGGCACGACGTTAGGCGGGCTCCATCCGCTCGTGACGACGCCGGGCCGGCGCGCGACGGTGCCCGTCACGCCCCAGTTAGGCGTGCAGCCGGTCCCGTCGGTGACGCCGGCGCAGATCGAAGTGATCCAGTCGCGCATGACCGACGCGTCGATCACCATGGCACGGTATCAGGTGGAAATCCAGAAAAAGTTCGCGCTCGCCGCGGCGTGCGTGGTGTTCGTATTGTTCGGCGCGCCGATCGCGCTCCGCTTTCCGCGCGGCGGGGTGGGCGTGGTCATCGTGGTGAGCGTCATCGCGTTCGGCATCTATTACGTGTGTCTGATCGGCGGCGAGGCGCTGGCCGACAAGCTGCTGCTCAGTCCATTCTGGGCCATGTGGGCGGCGAATGCCATCTTCGGCGTGATCGGCGCGATCATGTTGGTGCGCTCGCAGCGTGTGGGCGCGATGGCTGCGACGCGCGACACCACGGAGCTCATCGAGCGCGCGCGACTCTGGCTTGGGAAGCGCGTCGAACGCCTCGCGATTCGCGTTGGGCGGAGGACCGCGTGAAGCGGCTGCTGCACCCGCTCGATCGCTATGTCCTGGCCGAGTTCAGCAAGATTCTCGTCGCGGCGGCGTTGGGCTTCCCGCTCTTGGCGATCGTCATCGATGCAACGGACCATCTGCAGAAATATCTGAGCCGGAATCTGAGCTGGGGACAGATCGGTCTCAGTTACTTGTATTGGGTGCCCGACTCGATGTTCATGGTGCTGCCGGCGGCGGTGCTGTTCGCTGCGGTGTTCTCCATCGGCTCATTCACTCGGCACTCGGAGGTCACGGCCGCGAAGGCATCGGGCATCAGCTTTCATCGGCTGATCGCGCCGATTCTGATGGGGTCCGTGATTACCGCGTTGTTCACCCTCTTTGTGGGCGAGCTCGTACCGGTGACGGACCGCAAGCGGAACGACATCCTCGAGGAGCGGAAGTTCGCGGGCGTGAGCGACCGGTTCAATTTCGCGTACGAGGCACAACGGGGGCGCGTCTACCAGATCTCGTCGTTGAACGTGGACCGCAGAGCGATCGACCACGTGACCATCGAGCGCAAGGGGAATGGACCCGCATATCCGACGTATCTCGTGGCGGCGCAATCGGCGCGGTGGGACACGACGCGACGCATATGGACGTTGCAGAAGGGCGAGCTGCATGTGATACCGGATTCGCTGCAGACTTTGTCGGTCCGTTTCGATTCGCTGCGGGACAACGCGTTCACCGAGGCGCCGGCCGATCTCACGGCCACACCGCCGAGTCCCGATGAGATGCGATACATGGAGCTCAAGCGATTCATCGGCGCGCTCGAGCGATCGGGCGCCGACACGAACGAGCTCAAGGTGGAGCTGGCGCTCAAGATCGCGATTCCGATCACGTGCATCATCATCGCCATCTTTGGCGCACCGCTGGCGACGAGTGCGCAGCGCGGCGGCGCCGCGTTCGGCATCGGCATCAGTTTGGCGACCACGATGATCTTTCTCATGTTGATCCAGCTGACCAAGGCCGTGGGACAGGGCGGCGTGGTTCCACCGACGCTGGCGGCGTGGCTGCCTAACATACTGTTCGCGGCGATCGGACTGGTGCTGTTGGTGCGGGTGCGCACGTGATGGCGCGCGGTCGAGTGCTCGCGTGAGCGCGAGCGTTTATCCGAGACACGGCGGCCGCCGGCCGACGGAGTCGTTTCCGCTGCCGCAGCGGGCAGCGATCAGGTTCTTCCGCCGCGTCGCGCAGATCACGATCGGCATTTTTCTCGAGATCGGGTGGCGTGTCCATTTCCTGCGCGAGATCATGCGCGCGGTCACGGAGCCACGCACGTGGCTGCCGCTGACGGTCAAGCAGATGAAGAACATCGGCGTGGACTCGCTGCCGTTGGCCGGCATCGTGGCCGCGTTCATCGGCGCGGTGACCGCCTACCAGACGGTGTACCAGCTCTTTCCGGGCGTGCAGTTGTCGGCGGTGGGTTGGATCGTACGGCAAAGCGTGGTGCTCGAGCTGGGGCCGCTGCTCACGGCGCTGGTACTGGCGGGGCGGGTTGGCGCGCGGATGACCGCGGAGATCGGCACGATGCGGGTGACGGAGCAGATCGACGCGCTCGAGACGCTGGCGTACGATCCGATCGCCTATCTGGTGGTGCCGAGGACGGTCGCCGGCCTAACGATGGTGCCGATGCTCACGATCCTGGCGATCGCGATCGGCATCGTGTTCGGCGGCGTGACGGTGATCGCGGCGACGAAGGTGCGGTTGACGGACTACACGTCGGGACTGCGCCTCACGTTCATTCCGTTTCAGGTATACTACGCGCTGATCAAGTCGACGCTGTTCGGCACGTCCATCGCGCTCATCTGCTCGTACGAAGGGTACGTGACGGAAACGGGCGCTGAAGGTGTGGGCCGGTCGACGGCCCGCGCCGTGGTGATTTCCTCGGTGGTCATCCTGTTGTTGGACGCGCTCACCGCACTCTACCTCGCCCCTGCCCTCGCGCCATGAAGCGACGTGATGAAGTGATCGTTGGTGTGTTCGTGACCGTGGCCGTGGTGGTCGGCGTCGTCGGGACGCTGTGGCTTGCGCGTCGTGGATTCAGCAAATCGTATCCGATGTACGCCCAATTCGACTGGGGCAACAACCTCAAGACGGGACAACCCGTCGAGCTGGCGGGCGTACAGGTCGGGTCTGTCGAACAGGTGACGTTGAATCCCGCGGGCTACCTCGACGTGACGATGGAGATCGAGAAGCAGTGGAAGATTCCCGAGGGCACATCGGCGACGGTGCAGAACGAGGGGTTCTTCGGCGACAAGTCGATTGCGCTGCATCCGTGCCGTCGGCCGCAGCCGACGGTGGGCGCGGAAGGCGTGGTGCCCGTGACGCCGGGCCAGGATTCGACGCCGGCCTGCCGGCCTAACGCATTCCTCCCCCCGGGCGACACGATTCCGACGGGCACGCCGGCACCGAGCATGGACCAGTTGTTGACGCGTGTCGACTCGATGAGCGGACAGTTGGCGCTCATCGTTCGCGCGTTGCAGGTGGAGCTGGTGCAGAAGAACGGCGTGCAGGACATCCACAAGACCATCGAGTCGACCAACGCGCTGCTGGTGGAGCTGCACCGGGTGGCGGCGCAGCAGTCGGAAGCGCTGACGATGACACTCGCATCGATTCGCCGGAGTGCGGCGGCATTGGACAGCGCGGCGCTGGACACGACCGTGCACAACGTGGCGGCGACGACGCGGAATCTGCAGGCGATGACGGCGGAACTGCAGCGCACGTCGTCGCGATTGGATTCGGTGGTCGCGCAGGTGCAGCACGGGGACGGGACGGTGAGCAAGATGTTGAACGACCCGGGGGTCTACAACGAGCTGCGGACGTTGCTGGCGCGGATGGACTCGTTGACGGCGGACGTGAAGGCGAATCCGAAGAAGTACTTCAACGTGAAGGTCTTCTAGTGGAGCGCGTCTGAGGTTCGGATAGCAGTCAGGGAATG
>JAICLH010000065.1 GCA_025927495.1 Gemmatimonadaceae bacterium
AGCGCACCGGGGCGAGCTTTCAGCTCATCTCGATGGAAAACTCCCTGTTCGGTCCCACCACTACCACGGCGGGGCTCCTCGTGGGCGCCGACATCCGCCGAGCCCTTGCCGACCGCCACGATCTGGACCTCGCGCTGATCCCCGCCGAGACGATCAACGACAACGGTCTCTTCCTCGACGAGGAGCCGTTTGCCGCGCTCCGCGACTCTCTTCCGATGCCTGTGTTTCCCTCGTACGACTTCATCGACGTTCTATCGCTGGAAGGCGAGCCGTCGCTGCAGGCCGCCTAACACTCCAGGTACATGGCAATCCCAGTCGTCGCCCTCGTCGGCCGCCCGAACGTCGGGAAGTCGGCGCTCTTCAACCGCCTCGTCGGCGCCAACTCGGCCATCGTGAGCGAGGAGGCGGGCACCACGCGCGACCGCCACTTCGCGCGCGCCGAATGGAACGGGCGCGCGTTCTGGCTCGTGGACACCGGCGGCCTAACGGGCGACTCGTCGGTACCCATCGACGTCGAGATCCGCCGCCAGGTGCTGCACGCGGTGGACGAAGCCGACCTGCTGTTGCTCGTGGTGGATGCGCAGGCCGGCCTGCACCCGGAGGACTCGCGCGTCGTGGAGCTGTTGCGCGGCACCGGCAAGCCGTGGCTGCTCGTCGCCAACAAAGTGGACGACCCGGGCTCCGCCGACTTCTACGAGTTCTACCAGCTCGGCGCCGGCGATCCGGTGCCGGTGTCGGCGAAGAATGGAAAGGGATCGGGCGACTTGCTCGACGCGATGGTCGCGCGCTTTCCCGAGGGGGCGCCCGCCGAGCCCGACGCCCTGCGCGTCGCCGTGATCGGACGGCCCAACGTCGGCAAATCATCGCTCGTCAATCGGTTGTTAGGCGAAGACCGGCTCGTGGTGGCGGCCGACGCCGGTACGACGCGCGACGCGATCGACACGCCGATGCAGTACCACGGCCGCACCCTCGTGTTCATCGACACGGCCGGCCTGCGCCGCCAGTCCCGCGTCTCCGAAGACATCGAGTTCTATTCGTCGTTGCGCACGCGACGCGCCATCGAGCGCGCCGACATCTGCCTGCTCATCATCGATGCCGCGGCGGAGGAGCAGGGGATCGAGAACCAGGATCTCAAAATCGCGGCGCTGGCGTGGGAACGCGGCGCGGGGCTCATCATCGTCGCCAACAAATGGGACCTGGTCGAGAAAGACGACAAGAGCGCCGCGCGGTTCACGAAGAAGTCGCAGGAGAAGGCACCGTATCTTCGCTTCGTGCCGTTCCTGTTCACGTCGGCGCTCACCGGCCAGCGCGTGACGCGCGTGCTCGATCTTCTGCTCCAGGTGGACACGGAGCGGCGCAAGCGCATCTCGACCGCGCAAGTGAACGCGCGTCTCGGGGAGCTCGTGGCGCGGCTGCAGCCGCCGCAGGCGGCGGGGCGAGAAGTGAAGCTCATGTACGCGACGCAGGTGCAAGTGGCGCCTCCGACCATCGCGGTGTTCGGGAACCATCCCGAGCTGGTCGAGGAGCACTACGTGCGGTATCTGCACAACGGGTTTCGCGACGCGTGGGGGTTCACGGGGAATCCGCTGCGCGTCGTGATGCGGAGGCGGGCGGCCTGACATGCGCGCCAGCCCGGTCGTCTGGCTCGTCGCCTCGTATCTGCTGGGCGGGATTCCGTGGGCGTACGTGGCGGGACGGCTCGTGCGCGGGATCGATCTGCGCCGGCACGGGTCGGGGAACCTGGGCGCCACCAACGTCTATCGTGCGTTAGGCGCGCCCGCGGCCGCGATCGTGGTGCTGCTCGACGTCGCCAAGGGGTTCGTGCCGGCGTTCCTGTTTCCGCGGTGGACCGTGCCCGGCGCGTTTGCGTACTGGGCGCTGGCGTACGGGCTGGCGGCGATTGCCGGGCACGTGCGGACGCCGTACCTGCTGTGGAAGGCGGGCGGCAAGGGCGTGGCGACCGGCTGCGGCGTGTTTCTCGCGCTGGCGCCGTGGCCGACGCTCATTGCATTTGCGGTGTGGGCGTCGGTGCTGCGCGTGTGGCGCTACGTGTCGGTGGCGTCGCTGGCGGCGGCCGCCGCGCTGGTCATTTCGTTAGGCGTACTGGAGGGGCCGAGCGCGCCGGTGTTTGCGTTAGGCGTACTGGTGGCGCTGTTCGTGCTGTGGACGCATCGGACCAACCTGGACCGGCTGCGGCGGGGCGAGGAGCACCGCGTGGGGCGGCGGCCGGTGGAGGGCGGCTGATGCGCTGCGCGGTCGTCGGGGCCGGCGCCTGGGGCACGGCGCTGGCGGATCTGCTCGCGCGCAACGCGCACGACGTCGTGTTGTGGGCCTACGAGCGGGACGTCGTGGAGGCGGTGAACGCGCGGCACGCCAATCCGCGCTTCCTGCCCGGTGCCGCGATCGACCCGTCCGTCCGCGCCACCTGCTCGTTAGGCGATGCGACCGCCGGGGCCGATCTCGTCGTGTACGTGACGCCGTCGCACGTCCTGCGCACGGTGCTCAAGGGCGACCGCCACGCGGTCGCGGCGGATGCGACGCTGGTCGTCGCCACGAAGGGCATCGAGCGCGGGTCGCTCGTCGTGATGACGGATGTGGTGACGGACGAGTTGCCGGGGCGGCCCGTGGTCGCGCTGTCCGGCCCCAGCTTTGCCGCCGAGGTGATCGCGCGGCATCCCACGGCGGTGGTGGCGGCGTCGACGAGCGAGGCGGCGGCGCAACTCGCCCAACGCGCGTTCAGCAGCGAGACGTTTCGCGTGTATTCGCACGATGACGTGGTCGGCGTCGAAGTCGGCGGCGCGCTCAAGAACGTCATCGCCGTCGCGACCGGCATCGCGGAAGGCCTGGGCCTGGGCCACAACCCGCGGGCGGCGCTCATCACGCGCGGGTTGGCCGAGATCAGCCGGTTAGGCGTCGCGTTAGGCGCGTCGGCGCACACGTTCGCCGGCCTGGCCGGCCTGGGCGACCTCGTCCTCACGTGCACCGGCTCCCTGAGCCGCAACCGTGCGTTGGGCCTCGACATGGCCCACGGCAAGTCCCTCAACGACGTCCTCGCCACGCGCGAGACCGTCGCCGAAGGCGTCGTCACCACCCAGAGCGCCCACGCCCTCGCGGCGCGCGAAGGCATCGAGATGCCCATCGTGGCCGCCGTCTATCGCATTCTGTTCGAGCGCCACCATCCCCGCGATGCCATCGCCGAACTGATGTCGCGCGAGCTCCGCGCGGAGGTCGACCCATGAGCCCGCAATCCCCGCGTCCCGCGCACCAGGCCGCCCACGGCCAACCCCGCGACCCGGTCCAGGAGTTCTTCTCCATCGGCGAAGTGTGCGAGCTCACCGGCCTCAAGCCGCACGTGCTCCGCTACTGGGAGAGCCAGTTCCGCTTCCTGAGCCCGGCCAAGAACCGCTCCGGCAACCGCGTCTACCAGCGCCGCGAGATCGAGCTCATCATGCTCGTCAAGCACCTCCTCTACACGGAGAAATACACGATCGACGGCGCTCGGCAGAAAGTGGACCAGCATCGGCGGAAGGGCGAGCTCCGTCCCGCGGCGCGCACGGCGCTCGACCTGCAGACCATCGAGACGATGGAGCAGGAGCTCCGCGAGGTGCTCGGTCTGTTAGGCGGCGACGGCGCCGAGCCGGCCCAACCGGCGCCCAAGTCCAGCGGCGGCACAGGAGGCGGAGGTCGCGGTCGGTGATCGCGCCGCTCGCGTGCGTGATCCCCGCGCTCGATGCCGCACCGACGCTCGCCGCGGTCGCCGGCGCACTCCGCGCCGCGCTGCCCGGCACGTCGATCATCGTCGTGGATGATGGGTCGCGCGATGACACGCACGCAATCGCGCGCGCGTGCGCCGACACCGTGATGCGGTTCGAGCGCAATCGAGGGAAGGGCGCCGCACTGCGCGCAGGAGCGAGCGCCGCGCTCGCGCAGGGAGCACGCGCGGTGGTGACCGTGGACGCCGACGGCCAACACGATCCGGCCTCCGCGCCGAGACTCGTCGCCGCGCTCGACGAAGCCGACCTGGCAGTCGGTACGCGCTCGCGCACCGGCGGGGCGATGCCCGTCGGCCGTCGCGTGACCAACGCGCTCGCCAGCAGAGCCGTCGGCGCCATCGTGCGCGCGAGCGTCCCGGACGCGCAGTGCGGCTTTCGCGCCATGCGGCGCACCGTGCTCGAGCGCGTGCACGCGCCCGGCGACCGATACGAATTCGAGACGGAGTTCCTCATCCGGGCGGCGCGCTCCGGCTTCACGATCGTGGCCGTCCCGGTGCCCACGGTGTACGGCGCGCCCAGCCACTTCCGCGCCGTGCGCGACACGGCGCGCGTGGTCCGCACCATCTGGCGACATCGCGCCGGAGCGTTTCGCTGATGCGGTTGTTGTGCACCAACGATGATGGGATTCTCGCGTTCGGCCTCGACTGCCTGGCCAAGGCGGCCGCTCAGTTAGGCGAGGTGACCGTGGTCGCGCCCGACCGCGAGCAGAGCGCCACCAGCCATTCGCTCACGCTGCACCACCCGATCCGTCCGGTGATGCGCGGCGAGCGGCGCTGGCAGGTGGACGGGACGCCGACGGACTGCGTCATGCTCGCCATCGAGGCGCTCATGCCCGAGCGTCCCGACTTCGTCTTGAGCGGCATCAACCACGGCCACAACATGGGCGAAGACGTGCTCTACTCGGGCACCGTCGCCGCGGCCATGGAAGGCGTGACGCTCGGCATCCCGGCCATGGCGCTGTCGTTCGCCGGCGGCGAGCTCAAGGCCGATCCGGCGCTCCTCGCCGACCAGGTCGAAGTGGTCGCCAAGCTGTTGGGCCATCTCGTGCACCTGGAGAACATCCCGCGTGACACGCTGCTCAACATCAACCTGCCGCCGCTGCCGGCGTCGCAGATCAAGGGCATTCGCCTAACGCGGTTGGGCAGGCGCGTCTACTCGGATTCGCTGGTGCGCATGCACGACCCGCGCGGCCGCGAGATTTTCTGGATCGGCGGCGGCTCCGCCGAGTGGAGCGGGGCCGACGACTCCGACTTCCGCGCGGTGAACGACGGCTTCGTGTCCGTCACCCCGCTAACGCTCGATCTCACCCACACGCGCATGCTCGAGGACGCGACATCGTGGTGGATGGAACTGCCCTGAGCCAGTACACCGGCGCGCGCCGCCGGCTCGTCGAGACGCTGCACGACGGCGGCGTGGGCGACCTGAATGTGCTGCGCGCCTTCGATCAGACGCCGCGGCACCTCTTCGTGCCGACCGGCATGCGCCATCGCGCGTACGAGGACAGCGCGCTGCCCATTGGCAACGGACAGACGATCTCGCAGCCCTCGACGCACGCGCGCTACCTCGAGCTGCTGCACCTCACCGGATCGGAGCGCGTCCTCGAGGTTGGCACGGGGTCGGGATACCAGACGGTGCTCCTGTCACATCTCTCGAGCCAGGTCTTCTCGATCGAGCGAATGGGCGGCCTGCTCGCGCGCGCACGCGACGCAATTCGCGAGTCCGGCGCCCGCAACGTCTCCCTGCTAACCGGCGACGGCACCCTCGGCTGGCGCGAGTACAGTCCGTTCGACGCGATACTCGTAACGGCCGGCGCACCATCCGAACCGCCGCCGCTCGTCGAACAGCTCGCCCAAGGCGGGCGGATGCTGATTCCCATTGGCGACAGAGAGGAGCAGCGGCTCACGCTCGTGACGCGTCACGGAGAAACGCTCGACCGGCGTGACATGGGGCCCGCGCGGTTCGTCCCGCTCGTGGGGATGCACGGTTGGCCGTCGTAGGCTGCCGGCCGGAGCGTCTCCGCAAGCGTGGCGAATGGCCGCTCGCCCAACTCGTTGGAGTGACGCCGGGACCGACTGGCGCGCTATATTTTCGCACCCCTCGGGAGACGCGATGCCCGATCAGCCGGACGAGACGCACAAGCAGCAGCGACGCAGCGCGGTAGCACCGCCGTTTTTTGCGCCGCGCACCCCGCGCCCAACGACGCCGTCGCAGTCGACTGCGGCCACGCCGCGCCGCACCCCGCAGCTGTTCACGCCGCCCGGTGTGCCGAAGCAGCCGCGTCCCGCGCCGTTCAAGACGCCGCTGGCGACGCCGCGCGTGACGCCGTTCGCGGCGCCCGTCGTGGCGCCGCCGCCGGCGGTCGATGCATTGCCTGAACAGCCACCGCCGCTGCCACCGGCGGAGGCGACGGAACCGCCCGCGGTCCCGGCGGCCGCGACCGACGCCCGTCCGTTAGGCGACGGGTTCGTGATCGAGCAGTACGAGTCGCCGCCCATTTCGCTCCACGCCACCGGCGAACAGGGTGTGGTGAGCGACGATCCATCAATGTCGTTTCAGGTGTATGACGACGCCTCGCGCTTGCTCGAGCGCGGTGCGCGCCCGGTGCCGCCGGACGCGGGTGGTCTGGAGATCGAGCGCACCGAAGTGACGTTCGACGCACCGGCGTCGAACCCCGCGCCGCTGCAGGTCGAGAGCTTCTGGGCGGCGGCACCGACGCCAGCGTCCGCGTCGTCGGCGGAGGCCGCCACTCCTCCGTTAGGCAACAAGCCCGTGCCCGCCGCGCCCGCCGACGAGGGTCCTGCCGCCCACGAGCCTCCGCCATTGCCCCGGATCGAGGCCGCAGACGCCGCGCCCGCGCCGCCGGCGGAACTCGAGCCGATACCCGTGCCGTCGTGGCTCGACGAGGCGCCGTTGGAGCCGGCGTACGCTGAGGCGTCATCTGCCCAAGCACCAATATCGGAAACCGCGTCCGACATTCCGCCGCTCCCGGAGCTGCCGGCCGCCGCGAATCCCGAGCCCCAGCTGCCGTCCGCGCCCGACGACGCCGACGAGGCACTCGCCGAAGCCTTCGCCGAGCCGGCGCCTCACGAAAGCGTACCGCGGTGGGCGACGCCGCGGGCGATGCGCGCGGTGGAGGAGAGCGAGGCAGCACCCACTGACCCGTGGGGCATGCCGCCCGTGCCCGCTCCGCCGGACGAGCTGGCGGCTGCGCTCGCGTGGCCGGACTCCGGGTTGCGCGTGCGGACGCCCGCGATGGGCGTGGCCGCGCAGGGCGCGGGTTCCGACAGGTCGCACGAGCTCGCCGCCAGCGCCGAGGGATGGCCGTTGTCGGTGGCCGGTGGACCCGGCGTACCGGACGCGGTGGCGTCGGCCCTTGAACGTATCGCGCAACGGGTGCGCTCAGGCGACGTGCCGCTCCCCGCCGACGTTGCGCTCGCCAAGAGCGACGAGAGCGCGCTCGCGCTCACGCTGGCCGCGCTGTTGCGCACGTCGCCGACGTCGCGTGCGTGACATGCTGCGGCTGCGCTTGTGCGTGCGTGGTGCGGTGCAGGGGGTCGGGTTCCGGTGGTTCGCCCGCGAGACCGCGCATCGCCTGGGCGTGGCTGGGTGGGTTCGCAACTGTGCGGACGGCAGCGTAGAGATCGCGGTCGGCGGCGATGACGAGCGGGTGGAGCAGTTCGCCTCGGCCATCGCGCGCGGGCCGAGCCACGCGTCCGTCGCGGAGGTGTCGCGCGACCCGTTAGGCGGAGCGGAAGATCTCGCGAGGCCGTTCGAGATCCGGCGGTGACGGGCGCGTGACGTCCTCCAACACTCGGCTGCTGGCCGACCAGCTGCGGCGGGCCATCCGCGACGTCCCCGACTTTCCCAAGTCCGGGATCGTCTTCAAAGACATCACGCCGATTCTGCTCGACGCGGCGCTGTTTCATCGCGCGACCGAAGCGATGGCGGCGCCGTTCGCGGCCGACGCAATCACGCACGTGATCGGGATCGAGAGCCGCGGATTCATTCTAGGCGCGCCCGTCGCGCAGCACCTGGGTGCCGCGTTCGTGCCGGTGCGCAAGCCGGGGAAGCTGCCGTCGACTGTGGAACGGGTGCAGTACGCCCTCGAGTACGGGACCGACGCGCTCGAGATGCACCGAGACGCGCTTGGCGCCGAGGATCGAGCGCTGGTCGTGGATGACGTGTTGGCCACGGGCGGAACGGCGGGCGCGACGTGTGAGCTCGTGGAGCGCATCGGGGCGCGCGTGGTCGGGTGCAGCTTCCTCATGACGCTTTCGTTTTTGCCGGGCGTGCAGCATCTCTCCTCGAGGCGCGTCGAATGGTTGCTCGAGTATTGAGAGGTCTGGCGCGAAGACCGCTCTTCGTCGCTAAATTGCAGTGCTGTGCCCCTGTAGCTCAGGTGGATAGAGCAGCGGTTTCCTAAACCGTTGGCCGGGTGTTCGAGTCACCCCAGGGGCACTCGTCGGCATGGACGCGGTACGAACACGAGCCGCTCCGTAACTCCAAAATTTGAGCAACGAGAGAACGCATGACCAAGACAGGTGCCGCAGCACGACCCGATCTGGACGATCGCGCCGAGGATCTGAAGGAATGGGCGCTTATTCACAGCAAGGGGCTGTCGATCGCAGCGGGCGTGATCGTGGTGCTGGTCGGGCTCGCGTTCCTTTACGTGAAGTCGCAACAGGCGCAGGCTCGGAATGCGTCGTCCGCATTGTTGCAAGCCGAGCAGGCCTTAGGTGCTGGTAATGCGGCACTTGCGCAAAGTGACCTCGAGCGAATTGTGAACCGCTACGGGTCGACCGACGCGGGACGTGAGGCGCAGCTGCTGCTGGCGCAGACCTATTATGACGCCGGCAAGTACGCCGAGGGTGTGGAGGGTCTGCAGAAGCTTATCGCGAGCAAGCCGAAGTTCATCGAGGCATCCGCATACAATCTCTTGGGCGCAGGCTACGAGCAGCAGAACAAGTTCGACGATGCGGCTGGCGCGTACCAGAAGGCTGCGGGCATAGCCGAAGGCAAGGGCGACCGGGATACGTACCTTGCGAACGCCGCTCGTGCGCTCACTGCGGGCGGCAAGACGGCCGACGCTGTGAAGATCTGGTCGAAGCTTGCGACGGACCCCACGAGCCCCGCAGCGGCCGAAGCGCGCGTGCGGCTTGGCGAGCTGCAGGCCAAGGCGGTGAAAGCCGGCTGAGGTCGGGGTTGTAGAGAGCACGCACCCCAAAAAACTGGGACGCGTAAAATCAGGGGCGGCCGCGAGCTCGGCTGTCCCTGATTTGCAGTAAGCAGGTTCGTCTCCTTATAGAGATACTTCGTATAAGATATGTTATGTAAACTAGAATCGTGGGAAACTGTGGATATCCGCCTCAAGGTCGTTTCAGTGTGCGCATCCCCGTTACTGTCGCTATGACCCGCAGCTGAGAGATCCGTCTGGTCGATCGGCAGGAGTCACGCTGGTTTGTGGGCTGCTAGGGTCAGCTAACCGCGATGGAGAGTCGTGACTGTCGTCAAGCTGTCGCGAAAGGCTTGTCGCGACAGTATTGCGTCAGTCAACCGGCAGCAGCCCCCGGAACACCAGCCGTCCCTCGCCACGGAGCGACGGTAGCCAGGCGCTGCCCTGCCGACTCAACTTGATTGTCAGCGCTCGGCCCGACCTTGTCCTGAGGGTCGTCTCCAAGCCGGCCTGCTGCCACTCGGTGAGCAAAATCGCGGTCGACACAGACCCAGTCCCGCACGCCAACGTCTCGGCCTCTACGCCGCGCTCGTAGGTTCGGATGTCGAATCCGCCATCGCCCCGGCGCGCGACGAAGTTCGCGTTCGCGCCGCCGCCCGGCCGGACGTACTCATGCATCCTGATCGCGCGCCCGCGGCGCACGATCTCGAGCGTCTCGAGCTCGTCCCGCAGAACTACGACGTGAGGGTTGCCAACGATGGCGTAACCGATCCGGCTCTCGCCTGGCTCGGTGGGAATTTCGGCCGCAGGCCTGACGTCCGTCACCGGCCACAGGTCCACTTCAGGCTGGCCGTTCGAAATGCGCGCCGACGCGATCCCCGAGTCCGTTTCGAATCGCATGCCGGAGGCGCTGCCCGCCCCGAGCTGCGCTGCCAGGCTCGTCACGCACAACGCGGCGTTGCCGCACATCTCGGCGACGGAGCCATCGCTGTTGAAGTAGCGCATCCGGAATTGCACATCGTCGGCGGCGGTCGGCTCAATGAACACCATTCCGTCCGCGCCCACGCCGGTGCCACGCGCGCAGACTTCACGTATCACTGGACCTGAGGCTAATCGACCCGCCGGCTCGACCCGGGCGTCGAACACGACGAAGTCGTTCCCCGAGCCGGACATCTTGAAGAACTCCCGTTCGCTCACTTGATGCGCCCGGTGATGGCCAGCCACCTGAGACGCCACACCATCCAAACGGCCTCACGCACGATTTTGCGCGACATCTTGCTCTGCCCCTCGGTGCGGTCCACGAACACGATCGGAATCTCGACGATTCGAAAGCCCTTCTTCCAAACGCGGAAGCTCATTTCGATCTGGAAAGCGTAGCCATTCGATCGGATGGCGTTCAAGTCGATGGTCTCGAGGACTGACCTGCGAAAGCACTTGAACCCGCCCGTGGAATCCTCGAGTGGCAAACCAGTTACGATCCTCGCGTACATGTTGGCGAAGAAGCTCAGGATGAGGCGCGTCATGGGCCAGTTCACCACGGTGACCCTGCCCTCGCGGTACCTCGAGCCTAACACGAGGTCCGCGTCCTTGATCGCTTCGAGAAACTGCGTCAGGTGATTCGGGTCGTGCGAGAAATCCGCGTCCATCTCGAACAGATAGTCATAGCCCTGCTCGAGGCCCCACTTGAAGCCGGCCAGGTAGGCGGTGCCGAGTCCCATTTTCCCCGGCCGGTGGATGACGTGCACGCGCGGATTTGAGTCGGCAATCGATTCGACGATCTGCCCGGTGCAATCCGGCGATGCGTCATCGACCACCAGCACCTCGAGGCGCGGGTCCTTCTCCAACACGATCGGAATGAGTCGAGTGATGTTGTCCCGCTCGTTGTAGGTCGGGACGATGACGATGGCGCGCTCAGGCATGCCGCTTCTTGTCGAGGACGATCCCCGCAGCCAGCATCGCCAGCGCTATCAGGATCGCCACGATGGTGATCACCTTGCCGCGCTCATACACCGCGCTCGTGAATGTGAGCACCACGTGTCGAGCGCCGTCCGGGAGAGCGACACCGATGAGCACGTAGTCCGCCCGACCCACTACCGCGGGTTTGCCGTCGGCCGTTGCAACCCAACCCGGATAGTAGTTCTCGGACACCATCAGTGCCGACCCGTGCGGCGCTGGCTGGCCCAGGTCGACTTCGATATGGCCCGGGTCGTAGCGTGTGACCGTCGCGTTGACTGGGCTTGGCGCGGGCAGCGCTGTGATTTTCTGGGCTTGCACGTTGGCCGACGTATCGAAGATCGCGCCACGTCGGATGTCAAAGCGCGGATCGAGTACGGCTGCGAGGGAGGTTTCGTCGTCCGCCTTGACGATGACCGGTGCAACCCAAGCCGGCGGATCGTCGCCGGGCACGGTATACAAGTATGTGGTCGTGCCGGCTGCATCGAGCGTTGGGCCCACGACCTTCGTGAATCCCGAATCAGGAATGCTGGGGAGGTTCGTAAGCAAATACTTCACGTTCAGCAAGCGCCATAACTGCGGATCCGTGAGGCGTGCATTGATGAGGTTATGGTATCGGCCGATCTCGTTTCCATGATAGCCCATGACCGTCCGCACCCGCTGCACCATGAGCGCGTCGCCTTCCAGATACGGATCGTGAGAAGCAACCGGTGATTGGGCCACGTCAGCCGGTATCTGAAGAACGCGTCCCGGGACCGCCTGCTTTCGCACGTACTCGAGCGTTGCGTTAGACGCGTACAACTCCCTGGCCGGCGGCGAGAACATCCAATACTGATGCTCGATGCTCCACAGGTCCGCGGCGGCGAGAACGAACACCGCCCACGCGATCACGGCGCGCTTTGCGCGGCCCAACACGAGGGCCAGCAGAAGTCCTGCAGCAGCCGCGGTAAAAATTGCGGTGCGCACGGAACCCACGAGCAATAGTTGCGCATTGAGCGACACGCCTTCCTGGTGCTCCGGCGGAGCGATGACCGACGCGAGGTTGGTCAGCATGCCGCTCACGCCGAGGAGCAGCACGACGGCTGCCGCAATGAGCCAGCCAACGGCGTATTGGCGCGTCACATCGCCGCGCTCCAACCGCTCTGCTCCGAACGCGGCGAAAATCGCCACGCACAGCCCAACCACGAACACCATCGTACTCGGCGCGCGAAAATACTTTGTGCCGGGAACCAGCGCGTATACGATGTGATAGAACGGAGTGAATCCGCCTAACGTCCACAAGAGCGCAACGATGAACGTGATGAACCAGAACCGTCCGAACGAGCGGCGCTCGGGCCGCCACGCGTAGACCACGCCAAGAAGCGCGAGCATGAGCGCGACGGCGCCCAAATATTCGCTGTGCAGGTGAATCCCGTTGCGGCCCCAGTAGCGGTCGAACATCCCGGTGAACTGCGGGATGTATGTGTTGATGAGCTCTTCCGGCGGGAACGAGTACGATGTCGCGTGCGCCCAACCGCTCAAGCCTCCAGCGCGCGGCGACCACGGCACGTACTGGAGCACCGACGTGTACTGTATCGCGCCCATGAGTGTGCCGACGCAAATGGCCACGAAGGCCGCGCCGAGTCGCTTGAGCGCGAGTCGCCGTTCCAACACCGGCGCGTTGTCGGTTCCGAATGCCAGCCAGAGCGCGAATGCACCGCTCACCAACAGCATGTATTGATAGAGCTGCGGGTGCGGACTCAAGCACGCGAGACCGGCGACGATTGCCAGCGCCCCATATGACCACGCCTTGCCGTCGCGGATCCCGCGGATGAGCAGGAACAACACGAGCGGGAGGAGCGCGCTCACGTAGAGCTTGCCGTCGTGTCCGGGTCCAACGTACGACGAAATCGGGCCGCCCATCATATAGACCAGACCGCCCGTCAGCGCGCCGTAGAACGAAAACCGGCAGGCGCGCAACAACATGTACGTGAAGAGTCCGGCGAGGATGATATGAATGATGAACGCCCACGTCATCGCGACGTCGGTGGGCATGATCATGCGCATCAAAAAGGTCGGGTAGAAAATGTCGCCGCTCATTGCGGCGACATATGGCATGCCTCCGAAGAGATACGGATTCCAGAGCGGAAAGCCGTGCCCGGCGCGGAGCGATGCCGCCGCGAATTCGCGGAACGCGTATCCACCGATGTACTGATCGCTCGTCGGGTTGACCAGGAAACGCCCAACGAGGGCCGGGTAGGCGAGGATCAGCGTCGCGACCACGTACACAAGCGCCGCCCATGCCGTGGCAAACCGCGGCTCGCCTAACGCCGGACCGCGACTGCCCTTCGCCGCGGCGCGGCTATCTCGTGCTTTCGATTGGGCCATCGGAGCGTCGTGGACGCACCCAACGGTGCGCCAGAAAGAGAACCGCGGGGACGATCTCGAGAATCGTGAGCCACACGCGCGATGCGACCACGAGCAGCGTCGCCTCGCCGCCGGTGAATCCGGCCTGTCGCAACCCGGCGAACATGACTATCTCACGTACGCCGACCCCACCCGGCGCGATGAGCGCCAGAAACCCGGCCAGATACGAGGCGGTGAAAACTGCGATGTAGGTGCCAACCGCGCCAGTCGCGGAGCCGAGCGCGCCCACCGCCATCACGCGAAACGCCACTCCGTATACAACCCACGACGCCGCCGAGATGAGGGCCGCGAGCCAGATCGCCGTGTGCGGTATGCGCCCAACCACGATCGGCCGGCGTAAGAGGCGTCCGGCGAGGCTGCCCAACCACGGAATGAGCCGCGGTGCGAACAGCAGCCCGAGGCCGAGCAGCGCGATCACCGCGATGCCCAACGGAGGCACGTGCAGCACGCCCGCGCCCGTGAGCGCCAGCACGACGAATCCGGCCACAGTGTTGATGAGCGTCACGACCACCGCTGCACCCGCCGCGGTGATGCCCGAGACGCCGCGCTCCTGCGCCATCACGGCCATCGAGCCCATCTGCCACACTTTGCCCGGGATGTACCGGCCCAGATTCGACACGCTCCAGATGCGGGCGCTCTCCCAGAACCCCAGCGCGGGCGCGGCCGCACCCCGCCGCTCCCCTTCCCAACCAGCAAGCACGATCCGCCACGCCTCGATGAGCAGCGCGTAGTTCGCGAGCACGATCGCGCCGGAGAGCGCGAGCACGCCCCATCGCGGACGCGCCTCGTGCATCGCCGCGGTCACCGGCTGCCATTCACGCACCAGCGCATACGCGACGGCCACGACGACGGCGACCGCGAACGCAATCTTCGCCAGGAACAGGAGCCTGCTATTTCTCGGCGTGCTCAAGCGTGGAGCGATAGAGCATGGCGTAGCGCCGCGCGGCCGACTCCGGCGCAAACGTCGCGAGCGCGTGCACGCGCCCTGCGGCGGCGAGCTCGCGCGCGCGGTCCGGATCGCCGAGCACCGCGTCGATCGCCTGCGCGAGCGCTGCCGCGTCGAGCGGCGGCACCAGGATCCCTGTCTGTCCGTTGCGCACGATATCGCTCAGGCCACCGGAGTTGGCGGCGATCACAGGCGCGGCGCACATCTGCCCCTCGACGGCGACGAGGCCCAGGCCCTCGTCGATCGAGGGCACAACGAGCGCCGCGGCGCGCTGATAGAACGGGGGGAGTTCGGTACGCGGCAGCGCGCCGTGCCACGTGATGCGGTCGGCGACGCGCAGGGTGCGCGCGCGATCCTCGAGCGCCGCGCGGTCGGGTCCGTCGCCGATGATGTCGACCGCGTACGGCGCGCCGATCGCCGGCAGCGCATCGATGAGCGTCAGCACGCCCTTCTGCGCATTGAGCCGCCCAACGAAGAGCAACCGATCGGTGGATCGGCCGTTGCCGGGCGCGAACATTGTGGTGTCGACGGGCATCGGCGCCACCACCGGCTTTATGTTAGGCAGCACCGCCCCCGCCTCACCCGCCAGCCAGTTGGACACCGCGGTCACCGCGGCCGAGTGCCGGAGCACGTGACGGAACACGGGCCGCGCGCCGACCACCGTGCGCGCGAGACGCACGTCGCTCCCGTGCAGCGTGGTGATGAGCGGCACGCCGGCCATCGACGCCACCCAGGTTCCCACGAGGCCGCCCGGGAACCACCAGTGCGCGTGCACGAGATCGGGTTGGAACCGGCGGCCGGAACGCACCGCGCTCACGAACTCCGAGCCCAGGAAGCTGAGCATGGTGAGACGCGCGCTCCACGAGTCCTTCACGTCCTGCGCCATGGTGCCGGTATACGCGAGCCGCTCGAAGCGGCGCGGCGCATAGCGAAAGCGCGCGACGCCAACCCCATCGAGTTGCTCGATGTTGGCGATGCCCGGCGCCGCCGGGGCCACCACCTGCACGGTGATGCCCTCCGATTCCAGGGCCTGGGCGAGACGCAACAGGAAGGAGCCCGCCGCATCGCCCGCGCGCCGCGGGAACGAATGGGCGAGGAAGAGCACCCGCACGCGCCTAACCTCGTTCCACGGGCGCGTCGCGCTCGGCGCGCGCATCCTCGACGCGCCGCCTGAGCTCGCGCAGCTCCGCGCGTTGACCGGCGATCTGTTCGCCCAACAATCCGGCGGCGAAGAAAATCGAGCCGAGGATGAGACAGGTCTGGATGATGGTCCACACGGCACGGACGCCGACGTCACGGAGCGCGAGCATCACGACCGCGACGATGCCGGCCAGGACACCGATCAGGAACAGCGCCGCGCCCATCATCCCGAACAGCAGCAGCGGCTTCTGGCCGAACTGCAGCTCGAACCACACGGCGAGCATGTCCAACACACCGACCGGAATGCGCGCGATGCCGAACTTGGACCGCCCCGCGTGCCGCGGATAGAGCGGCACCGGCACCTCGGTGACGGTGAACCCCTGCGCGGCGGCGATCGCGATCATGTACCGGTGCCAATCCGGCCTAACGGGAATGGCGTCCATCACTTCGCGGCGGTACGCCTTCACGGAATTGAGGTCGCGCACCGGCAGGTCGAACAGCCGCCGGCTCAGGCCGTTGTAAATGCGCGAGACGAACGCCTTGTCGTAGTGGCCCTGCTTGTAGCCCGTCACCATGTCGGCGTCGCCTGCCAGAATGGGCGCGACGAGCCGCGGGATGTCCTCGGGCTTGTACTGCAGATCCGCGGGATAGAACACCATCACGCGGCCCTGCGCCTCGAGGTATCCGGTGCGCAACGCGTCGGCAATGCCGCGCCGCCGGCGGTGGCGCGCGATGCGCAGGAACGGATAGCGCGTGGCGAGCTCTTC